>NZ_CP092827.1:964642-1269285 GCF_022533585.1 Pseudomonas sp. LS.1a
TCGCCGCTGGGCATGGGCAACGCCATCCCGGTGGCCGGCTCCCAGGGCCGTGGCATCAACGCGCTGATGGAGGCCGTGCTCGGCCACCTGCCGCGTGACCAGGTCGAGGAAGCGCTGGACGCCGAAGTCGCCGAAGGCGAAGAAGCGGTGCGCATCCCGGGCCCGAGCGAAAAGGATGGCATCAAGATCGCCATCATCGGTCGCCCCAACGTCGGCAAGTCGACCCTGGTCAACCGCATGCTCGGCGAAGAGCGTGTGGTGGTGTACGACCAGCCGGGCACCACCCGCGACAGTATCTACATCCCGTTCGAGCGCGATGACGAGAAGTACACCTTCATCGACACCGCTGGCGTGCGCAAGCGCGGCAAGATCCACGAGGAAGTCGAGAAGTTCTCGGTGGTGAAGACGCTGCAGGCGATCAAGGACGCCAACGTGGTGATCTTCGTCATGGACGCCCGCGAAGGTGTGGTGGACCACGACCTGAACCTGCTGGGCTTCGCCCTGGAAGCCGGCCGCGCCATCGTCATCGCCCTGAACAAGTGGGACGGCATGGAGCCGGGCGAGCGCGATTACGTGAAGACCGAGCTGGAGCGCCGGTTGTTCTTCGTCGATTTTGCCGACATCCACTTCATCTCCGCCCTGCACGGCACCGGCGTGGGCCACCTGTACAAGTCGGTACAGGCCGCGTTCAAGTCGGCGGTCACCCGCTGGCCGACCAGCCGCCTGACGCAGATCCTCGAAGATGCCGTGAGCGAGCACCAGCCACCGCTGGTCAACGGCCGCCGCATCAAGCTGCGCTATGCCCACCTCGGCGGTGCCAACCCGCCGCTGATCGTGATCCACGGCAACCAGACCGACAAGATTCCGAAGTCGTACTCGCGTTACCTGGAGAACACCTACCGCCGCGTCCTCAAGCTGGTCGGTACGCCGATCCGCATCGAGTACAAGGGCGGTGAGAACCCGTACGAGGGCAAGAAGAACACCCTCACCGACCGCCAGGTCAACAAGAAGCGCCGCCTGATGTCGCACCACAAGAAGGCCGAGAAGAAGCGCCGCGACAAGCGCTGATTCCGCGTCAGCTTCTTCGCGGGTAAACCCGCTCCCACAGGTCCCACACAGTTTTCGAATGCTGTGCAGTACCTGTGGGAGCGGGTTTACCCGCGAACAGGCCCTTTGATCCAGCGCAAATCCCCCTATTGTTTCAACCTTTTTCCTGACCGCTCGATCCGCTATGCTCGGACTCCACCCCGTGCCGGATACACCCCAGGAAAGAGGGCTCCATGATTCGCAGCAAACTGCCGAATGTCGGCACGACCATCTTTACCACCATGTCCCAGCTCGCCGTGCAGACGGGCGCGCTCAACCTGTCGCAAGGTTTCCCCGACTTCAACGGCCCGCAGGCGCTGCTCGATGCAGTCGGCCGGCATGTAGCCGCCGGGCATAACCAGTATTCGCCGATGACCGGCCTGCCGGCCCTGCGCCAGCAGGTGGCGGCCAAGGTCGCGCGGCTGTATGGTGCACAGGTGGATGCCGATCAGGAAGTGACCATTACACCAGGCGCCACCGAGGCGATCTTCTGTGCCATCCAGGCAGTGGTACAGGCTGGCGATGAAGTGATTGTCTTCGACCCTTGCTACGACAGCTACGAGCCGTCCGTGGAACTGGCCGGTGGCCGCTGCGTGCATGTACAGCTGAGCGACGGCGATTTCCGCATCGACTGGCAGAAGTTCAGCGATGCCCTCAGCCCGCGTACGCGCATGGTCATCCTCAATTCGCCACACAACCCCAGCGGCGCGCTGATTACCCGAGAAGACCTCGACCAGTTGGCCCGGTTTATCGCTGATCGCGATATCTACCTGGTCAGCGACGAGGTCTACGAGCACCTGGTGTATGACGGTGTGCGCCATGCCAGCGTGCTGGCCCACGAGCAGCTGTACCCGCGTGCCTTCGTGGTCAGCTCGTTCGGCAAGACTTACCACGTTACCGGCTGGAAGACCGGCTACGTGATTGCCCCGCCGGCGCTGAGCGCCGAGCTGCGCAAGGTGCACCAGTACGTGAACTTCTGCGGCGTGACCCCGCTGCAGTGCGCCTTGGCCGATTTCATGGCCGAGCACCCCGAGCATATCGATGAACTGCCGGCCTTCTACCAGGCCAAGCGTGACCTGTTCTGCGGCTTGCTGGAGGGCTCGCGGTTCCGTTTCACCCGCACGGCGGGTACCTATTTCCAGCTGGTGGACTATTCGCAGATCCGCCCGGACCTGAACGATGTCGACATGTCGCTGTGGCTGACCCGTGAGCACGGCGTGGCGACCATCCCGGTGTCGGTGTTCTACCAGCAACCCATCCCCGAGCAACGCCTGGTCCGCCTGTGCTTTGCCAAACGAGAGGAGACGCTGCGTCAGGCAGCGGAAAGACTATGCGCGATCTGAGCACACTGCCGAACCTGAAAGTCGCCCTGGTGCAGACCACCCTGGCCTGGCACGACCGCGAGGCCAACCATGCGCACTTCGAAGTGCTGCTGGAGCAGGTGGGCGAAGTGGACCTGGTGATTTTGCCGGAAATGTTCACCACCGGCTTCTCGATGCAGTCCGAGAGCCTGGCCGAGCCGGAGAATGGCCCGACCTACAAATGGCTGAAGGCCCAGGCGAAGAAGTACGACACGGTAATTACCGGCAGCGTGATTATCCAGGCCGCCGATGGCAGCCACCGCAACCGCCTGCTGTGGGCGCGGCCGGATGGCGAAGTCCTGCACTACGACAAGCGCCACCTGTTCCGCATGGCCGGCGAGCACAAGCATTACACACCGGGCGAGCGCCAGGTGCAGTTCGAGCTCAAGGGCTGGCGGATTCGTCCGTTGATCTGCTACGACCTGCGCTTCCCGGTGTGGAGCCGCGATGCCCAGGACACCGACCTGTTGCTGTACACCGCCAACTGGCCGGCTGCGCGCCGCCAGCACTGGAACCGGCTGTTGCCGGCGCGGGGTATCGAGAACCTGTGCTATGTGGCGGCGGTGAACCGGGTGGGCACCGATGGCAAGGGCTTTGCCTATTCCGGCGACAGCCAGGTGCTGGACTTCCAGGGCGAGAGCCTGCTCAGCGCCGGGGAGGCCGACGGGGTGTTTACCGCGGTGTTGAGCGCGGCGGAGCTGGCGGCCTACCGGGCCAAGTTCCCGGCCAACCTGGATGCCGATACCTTCGAGCTGCACTGACAGCCTGTACCGGCCACTTCGCGGGTAAACCCGCTCCCACAGGTACCGCACAGTATTCAAAATCTGTGAGGACCCTGTGGGAGCGGGTTTACCCGCGAAGAGGCCGGTGCTGGTTACATCAGTCTCCGATCAGTACACATCCCGCCGATACCGCCCATCCTCGATAAGCTGCTGCACAGTGGCCTCCCCGAGGATACCGTTGAGCGCCGCATCCACTCCCGCCGCCATCCCTTGCAGGCTGCCACAGACATACACACAGGCGCCATCCGCGACCCAGCGCTTGAACTCTTCAGCCTGCTGCAGCAACACATCCTGCACATACACCTTCTCCGCCTGGTCCCGCGAAAATGCCAGGTCCAGACGTGCCAGGTCGCCGCTGTCCAGCCAGCCTTGCAGCTCGCTGCCACACAGCAGGTCATGGGCGCGGTTACGCTCGCCGAACAGCAGCCAGTTGCGCTGCTCGCCCGCATTCACCCGCGCACGGAGCAGGCTGCGCAGGCCGGCCAGGCCGGTGCCGTTGCCGATCAACACCAGTGGTGCAGCCGTTTCCGGCAGGTGGAAGCTGCTGTTGCGCCGCAAGCGCAGGCTCAGCGTACCGTTCAGCGGCAGGTATTCGGTCAGCCAGCCGGAACCCAGGCCCAGGTTGCCATCGGCGTGGCGTTCCTGGCGCACGATCAGCTCCAGTACGCCATCGCTGGCGATCGAGGCGATCGAGTACTCGCGGCTGCCGATCGGCACCAATGCATCGACCAGCGCTTGCGGCTGCAAGCCGATCAGGTGATCGCGACGGGTCGGCAACTGGCGGCCAGCCAGGGCCTGGGCGAGGGTTTCGCCCAGGCCATTCACCTGCACCTTGGCCCCGGCGTCCAGCGCCATGCCATCGAGGAAGGCCTCGATCCTTGGCTGGCCGTTGAGCGGCAGGATCTCCACCAGGTCACCGGCTTCCCAGCTGGCGGGCGCTTGCGGTCGCAGGCCGAGCAGGTACACCGGCTGGCCCTGGCTGCCCGGGTTGAGCAGTTCACGGCGCACCAGTGACCAGTTGCCGAAACTCGGCGGCTGCCAGGCGGCCGCCGGCTGGGCGCCGGTCAGTTGCGCCAGTTCCTGCTGCCACTGCTGCAGCGCGGCCTGGTCGGCGTTGTCCACTTCCACCGGGCTGAACGCGCTGCTGGCACCGCGCTCACCCAGCCATGCCTGCAAGCGGCGGGCGAAGCCGCAGAAGTGCGGGTACTGGCGGTCACCGAGGGCGAGCAGGGCATAGTTGAGGTTGTTCAGCGCCCAGGGCTGGCCGAGCACCTTGCGCTCGAAGGCGCGGGCGCTGTCGGGGGCTTCGCCGTCGCCGAAGGTGCTGACCACGAACAGCGCACGGCGGGCCTGGCGCAGGTCGTCTTCACCCAGTTCGGCCAGGGCGCGCACCTGCACCGGCAGGCCGGCCGCCTGCAACTGGCCGGCGCTCTGCCAGGCCAGTTGTTCGGCAAGGCCACTCTGGCTGGCAAAGCCGATCAGCCAGCTGTCGCCACTGGCCGTGTTGCTGGTGACGTTGCCACGGGCGGCGCGTACCTGACGCTTCTTGCGGCGGCGGTCGAGGTACAGCAACCAGCCGGTGACGAAGAACAGCGGCATGGTCAGGCTGGCGATGGTGACGATGATGCGCCCCGGCAGGCCGAAGTATTCGCCCACGTGCAGGGCGTAGACGCTCTGCAGCAGCTGGGCCTTGAAGGATTTGTCGGTGTAGCGGTCATGTTTTTTCACCTGACCGCTGGCCGGGTCCAGCACCAGGGTGTTGAAGGCACGCGGGTGGTCGGCGTCGTCCAGCAGGTAGAACAGGTTGGCCGGTTGGCCACCTGCCGGTGGCAGGCGCAGGTTGTACATGGCCAGGCCCGGGCCGGCGGCGTCCTTGAGGTTGGCCCAGATCGCGTCGTAGTCGACCACCAGCGGCGGGGCGTTCTTGTCGATTTTCTGCGGCCCGTGGCGGCCACGGCCTTCGCCGCGCTTTTGTTGCTGGCCGGCGGCCGGTGCGTCGGCCAGCAGCTTGTTCAGGCCTTCGCGGTACCACTCGTAGGACCAGAACAGCCCGGTCAGGGCGAACAACAGGTAGAACAGCAGGCACCAGGTGCCGGCCACCGCGTGCAGGTTCCAGTTGAAGGCGCGGCCTTTCCTGGCCCAGTCAAAGGTCAGCCAGGTGCGCCAGTCCAGCGCCTTGCGCGGCCAGCGCAGGTACAGGCCGGAGAGGCAGAAGAACACCAGCATCAAGGTGCAGGCACCGGTGATCTGCCGGCCGCTGTCGCCCATGGCCAGGAAGCGGTGCAGGTTGAGCATGAGGTTGAAGAAGCCTTGCCCGGCCACTTCTCCCTTGAGTTCGCCAGTGTACGGGTCGGCGTAGCGCAGCGGGCCACGGCGCTCGCCTGGTGGCGGGGTGAAGGAGACGCGTGCGGCGTTGCCTTCGCGTACATCGACCCACAGCATCGCCACCTTGTCGTGCTGCTGGGCCTCGACTCGCTGGACCAGTTCGGCCGGGGGCAGCACGCCCTCCGGGCGCACCTGGACCTTCAGGACATCGGCATTCAGCGCACGCAGCAGTTCTTCCTGAAACGAGTACAAGGCCCCGGTGATACCCATCAAGGCCAGCACCAGGCCAGCGGTGATGCCAAAGAACCAGTGCAATTGGAACAGCGTCTTCTTCACCACATGATCACCTTGTGTTTCTGCCGCACACTGCGCGGCGTGCATTATGCCTTGATACGCAAAAGCCCCGCTCACGGGAATGAACGGGGCGGGGGGAGCGGGTTGCTTGTTACCTGTGCCGGCCTCTTCGCGGGTGAACCCGCTCCCACAGAGATATCACTGGATCTGAGGCCAGTGGAGTACCTGTGGGAGCGGGTTCACCCGCAAAAGGGCCGGCACAGGCGCAGCCCATTCAACAGATCAACCCCATCCTGGCATCAGAAGTGGACGCTGGTGGTCAACAGAGCCGTCCGCCCGGCTGCCTGGTTGGCGAAGTGGGTGGAGAAGGCCTTGTCGTAGTACACCTCGTTGGTCAGGTTCTGCACGTTCAGCTGCAGGTCGATGTTCTTGGTCAGCTTGTAGGCAGCCATGGCGTCATAGCGCACGTAGCTGTCGACCATTGTGGTATTGGCTACGTTGCCATACACGTCATCGACGTAGAACGCACCGCCACCGATGGTCAGCTTCGGCGTAACGGAGTACGTGGTCCACAGGCTGGCGCTGTTGTTCGGCGTGTTTGGCAGCTGATTGCCGTCGTTAGCCTTGTTCAGCGGGCCGCCGTCGATCTGACGTGCCTGAAGGTAGGTATAGCCGGCGAATACCTGCCACTTGTCGGTGAGCTTGCCGCTGGCCGACAGCTCGATGCCCTGTACACGAGTTTCGCCGACGTTCTCGTAGGTGGTGGTGTCCACCTGAACGCGGGCATTTTCCTTCTCTGTGCGGAAGATCGCTGCTGCCAGTGACAGGCGTTCGTCCAGCAAGTCCCACTTTGTACCTACTTCGTAGTTGGTGGTCTCTTCCGGCTCCAGGTCGCTGCCCAAGATATTGCCGCTGCGGTCAGTGGTGCCTGGCAGAGTGTTGGTTTCGGTACCCTCACCGAGCATGGCGCCTGGCGGGGTCGCGGACGTGGCGTAGGAAACATAGATGCTGCCGTTTTCGGCAGGCTTCCAGACCAGACCCAGCTGGCCTGTGAAGAATTCACTCTTGTCGCGACCTTTGGTAGGTACGCCGTTCTTGTTCACGACGGTTGCGCCGCTGGCGTCGTAGGTACGGAACTTGGTATCGAAATGGTCGTAACGCAGGCCCATGTTCAGCAGCCACTGGGGCGTGAGCTCCAGTGTATCGAAAGCATAGATCGCACGTGTCTTGCCGCTGGTTTTGGTACCGGCGTAGTTGCGCGAGACCGTGCCGTCCCAAGCGTCATCCGGGTTCGGGTCGCTCAGCGAGGTGCAGCTACCGCCGTTGCCAGGCCCAGTGCAGCTGAGTTTGCTGTTTGGCGTGACGGTGTAACTCTGGCGGTCGGACTCTTCCTTGGTGAACTCGATACCGGTGGAGAAATTGTTCTTGAAGCCGCCGACGAAGAACTCACCGAACAGGTCGGTCTGGTTGGTTGTGGTGGCGGTGTTGCCAACACGGGTGTTGGCGCGACGCCAGACCCCATTGTTGTTGACGTTGCCAACACTGTCGTCAGGCTGGGTCAGGATGTAGTCCTGCATGCTGTTGCCGTGACGCAGGGTGTTTTTGATGGTCAGCGAGTCCGTCAGGTCGTGCTCGATGCCAATGGTTGCGATGTCAACGCGGGTCTTGCGGAAATCGCGACCGGTCAGGCCATAGAAGTTGTCGCTGTCGCCGCCGTCAGTCGGCTTGCTCGGGTGCGCCGAAGTGCGTGCAGTGTTGCCACCGGTCGGGATGGTGTACGGGATGCCCGAATCCGGAAGGTCGTCGCTTTCCAGATGGTAGTAGTCGAGGTTCACGCGGGTCGGGGTACCCAGGCCGAAGGCCAGCGATGGGGCGATACCCCAACGGTCGTAGTTGACCTTGTCGCGGCCGGCGACGTTGCTTTCGTGGGTCATCAGGTTAAGGCGGCCGGCAACGGTATCGCTGAACTGGTAGTTACCATCGAAGGTGTAGCGCTGGGTCTGGTCGCTGCCCCAAGTCCAGGCGCCATCGAGCGAGTTGCCCAGGTGTGCACGTTTGCTCACCAGGTTGATGGTGCCGCCGGCGGCACCACGGCCACCGATGGCCGAGTTCGGGCCCTTGGCTACTTCTACCGATTCGATGGCGAAGATTTCGCGGGTTTGTGCACCAGTGTCGCGTACGCCGTCCAGGTAGGTGTCGCCCTGGGCGTCGAAGCCGCGGATGAACGGGCGGTCGCCTTGCGGGTTGCCGCCTTCGCCGGCACCAAAGGTGATCCCTGGCACGGTGCGCAGGGCGTCCTGCAGGGTCAGGGCGCTGGTGTCCTTGATCACTTGCTGCGGGATCACGGTGATCGAGCGTGGGGTGTCTACCAGCGGCGCGGTGTACTTCTGCGAGGAGGCCTTGTCGACCTTGTAATCGGTGCTGGCTTGTTCAGCCTTGCCGTTGACGCTGGTGGCGTCGAGGGTGATCGCGCTGCTGGCGGCCGGGTCGGCGGCGTAGGCCGACGAGGCGCTGAGGGCGACGCCGATGGCAGACACGATCAGGCGTGGTGAACTCACTGCAGATGGTACGTACTGGCGCATTGCTTAGGACCTTCCCCAAGGTGTTAAGGCCGCGGATCTTAATGTAAGCGATTGTGACTCACAATTGAGAGTCGTTACCATTCGTGAAGAATTTACAATCTTTACAATTTCCCTTTACGGTTTCATCAAGCTGAAACGTCTTAAGCGGCGAATGGGGGTTGTGAAGCGCAAAAGGGAATCAATATCATTGGCGCCTTTACATTTTCCAACGGTGCTGCCGCCATGCTGCTTCACATCCCCGGCCTGTTCGATACCGATGAGCTGGCCCGTATCCGCGAGGCGCTGGAGCAGGCCGACTGGGCCGACGGCAAGATCACGGCCGGCTACCAGTCGGCCAAGGCCAAGCACAACCTGCAGCTGCCGGAAGGACACCCGCTGGCCAAGGAGATCGGCAGTGCGCTGATCGACCGCTTGTGGCAGAACCCGCGCTTCATGTCCGCAGCCTTGCCGCACAAGGTGTTCCCGCCGTTGATCAACTGCTACCGCGAAGGTGGCAATTTCGGCTTCCACATCGACAACGCCCTGCGCCAGCCCAAGGGCAGCCCGGAGCGGGTGCGTACCGACCTGTCCTCCACGCTGTTCCTCAGCGATCCGGACAGCTACGACGGCGGCGAGCTGGTGATCCAGGACACCTATGGCGTGCAGCAGGTCAAACTGGCCGCCGGTGACCTGGTGCTGTACCCCGGCACCAGCCTGCACAAGGTCAACCCGGTGACCCGTGGCCAGCGTTACGCCGCGTTCTTCTGGACCCAGAGCCTGGTGCGCGAGGACAGCCAGCGGGCGTTGCTGTTCGAGATGGACAATGCCATCCAGCAACTGACTGCCGATGTGCCGGACCATCCATCACTGCTGCAACTGACCGGCACCTACCACAACCTGCTGCGCCGCTGGGCCGAGGTCTGAACCGTGTCCTATCAGTTGCGGCGTGAGGAAGTGATGGATGTGGCCCGTTTGCAGGCCATGCTGGAAGAAAGCCCCGGCAAGGCTGCCCAGGCGATTCTGGCGGCGGCCGGGCAGGGTGCGGTCGAGGCACAGTTGCTGCTGGGGCAGATCCTGCTTGACGGGCGCGGCATTCAGGCGGATGCCGCCGTGGCCAGGCGCTGGTTCGGCATTGCCGCACAGGGCGGCAGTGCCATGGCGCACAACATGCTGGGGCGTTGCCTGGAGCATGGCTGGGGCGGTGAGCCAAGCCCGGCGCAGGCGGCCGTTCACTATGCGCGTGCGGCCGATGCCGGGCTGGACTGGGGGCTGTACAACCTGGGCAACCTGCTGGCCACCGGGCGCGGCGTACCGGCCAACCAGGCGCAGGCGCTGATGTGCTACGAGAAAGCGGCGCACATGGGGCATGCCAAGTCGATGAACCTGTACGGGCGTTACCTGGAGCAAGGCATCGCCACGGCGCCCAACCCGACACGGGCGGTGCGCTGGTATCGGCGTTCGGCCGAGGCGGGGGACTTTCGCGGCATGTTCAGCCTGGGGCTGGTGCTGGTCGAGCGTGGGCAGGTGGCGGAAGCCGGGCCTTGGCTGGAGCGGGCGCGGGTCGAGGGGAACATGAATTTCCTGCGCAGTGCGCTGGTGAGCTTGCAGGGGGCGGGGCCGGTATTGATGGCCTTTGCGGCGCGGTATGCCGAGGAGATCGAGCGGCGCGAAGCCTGATGTCGCCTGTGCTGGCCCTATCGCCGGCAGGCCAGCTCCCACAGGGTCTGGACAAGGCTTGAGGCTGCGCTGTACCTGTGGGAGCGGGCGTGCCCGCGAAGAGGCCGGTACAGCAAAGCACAAATGAAAACGGGGCCTTGCGGCCCCGTTGTGCATTACAGGTAGTAAGCCTTCAGCGGCGGGAAGCCGTTGAATTCCACTGCGCTGTAGCTGGTGGTGTAGGCACCGGTCGACAGCCAGTACAGGCGGTCGCCGATGGCCAGGTTCAGCGGCAGGCCGTACTTGTAGTTTTCGTACATGATGTCGGCGCTGTCGCAGGTCGGGCCGGCGATGACCACTTCTTCGGCCTCGCCTTTCTTCTCGGTCCAGATCGGGAACTTGATGGCTTCGTCCATGGTTTCGATCAGGCCGGAGAACTTGCCCACGTCGGTGTAGATCCAGCGCTCGACAGCGGTGCGCGACTTGCGTGCAACCAGTACCACTTCGCTGACCAGGATACCGGCGTTGGCAATCAGCGAACGGCCCGGCTCGAGGATGATTTCCGGCAGGTCGTCACCGAAGTCTTCCTTCAGGAAGCGGATGATCTCTTCGGCGTAGGTTTCCAGGCTGTTGGTCCGGGTGATGTAGTTGGCCGGGAAGCCGCCACCCATGTTGATCAGCTTCAGCTCGATGCCGTCTTCTTCCTTCAGGCGCTCGAAGATCACCTTGACCTTGGCGATGGCAGCGTCCCATACGCTGATGTCGCGCTGCTGCGAGCCAACATGGAAGGAAATGCCGTAAGGCACCAGGCCCAGGTCGCGGGCGAGGATCAGCAGGTCCATGGCCATGTCGGTCTGGCAGCCGAATTTGCGCGACAGCGGCCAGTCGGCAGTGGTCGAGCCTTCGGTGAGGATACGCACGTACACTTTCGAGCCCGGCGCGGCCTTGGCGATGTTGCGCAGGTCGGCTTCCGAGTCGGTGGCATACAGGCGCACGCCCTTCTCGTAGAAGTAGCGGATGTCCTTGGACTTCTTGATGGTGTTGCCGTAGCTGATGCGGTCGGCGGTTACACCGCGGCCCAGCACCTTGTCCAGCTCGTAGATCGAGGCGATGTCGAAGCTCGAACCTTTTTCCTTGAGCAGGTCGATGATCTCGACGGCCGGGTTGGCCTTGACCGCGTAGTACACCTTGGCGAATTCGAAACCAGCACGCAGGTCGTCATAGGCCTGGCTGATCATCTGGGTATCGATGAGTACGAACGGGGTTTCCTGCTTGTCGGCGAACGCCTTCATTTTCTGGAAGGTGTCACGCGCGAAATAGTCTTCGACCTGGATCGACATGCTCAGGGACTCCATGGGCAAACTGAAAGATTAAGTGGCTGCAAACTGAACGTCCTCCGTATCCCCACTTTGGTTCGCCTACTCAGTACTTGAGCCGGATGGATCGTTTCCAGCATGGACGTTCGGCGCGCACTTTAGGGCGTGAAGAATGCAGAATCAACAGGCAATCCGGGCGTGATCGACGTGGATCGACGACCAGCCATTTGAATAACCGACTCGTGTGACCAGCTGATGTTCCCCGCAGTGTTTCAAGCGTAAAAAATTGTGGAATGGACCAAATTGGCCCCTTCGCGGGTAAACCCGTTCCCACAGGGTTTTCACGCTTCCTGTGGGAGCGGGTTTACCCGCGAAGAGTCCTGTGGTGTTCATATTTATGGCCACAATGCTTCGCACTGCCGTCCATGAAAAAGACAATAAATTTTTTGTTACCGACTGGCGGAATTGCCGGTTTTGATGAGAAACATTACTATTCGCACCCTTGTCCGCCTCCCTGATGACCCCGACCGTGTCCGGACCCAAAGGCTTCCTCGACCACTACCACGAGCTGATCGGCACCTGGACGCGCAAGTTGCGCAGTCGACCGCAGGCCGAGGACCTCACCCACGATGCCTTTGTCCGGGTACTGGAAAACCCGCGCGAGCAGGTTGAGCAGCCCCGCGCCTACCTGCACCAGACCGCGCGCAACATTGCCGTGGACGGTTTCCGTCGCGAGGACCGCCGCCAGGCCCTGGAGCTGGAAGCCTTCGATGAAGGCGTGGCCGGTAATGGCGACCCCGAGGCCTACGTGCATGCGCTGGAGCTGGCCGACAGGGTCGAGCGGGCGCTGGCCGAACTGCCGCTCAATTGCCGGCAGGTGTTCATCTGGCAGAAGCTCGAAGGCCTGACCCAGGCCGAGATCGCCGAGCGCATGGGGTTGAGCAAGAACATGGTCGAAAAGTATATGATCCGCACGCTCCGGCATCTGCGTGAGCACCTGGATGTGTCGGCATGATGAGTCAGGAGACCTTTTCGATGAAACAGCACGGTACCGGTACCGTCCGCGAGCAGGCGGCCGCATGGTTTGCCCGCGTGCAGGATGCGCCTCGCGATGCCGTGCTGCAGGCGCAACTGCACGCCTGGCTGGAAGGCGATGCACGGCACCGTGAAGAGTACCAGCAGCTCGCCCGCCTGTGGCAGGCCGCCGACTTCATCCCCCGCCAGCGCCTGGAAGCGCTGTGCCAGCCAGCCCCGGTACGTCAGTTGCCACGTCGACGCTTTGTGCGCCAGGCCTTGGCCGCCAGTGTGGCCGCACTGGCGTTGGGGCTGGGCTGGGGTGGCTGGCACTACCAGCAACTGAATCACCAGGGCAGTTTGCAGACAGCCTTCAACGAACGCCGCCAGGTTGACCTGCCGGATGGTTCGCACCTTGAACTCAACGGCAGTACGCAAGTGCAGGTCGCCTTCAGCGCCGGCCAGCGGCATGTCCGGCTGATGGCGGGTGAAGTGATGTTCACCGTCGCCCATGACAGTGGCAGGCCGTTCGTGGTCGACACCGCCCAGGGGAGCGTGACTGTCACCGGTACCCGTTTCGATGTCCGGCTGGACCCGGCCAGCACGCGCGTGGCGGTGGAGCAGGGCTCGGTGCGTGTGCAGGGCAAGGGCGCCTCGCTGGCGCAGCTCACGGCTGGCCAGGGCTCGCATATCGATGCACAAGGCCAGGTGGCCGCACCCTATGCGGTGAATACCGATGCCCTGACGGCCTGGCGCCAAGGCCGGCTGGTGTTCGACAACGCCACCCTGGCCGAGGTGGTGGCAGAAGCTTCGCGTTACCGCAGCCAGCCGCTGCGGGTCGCCCCCGGCAAAGTCGCCCAACTGCGGCTGTCCAGCACCTTCAGCACCGACGACACCGACGCGCTGCTGCGCGCCTTGCCGAGCATCCTGCCGGTGGCCATCAAGGCCCATGAAGATGGCTCGCGCGAAATAATCGCGAAATAGATTCAGGTTTTTTTTCGCTCGTTCGTCTTCCCCGCCAGCTGCAACTGCCAAGCATTTCCATTTGCATGCGGTTGGCGTTTATTCCGTATTCCAGGAAGTTTCGACGACGTGAACAACAACAAGCCCTTTCCACGCTTCCGCGCTCTGGCGCTGGCCCTGGCGGTCAGTGCCGTGGCCGTCAACGGCCAGGCCGCAGAGGCCGGCAGCACCATCCAGATCCAGGCCCAACCCTTGGCTTCGGCGCTGAACCAGCTGGGCCAGCAGACCAACCTGCAGCTGTTCTTCAGCCCCGAACTGGTGGCCGGCAAGCAAGCCCCGGCGGTGTCCGGCCAGCTGGCGCCCGAGCAGGCGCTGCAGCAGCTGCTGCAAGGCAGCGGCCTGACCTACGAGATGTCCCAGGGCACCGTGGTGGTCAAGCCGGCGCAGGCTGATGGCACCTTCACCACTGGCAGCCTGGAACTGGCGCCCACCGACATCAAGGTGGTGGGTGACTGGCTGGGCGATGCCCAGCAGAGCGTGGTGCAGAACCACCCCGGCGCGCGCACGGTGGTGCGCCGCGAGGCGATGGTGGAGAAGGGCGCAATGAACGTGCGCGATGTGCTGCGCGGCATCCCGGGCGTGCAGGTGCAGGACTCCAACGGCACCGGCGGCAGCGACCTGTCGCTGAACGTGGGCGTTCGCGGCCTGACTTCACGCCTGTCGCCACGCTCCACGGTACTGATCGACGGTATCCCGGCCGCTTTCGCGCCCTATGGGCAGCCGCAGTTGTCGATGGCGCCGATTTCCTCGGGCAACCTCGACAGCATCGACGTGGTACGTGGCGCCGGTTCCGTGCGTTATGGCCCGCAGAACGTCGGCGGGGTGATCAACTTCGTTACCCGGGCGATCCCGGAGAAGGCCTCGGCGGAGCTGTCCACCACCCTGGAAACCTCCCGGCATGGTGGCTGGAAGCATACCGAATCGGCCTTCGTCGGCGGCACGGCGGACAACGGCATGGGTGTGGCGCTGCTGTACACCGGGGTGAATGGCAACGGCTACCGTGAAAGCAACAACGGCAACGATATCGATGACGTCATCCTCAAGACCCACTGGGCGCCGACTGACGTCGACGAGTTCTGGCTCAACTTCCACTATTACGATGGCCGTGCCGACATGCCCGGCGGCCTGACCCAGGCCCAGTACGACAGCAACCCGTACCAGTCGCTGCGCGACTACGACTACTTCGCCGGCCGGCGCAAGGATGTGTCGTTCAAGTGGCAGCGGCAGCTCGACGACGCCACCCAGTTCGAAGTGCTGACCTACTACACCGACAGCTTCCGCGGCAGCGCCATTGCCTCGCGCGACATGAAGACCCTGTCGTCGTACCCGCGCAACTACCACACCTTCGCCATCGAACCACGGCTGTCGCGGATCTTCTTCGCCGGCCCGACCACCCAGGAAGTCAGCGTGGGTTACCGCTACCTGAAGGAAGCGATGCGTGAGCAGTCGACCCGCCTGGCGCTGATCGACAATGTGCCGACGCCAACCCCGACCTCCGACGGCCATGTGTTCCAGGACCGCAGTGGCGGTACCGAGGCCAGCGCCTACTACATCGACGACAAGATCGACGTGGGTAACTGGACCATCACCCCGGGCATCCGCTTCGAGCACATCAACACCGACTGGCGCGACCGCCCGGTGCTCGGTGCCAACGGCCAGCCGGTGCCAGAGAAGAAACGCAGCATCACCAGCAACGAGCCGCTGCCGGCGCTGAGCGTGATGTACCACCTCTCCGATGCGTGGAAGTTGTTCGCCAACTAC
The DNA here is from genome assembly GCF_022533585.1 of Pseudomonas sp. LS.1a. NCBI lineage: Bacteria > Pseudomonadati > Pseudomonadota > Gammaproteobacteria > Pseudomonadales > Pseudomonadaceae > Pseudomonas > Pseudomonas sp. LS.1a. The sequence goes on from NZ_CP092827.1 coordinate 979,822, forward strand.
GAGACCTCGTTTGGCAGCCTGCAGTACTTCCAGCTGGGCCAGGGCGGTACTGGCAACAGCACGGCCAATGGCCTGGAACCGGAAAAGGCCAAGACCTACGAAATCGGTACCCGCTATGACAATGGCGCCTTTGCCGGTGAGCTGACGGCGTTCTACATCGACTTCGACGACGAACTGCAGTACATCAGCAACGACGTGGGTTGGACCAACCTCGGCGCGACCAAGCACCAGGGTATCGAGGCTTCGGTGCGCTATGACCTGGCGGGGCTTGACCCGCGCCTGGAAGGGCTGTCGGTGAGCGGTGGCTACACCTATACCCGCGCTACTTATGAAGGGGACATTCCTGGCTTCAAGGGCCGTGACCTGCCGTTCTATTCACGCCAGGTGGCCACTGCCGGGGTGCGCTACGCGGTCAACCACTGGACCTGGAACCTGGATGCCTACGCCCAATCCAAACAGCGTGCACCGGGTACGGGGATCAATGCCGATGGCAGCTTCAACGGCGACTACATCACCGAGCCGAGTGCGGACGGGCAGTTCGGCGACATTCCGGGTTACGTGACCTGGCATGCGCGTGGCGGCTATGAGTTCGGACCGGAAATGTCCAACCTGAAGTTGGCGGCGGGGGTGAAGAACCTGTTCGACAAGCAGTACTTCACCCGCTCCAGCGACAACAATGCCGGCATCTATGTGGGTGAGCCACGGACCTTCTATGTGCAGGCCAGTGTAGGGTTCTGACACCGCGTCGCCTGTTCGCGGGTGAACCCGCTCCCACAGGTATCGCGCAGGTCATCAGCTTGCGCAGTCCCTGTGGGAGCGGGTTTACCCGCGAAGAGGCCGATTCAGGAAATCACCGCCTCGGCCGGCGAAACGATGCTGGTCTTGGCCCCCCGCGAACGCCCCGAACTCAGGTAAGCCGCAATCGACTCCTGGGTCACTTCACCCAGGAACACCTGCTCGGCATCCAGCACCGGCAGCCACGCCCGGTTGAATTCGTACATCCGCGACAACAGGATGCGCAAATGCTCATCATGCGCCGCGGTTGCATTGAACGGCCGCAGGAAGTCGCCACAGGTCCCTTGCTGGCGATGCATATCACGCCGGCGCACGTAGCCCAGTGCCTTGTTCTGCGCATCGGTCACCACCACGTAACGGCGGTCGTGCTCGTCCAGCAGCTCCAGCGCATCGCTCACCGGCGTCTGCGGGCTCACCGATGGCGCGTTGTCTGCCGCATCCTCGGCACGCACCAGCAGCAGGCGCTTGAGGGTGCTGTCCTGGCCGACGAAGTTGCTGACGAACTCATCCGCCGGATGCGCCAGCAGGGTGTCCGGGTGGTCCAGCTGCAACAGCTTGCCGGCACGGAAAATGGCGATCTTGTCGCCCAGCTTGATCGCTTCGTCGATGTCGTGGCTGACCATGATCACCGTCTTGTTCAGCGCCCGCTGCATCTCGAAGAACTCGTTCTGGATCATCTCGCGGTTGATCGGGTCGACCGCGCCGAACGGCTCGTCCATCAGCAGCACCGGCGCTTCCGCCGCCAAGGCGCGGATCACGCCGATACGCTGCTGCTGGCCACCGGACAGCTCGCGCGGGTAGCGTTGCAGGTACTGCTTGGGCTCCAGCTTGATCATGTGCATCAGCTCGCGGGCGCGTTCATGGCACTTCTGTTTGTCCCAGCCGAGCAGGCGCGGCACCACGGTGATGTTCTCCTCGATGGTCATGTTGGGGAACAGGCCGATCTGCTGGATCACGTAGCCGATGTGCCGGCGCAGGGTGACTTCGTCCAGCCCGGTGGTGTCTTCGCCATTGATGAACACCTGGCCGGAAGTGGGGGTGATCAGGCGGTTGATCATTTTCAGGGTAGTGCTCTTGCCGCAGCCCGAGGGGCCGAGGAACACGCAGATTTCCCCTTCGTTGACGGTGAGGCTTACCGCGTCGACGGCTTTGACGTCCTTGCCGTTGACGTTGAAGGTTTTGCTGAGGTTCTTCAGTTCGATCATGAGCGCAGTCCTTCTGGAGTCAGGGCACGTTGCAGGGTTTGCAGCAGCAGGTCGGCGATGATCGCCAGCAGGCTGACCAGCACGGCGCCGACCAGCAGCATCGACATGTCGCTGCGGCTGATGGAGGTAAGGATGAGTACGCCGAGGCCGCCGGCGCCGATGGTGGCGGCGATGGTCATGACGCCGATGTTCATCACCACGGCGGTGCGCACGCCGGCGAGAATCACCGGCACGGCGATGGGCAGTTCGACCATGCGCAGGCGCTGGCCGAAGGTCATGCCGATGCCGCGCGCGGCTTCACGGATGCCGGGCTCGACGTTGGTCAGGGCCAGGTAGGTGTTGCGCAGGATCGGCAGCAGTGAATAGAGGAACACCGCAGTGATCGCCGGCAGCGGCCCGAGGCCCTGGCCGAACCTGGAGTAGAACGGCAGCAGCAGGCCGAACAGGGCGATGGACGGGATGGTCAGCAGCACCGTGGCACTGGCCTGCAATGGGCCGGCGACGGCCGGGAAGCGGGTCATCAGGATGCCCAGCGGTACGCCGACGATGATCGCCAGGCCCACGGCGACGCCGACCAGCATGATGTGTTGCCAGGTCAGATGCAGCACCTGGGCCCAGTCCAGATGGTTGAAGGTATCGATCAGGTTCATGGCTGGCCCTCGCTGTTCAGTGGATGCTCACGCAGGAAAGCGGCAGCCACGGCGGTCGGGTTCTGGTGCTCGACATCGACCTTGGCGTTGAGCTGGCGCATGGTTGCGTCATCCAGTTGCTCGGCCAGTGGCTTGAGCAGGCCGGCCAGCTGCGGGTTGGCGTCGAGCACGGCTTTGCGCACCACCGGCGCGGCGGTGTAGTCGGGGAAGTAGTGCTTGTCGTCTTCCAGCAACTTGAGGTTGAACGCGTTCAGGCGGCCATCGGTGGTGTACACCAGGCCGGCGAACACCTGGTTGTTGTGCATGGCGGTGTAGACCAGGCCGGCATCCATCTGGCGGATGTTGGCGCGGCCCACTTGCAAGTCGTACATCGCCTTCAGGCCGACCAGGCCGTCCGGGCGGTTGGCGAACTCGGTGTCCAGCGCCACCAGGTGGTTGCGTCGGCTTTCGTCACGCAGCACCTGGTTGAGGTCGCTGATCGAGTTGATCTGTGGATAAGCCTCGGCGACCTGCTTGGGCAGGCCCAGCGCGTAGGTGTTGCTGAACTTCGACGGGGTCAGCCAGATCAAGCCTTTCTTCGCGTCCAGTGCCTTGACCTTGGCGTAGGTGGCCTCGGCACTGGGCATGCGCTCATCGATATGGTTGTACGACACCAGTGACACGCCGGTGTATTCCCACATCAGGTCGAGCTGGCCGGTTTCCTGGGCCTGGCGCGCGATGCTGCTGCCAAGGCCGCTGGTGACGCGCACGTCAAAACCGTTGGCGCGCAGGTATTGCGCGGTGATTTCGGCGAGCACGGTCTGTTCGGTGAACACCCGCGCGCCGATGCGGATCAGCGGTTTTTCCGCTGCCTGGGCAAATCCTGCGAACAGCAGGGCCGCGCCCAGCAGCAAGGCGATTTTCTTGTTCATACGTTCCCTCTTGTTATCCAGCCAGGCCACGTTCCAGCCAGCGCTTGCTGGAGAAACTCACCGCCGCGTCCAGCACCAGCGCCAGCAGCGCGGTGCAGGCGGCACCCAGCAGCAGCTGTGGCTGGTTGTTCAGGGCGATGCCGGGGAAGATCAGGCTGCCCAGGCTGTTGGCGCCGATCAGGAAGGCCAGCGGTGCGGTGCCCACGTTCAGCGCCAGGGCCACGCGCACGCCGCCGACGATGATCGGCACGGCGTTGGGCAACTCAACCTGCCAGAGTTGCTGGCGCGGGGTCATGCCGATGCCGGTGGCGGCTTCCTTGAGCGAGGCGGGGACGTTTTTCAGGCCCTCGTAGGTGTTGCGCACGATGGGCAGGAGGGAGGCGAGGAACAGGGCGAAGATTGCAGGCCCGGCGCCGATGCCCAGGATACTCAGGGCGATGGCCAGAACGGCCAGGGGAGGGATGGTGTTGCCAACGTTGAACAACTGCATGAAGCGCTCGGCTTTGTCGACCCGCTGCGGTCGACTTAACGCAATGCCGGCGGGGATGCCCACGGCCAGCGCCGCCGCCATCGAAGCCAGCACCAGGACCAGGTGCGCTTGCAGGTAGAACCCAAGATCGTCGCGATAACGCGTGATCGTGTCGATGCCGATCCAGTGGACCAGCAGGGCCAGGATGACGAGCACGGCGGCCCATCCCAACAGCCCTTTTCCGTAGCGTTTTGCCACAGGCGGACTCCTTGTGTAGTCGGCGAGCACACTTCTTGGTTGCCGGCCAGTCCTGGCGGCGGGTGGTGTGTTCGCGAGTAGCAGCATGACGCACGCCGAAGGCTGCGATCAGGCCATGAGCCGAACCCCGTCGGGCCCGAAAATGCTGATGAAAACAGCTCCCCAACCGAAGCGGGTTGCAGGGGAGTGGACGTCTCCGTGGGTGTAAAGGTTCCCATCTGGGGCGGCATTTGGCCAGTGCTAATCACTGGGTGTATCGAAATATGGCGAGAAAAAACAGCGTATTGATTCGCTACAAGCGTTGAAATAACTGACCTGTGGCCATTTATCGTGATAAAGCGATTGCCTGTGGAATCGGCTTTGCCTGAGCCGGCCCTTTCGCGGGTAAACCCGCTCCCACAGGGACTGCACCGCACCTGGACGCTGTGCAGTCCCTGTGGGAGCGGGTTTACCCGCGAAGAGGCCGGCACAGCACCACTCATTCCTCAGGTTTTGGTCCCGGCCCAACTTCAGGTATGATATCGCCCCTTTTAAATCCCCCAGTCAGGCGATTTCCCATGACCAACCAGGCCGCCGAAGTCGCGAAGCGCCGCACTTTCGCAATCATTTCCCACCCCGACGCCGGTAAGACCACCATCACCGAGAAGCTGCTGCTGATGGGCAAGGCCATTGCCGTCGCCGGTACCGTGAAGTCGCGCAAGTCCGACCGCCACGCCACCTCCGACTGGATGGAAATGGAGAAGCAGCGCGGCATCTCCATCACCACCTCGGTGATGCAGTTCCCGTACCGCGAGCACATGATCAACCTGCTCGACACCCCCGGTCACGAAGACTTCTCGGAAGATACCTACCGCACCCTGACCGCGGTGGACTCGGCGCTGATGGTGCTCGATGGCGGTAAAGGTGTAGAGCCACGCACCATCGCCCTGATGGACGTGTGCCGCCTGCGCGACACGCCGATCGTCAGCTTCATCAACAAACTCGACCGTGACATCCGCGACCCGATCGAACTGCTCGACGAGATCGAAGCGGTACTGAAGATCAAGGCGGCACCGATCACCTGGCCGATCGGTTGCTACCGCGACTTCAAGGGCGTGTACCACCTGACCGGTGACTACATCGTGGTGTACACCCCGGGCCACGGCCACGAGCGCACCGAAGCCAAGATCATTCAGAAGCTGGATTCGGACGAGGCCCGCGCCCATCTGGGCGACCAGTACGACTCGTTCGTCGAGCAGCTGGAGCTGGTGCAGGGTGCCTGCCACGAGTTCAACCAGGAAGAGTTCATCAACGGCCAGCTGACCCCGGTGTTCTTCGGTACTGCATTGGGCAACTTCGGTGTCGACCACGTGCTCGACGCAGTCGTCGACTGGGCGCCGCGCCCGCTGGGCCGTGTTGCCCACGAGCGTACCGTCGAGCCTGTGGAAGAGAAGTTCACCGGCTTCGTGTTCAAGATCCAGGCGAACATGGACCCGAAACACCGCGACCGCATCGCCTTCATGCGCATTTGCTCGGGCAAGTACGAGAAAGGCATGAAGATGCGCCACGTGCGGATCAACAAGGACCTGCGTATCGGCGATGCGCTGACCTTCTTCTCCTCCGAGCGTGAGCAACTGGAAGAGGCCTATGCCGGCGACATCATTGGCCTGCACAACCACGGCACCATCCAGATCGGCGACACCTTCACCGAAGGCGAGGCGCTGGGCTTCACGGGTATCCCGCACTTCGCCCCGGAACTGTTCCGCCGCGTACGCCTGAAGGACCCGCTGAAATCCAAGCAGCTGCGTCAGGGCCTGCAGCAGCTGGCCGAAGAGGGCGCGACCCAGGTGTTCTTCCCGGAGCGCAGCAACGACATCATCCTCGGTGCGGTCGGTGTGCTGCAGTTCGACGTGGTCGCCAGCCGCCTGAAGGAAGAGTACAAGGTCGAGTGCGCCTACGAGCCGATCACCGTCTGGTCGGCGCGCTGGATCGGCTGCGACGACAAGAAGAAGCTCGAGGAATTCCAGAACAAGGCCATGGAAAACCTGGCCATCGACGGTGGCGGGCACCTGACCTACCTGGCGCCGACCCGGGTCAACCTGTCGCTGATGGAAGAGCGCTGGCCGGACATCAAGTTCCGCGCTACCCGCGAGCACCACTGATTTTCGAGAGCCTGCCAACTGACCCTGTGGGAGCGGGTTCACCCGCGAATGCGTCGGTGAATTCAATATCGCATTCGCGGCGGTTCGGCGCTCCGATGAACCCGCTCCCACAGGGACCGTGCTAAGACCGAAATTAATTCCCGGCCTTGATACTGGTCCAGATCCGGGTTCTGATACGGTCGATCTTCGCCGGCATTGCCTCCAGCGCATACAGCTTGCCCATCACTTCCTCGCTCGGGTAAACCATCGTGTTGTCCTTCATCGCCGGTTCCACGAGCCCGTCCGCTTCGAGGTTGCCGTTGGCGTACTGCACATGGTTGCTGATGTTGGCCATCACCTGCGGCTGCAGCAGGTAGTTCATGTAGGCATACCCGGCCTTTTCATCCGGCGCATCGGCCGGCATGGCGACCATGTCGAACCACATCGGCGCGCCTTCCTTCGGGATCGAGTACCCCACGTTCACTCCGTTCTTCGCTTCTTCGGCGCGATTCTTCGCCTGCAGCACATCCCCCGAGAAACCCACCACCACGCAGATATCGCCATTGGCCAGGTCGCCGGTGTACTTCGATGAGTGGAAGTAGCTGATGTACGGCCGCACCTGCATCAACAGCGCCTTGGCCTTGTCGTAGTCCGCCGGGTTCTGGCTGTGGTGCGGCAGGCCCAGGTAGTGCAGGGCGATCGGCAACAGTTCGGGGCCGTTGTCCAGCACGGCGACGCCGCAGGTTTTCAGCTTGCTCATGTATTCGGGCTTGAAGATCAGGTCCCATGAGTCCAGTGGCGCGTTGTCCCCGAGCACCGCCTTGACCTTGTCGATGTTGTAGCCGATACCGGTGCTGCCCCACAGGTAGGGGAAGCCGTACTGGTTGCCCGGGTCGTTCACCTCCAGCGCCTTGAGCAGCACCGGGTTGAGGTTGTGCCAGTTGGGCAGTTGCGACTTGTCCAGGCGCTTGAGGGCCTTGCCCTGGATCTGCCGGGCCATGAAATGGTTGGATGGAAACACCACGTCGTAGCCGGAGTTGCCGGTCATCAGCTTGCCGTCGAGGGTTTCGTTGCTGTCGTAAACATCGTAGGTGGGCACGATACCGCTGGCTTGCTGGAAGTTCTTCAGTGTGTCGGGGGCGACGTAGCTGGACCAGTTGTAGATCTTCACCGTTTCGGCGGCGCCGGCCACGCTGGCGGCCAGCATCAGGGGGGCGAGAAGGAGCGTGCGCATGTCGGGGTTACCTTGCTTTGTCTGTTGTTGTCGAAGGCAGGCGATCAGCGGATCAGAAAATAAGGACGTAGGTCTTGCGCACGGTCTCCTGGATGTCCCAGGTGCCGGTGCTGTTGGCCGGTAGCATCAGTGCGTCTCCGGCTTCTATGAGCAGCGGCTTGCCACCGTCGGGGGTGAAGGTGCAGCGGCCCTTGATGAAATGGCAGAACTCCTGCTGCACGATCTGCCGCCGCCAGCGCCCGGGGGTGCACTCCCAGATGCCGGTTTCGACGCCGTCGCTGCGTTCCACGCAGGTGACCGAGGTCACCGCCACGGGCTCGCCGAGTGGTACCGCAACGGGGTTGGAGCTATCCAGCACGGCGCTGTCGCTGTTCTTGAACTGGGTGATGTTCATGACCGGTGAATCCTGTGTCGGGGAAAGGGAAGTCAGTGCATGAAACCTTCCATGAAGTCCGCAAGACTGCTGGCCAGGCGCCGCCTCCACGACGCGCAGGCGGGATTGGCGAGGGTCCGGTCCTCGTGGACGAAACTCTGGATGATTGCGTTGTAGCCCAGCCAGCGGCAGGGCTCGGGTGGCCAGCTGGCCAGGCTTGAAAGCGGGCGGTTGTCGAGCACCCAGGGTTGCGCAGTCAGTTCGTTGTGCTGGTTGAGGATCAGCGCCGCCAGGGTGCGCCCGCCCAGGTTGGTGGCGCCGACACCCTCGCCGCCGTAGCCGCCGGCCAGGGCGATGCCGCGCTGGCGGTCGCAGAGCATGTGCGGGTGGAAGCGCCGTGCCATGCCCAGGTTGCCGCCCCACGAATGGGTGATGCGCACGTGCTTCAGCTGCGGGAACAGTTCGCTGAACAGATAGCGGCGCAGCTCGATTTCCTGTTCAGTGAGGTTGAAGTTTTCGCGCAGGCGGCCACCGAAGCGGTAGCCGCCACGGGCGCCGAATACCAGGCGGTTGTCGGCGGTACGCTGGCCATAGGTGACCTGGCGGCTGCTTTCGCTGAACGCCTGGCCCTGGTTCAGGCCGATCTGTTCCCAGGTGGCCTCCGGCAATGGCTCGGTGGCCACCAACAGGCTCTGTACCGGCAGCTGATGTTTGCCCAGTGGCGGCAGGCTGGCGGCGTAGCCCTCCACGGCGGGTACCATCCATTGGCAGCGAATGCGCGCCAACGGGGTACGCACCTCACCGGGCTGCCAGTCGATGGCCGGGGTGTTTTCGTAGATGGGTACGCCCAGCGCTTCTACCGCTCGGGCCAGGCCACGCGCCAGCTTGGCGGGTTGGATAGTTGCGGTGTGCGGGCTGTAGATGGCCCCATAGGCATTGCTGACCCGCAACTGGGCGTCCAGCTGTTCGGGGCGCAGCCAGCGGTAGTCGTCCTCGGTCATGCCCTGACGATAAAGGTCGTCGAGGTAGGCGCGCAGGCTACGCTCCTGTTCCGGGTAGCGTGCGGCGCAGTACAGCACGCCGCCTTTGCGGTAATCGCAGTCAATGCCCTCGCGTTGCAGCACGCGGTGTACTTCATCAGGAATGCCATGCAGCAGGTCGATGCTGGTGCGCCGCTGTTGCGGCGACAGGGTCGCGAGCAGGCGGTTTTCGCCGAGCAGGTTGCCCATCAGCCAGCCGCCGTTGCGCCCCGAGGCGCCAAAGCCGGCGATGTTGGCGTCGATCACGGCGATGTTCAGCTGTGGCGCCTGACGCTTGAGGTAGTAGGCGGTCCACAGGCCGGTGTAGCCAGCGCCGATGATGCACACATCCGCTTCCAGGTCGTCGCGCAGGGCCGGGCGGGCGCACAGCGGCTCGTCAAGCTGGTCCATCCACAGGCTGAGCGTGCGCAGGGGTTGCATCGGGTTCGGCTCCACATCCGTCAAGGTCTGTGGCGATCCTAGTGGTGTCGGCGGGCGGCTGTCCTACGTGCGTGCACGCAGGGAAATTTGCTTCAGGTAGGCCTTGGGCGTAAGCCCGGTGTGTTCGCGGAAACACTTGTAGAACGCCGACAGCGAGTTGAAACCGGCATTGAACGCCAGCTCGTCGATCGTCGCCTCGACGCTGTCGTCATCGAGGCTGGCCATCAGGTGCTGCAGGCGGGCCTGGTTGACGTAGCGGTAGAAGCTTTGCCCGAGCACCTGGTTGAGCAGGTAGGAGATCTGGTTGCGGCTGTAGCCGCTGGCGTCGGCCACCTGCTGCAGGTCTAGCTCCGGGTCCAGGTAGGGGCGCTGGCGCTGGAAGTAGTGCTCCAGGTCCTGGGCCATGGTCGACAGTTGTCGGGGGGACAGGCCAAGGCGGCTGGTGGCTGGGCGCGGGCCGCTGCTGGTGTGGCCGCTGCCGTTCTGGCGGACCAGCGTGGCGTACTCGTTGACTTGCCAGATCAGGCCGTCCTTGACGGTGATCGCCTCACTGGACTGGAACGCTACCAGGCCATCGCCGCCCTGGACCGTGACCTGGTACTGGATGAACGCGGTGCAGCCGTCGACGCGGATGCGGTCGCTGTGGACGATGTCTTCGCCGGCTTCATGGGGCAGGCAGGCGCGCACGTAGTCACGCAGTTCCTGGTAGCCGAGCACGCGGTTCTGGAAGAAGTCGTGGTACTGGATGTCGGGGTGGTAGAGCGCAATGACGCCGTCGAGGTCGCGGTGCTTCCAGCACAGGTGGTAGCGCAGCACGGTGTCGGCGGTGAGCGGGGTCTGCTCGGGGCCGTCGGGGAGGGTAGTGGCGGTCATGAGCCTGATAGTGCATTGCAGAACACCCAGCTGCAAGGGTGTGGATCCGGCATATTGCACGGTTTCGCCAAGCGGCTTGGGGAGTAAGCCGTTGATTCGGTTGAGTGTAATTTTTTGACAGGGATGGCATGGCGAGTGCACCGGTCTGTTCAACATCGAACAAGGAGAAAGACCATGCGCTCGATACTGCTCTGGATGATTGGGGTGCCGATTCCGGTGATTATCCTGATCTGGTTCTTCATGCATTGAGATCCCCGGGGCCGCTTTGCGGCCCTTCGCGGGTAAACCCGCTCCCACAGGGAGCGCACAGATTTCGAATGCTGTGAAACACCTGTGGTAGCGGGTTTACCCGCGAAGAAGGTCATACCGATCTAGAGGAACTGCTCCGCATAGTGGCAGGCCACCTGCCGGGTACTCACCTGCCGCAACGCCGGCACCTCCTTGGCACACCGCTCGGTCGCATACGGGCAGCGCTTGTGAAACGCACAGCCATCCGGCGGGTTCAGCGGGTTGGGCAGCTCCCCGGCAATACGGATCTTCGGCTTCAACGGGTCCGGGTGAATCGCCGGCGTGGCTGACAGCAACGCCTGGGTATACGGGTGCAACGGCCTTTCGTAGATATCCTCTTTCGGCCCCATCTCCGCCGGCCGCCCCAGGTACATCACCAGCACCTGATCGGCCACATGCCGCACCACCGCCAGGTTGTGCGAGATGAACACATAGGCGGTGTTGAACTCCTTCTGCAAATCCATGAACAGGTTCAGCACCTGGGCCTGGATCGACACGTCCAGCGCCGAGGTCGGCTCGTCCGCCACCAGCACCTTGGGCTGCAGCATCATCGCCCGCGCCAGGGCGATACGCTGGCGCTGGCCGCCGGAGAACATGTGCGGGTAGCGCTGGTAATGCTCGGGGCGCAGGCCGACCTGTTCCATCATCTTCTGCACCTTTTCTCGCCGCTCGGCCTTGCTCAGCGAGGTGTTGATCAGCAGCGGCTCGGCCAGCTGGTCACCAATCTTCTGCCGAGGGTTGAGCGAGGCGTAGGGGCTCTGGAACACCATCTGCACGTCGCGGCGCAGTTGCTTGCGTTCGCTCTTGCTGGCGCCTTTCACTTCGGTGCCGGCAATTTGCAGCGAGCCGGACGACGGCTCTTCGATCAGGGTCAGGGCGCGGGCCAGGGTCGACTTGCCGCAGCCGGACTCGCCGACCACGGCCAGGGTCTTGCCGGCCTCCAGTTCGAACGACACGCCATTCAGCGCGCGGACCAGGGCGTGGCCCTTGAACAGCCCGCGAGAGACTTCGTAATGCCGGGTCAGCTCCCGGGCGGATAGAACGACGGCCATCACGCCACCTCCTGGTTCAGCGGGTAGAAGCAACGCACCAGGCCATGGGCCTGGGGATCGAGGGGCGGGCGCTGGCGCCGGCAGTTGTCCTGCACGTACGGACAGCGCGGTGACAGCAGGCAACCCTCGGGGCGGTCGTAGCGGCCGGGGACGATACCGGGCAGGGTGGCCAGGCGCTCGGCGCCGATGCTGTGCTCGGGAATCGCCGCCAGCAGTGCTTCGCTGTAGGGGTGGGCAGGCACGTCGAACAGCTCCGGCACCTGGCCCACTTCCACGGCCTGGCCGGCGTACATCACGCATACGCGCCTGGCCGTTTCGGCGACCACGGCGAGGTCGTGGGTGATCAGGATGAGCGCCATGTTGCGCTCTTTCTGCAGGTTGACCAGCAGCTCCATGATCTGCGCCTGGATGGTCACGTCCAGTGCAGTGGTGGGTTCGTCGGCGATCAGCAGCTTGGGTTCGCCGGCAATCGCCATGGCAATCGCCACGCGCTGGCTCATGCCGCCGGACAGTTGGTGCGGGTAGGCGTCCAGGCGGCTTTCGGCCGCCGGGATCTCGACCTTTTTCAGCAGCTCCAGGGCACGCTGGCGCGCGGCCTTGCCCTTCAGGCCCAGGTGCTGGCGCAGCACTTCCTCGATCTGGTAGCCCACGGTGTAGCTGGGGTTGAGCGCGGTCATCGGGTCCTGGAAGACCATGGCGATGTCCTTGCCCACCACCTTGCGTCGCTGGCGGCCGCTGAGCTTGAGCATGTCGGTGCCGTCGAAGTTGAGCGCGTCGGCAGTGATGCGCCCCGGGGCATCGATCAGGCCCATCAGGGCCATCATGGTCACGGACTTGCCGGAGCCCGATTCGCCGACGATGGCCAGGATCTCGCCGGCCTCCACCGTCAGGTCCAGGCCATCGACCACCGGTACCGCAGTGGCGTCGCCGAAGCGCACGTTCAGGTTGTTGATCTGCAACAGTGACATGGCGTTCTCCTCAGGCGGCGTTCTTGAGTTTCGGGTCCAGCGCATCGCGCAGGCCGTCGCCCATCAGGTTGATTGCCAGCACACTGAGCAGAATGGTCAGGCCGGGCAGGCTCACCACCCACCAGGCGCGCTCGATGTAGTCACGGGCCGAAGCCAGCATGGTGCCCCACTCCGGGGTCGGCGGCTGCACGCCAAGGCCGAGGAAGCCCAGGGCGGCAGCGTCGAGGATGGCCGAGGAGAAGCTGAGGGTGGCCTGCACGATCAGCGGTGCCATGCAGTTGGGCAGCACGGTGACGAACATCAGCCGTGGCAGCCCGGCACCGGCCAGGCGTGCGGCGGTGACGTAATCGCGGTTCAGCTCGCCCATCACGGCGGCGCGGGTCAGGCGCACATAGGATGGCAACGATACGATGGCGATGGCGATCACGGTGTTGATCAGGCCTGGGCCGAGGATGGCGACGATGGCCACCGCCAGCAGCAGCGAGGGCAGCGCCAGCATCACGTCCATCAGGCGCATGATCGACGGGCCGAGCAGTTGCGGGAAGAAACCAGCCAGCAGGCCGAGCAGGATGCCCGGGATCAACGACATCACTACCGACGACAGGCCGATCAGCAGCGACAGCCGCGCGCCCTGGATCAGCCGCGAAAGCAGGTCGCGGCCCAGCTCGTCGGTGCCGAGGATGAACTGCCAGCTGCCGCCTTCGAGCCACACCGGCGGGGTCAGCAGGAAGTCGCGGTACTGCTCGCTCGGGTCGTGCGGGGCGACCCACGGCGCGAACAGCGCGCAGAACACCACCAGGCACATGAAGGCCAGGCCCATCACCGCGCCTTTGTTGCGCGCGAAGGCTTGCCAGAATTCTTTGTACGGCGAGGGGTAGAGCAGGCTCTGGTCCACCGGGCTGGCCGGCGTGACGGATTTCGGAATCGGGCTAGTCATGGCGAGGGCCTCAGCGCTGATGACGGATGCGTGGGTTGGCCAGGCCGTAGAGGATATCCACCACGAAGTTGACCAGGATCACCAGGCAGGCGATCAACAGGATGCCGTTCTGGACCACGGGGTAGTCACGGGCACCGATGGCTTCGATCAGCCACTTGCCGATGCCCGGCCAGGAAAAGATGGTTTCGGTCAGCACTGCACCGGCCAGCAACGTGCCGACCTGCAGGCCGAACACGGTCAGTACCGGGATCAGCGCGTTGCGCAGGCCGTGCACGAACACCACGCGGGCCGGTGACAGGCCTTTGGCGCGGGCGGTGCGGATGTAGTCCTCGCGCAACACTTCGAGCATCGACGAGCGGGTCATGCGGGCAATCACCGCCAGCGGGATGGTGCCGAGCACGATGGCCGGCAGGATCAGGTGCATCACCGCGTCCTTGAACGCGCCTTCCTCGTCGCTGAGCAGGGTATCGATGAGCATGAAGCCGGTCTTCGGCTCGATGTCGTAGAGCAGGTCGATGCGCCCGGATACCGGGGTCCAGCCCAGGCTTACCGAGAAGAACATGATCAGGATCAGGCCCCACCAGAAGATCGGCATCGAGTAACCCGCCAGGGAAATGCCCATCACCCCGTGGTCGAACAGCGAACCGCGCTTGAGCGCGGCGATCACCCCGGCCAGCAGGCCGACGATGCCGGCGAACAGCAGGGCGGCGAAGGCCAGTTCGAGGGTGGCCGGGAACAGGGTGAGGAACTCGCTCCACACGCTCTCGCGGGTGCGCAGCGATTCACCGAGGTCACCCTGGGCCAGCTTGCCGACGTAGTCCAGGTACTGGACCGGCAGCGGCTTGTTCAGGCCCAGGCGCTCCATGGCCTGGGCATGCATTTCGGGGTCGACCCTGCGCTCGCCCATCATCACTTCCACCGGGTCACCGGGGATCAGGCGTATGAGCGCGAAGGTCAGCAAGGTGATACCGAAAAAGGTCGGTATCAGCAGGCCAAGGCGCCGGGCAATAAAGCTCAACATTGTCGGGGTTACCTCATCAGGCCGTGGGGCGATCAGCCCGCTACGGTGGTGCCGCCGGTTCCCGTGTGGGTTGCCGGCGGTCGTTGTTGTTCTACTTCACCTTGGTGGTGGCGAAGTTGTTGTTGGTCAGAGGGTTGATCACGTAGCCCTCCACGTTGTCACGCATGGCGGTGAACATCTTTGGATGGGCCATGCTGATCCAGGGTTGGTCGTCATCGTACACTTTCAATGCCTCGTTATAGAGCCTTGCACGCTCGTCGTTGTCGATCACTTCGCGGGCGCGGCTGATCAACTCCTGGAACTTAGGGTTGCACCAGCGCGCATAGTTCTCGCCGCTTTTGGCGGCATCGCAACTGAGCAGCGGGCTGAGGAAGTTGTCCGGGTCGCCGTTGTCGCCGGCCCAGCCGGTGGACACCAGGTCGGCCTCGCCTTTCTTGGCCCGGCGCAGCATTTCGGCCCACTCCATCACGCGGATGTCCAGCTTCAGGCCGATCTGTTTGAGGTCGGCCTGCAGCATCTCGGCAGACAAACGCGGGTTGGGGTTGGTCGGGCCGCCGCCGTTGCGCGTGAACAGGGTGATTACCGTACCTTCGGGCACGCCCGCCTGCTTGAGCAGATCGCGCGCCTTGGCCAGGTCGCGGGGCGGGTTTCTGTTCTCGTTGTTGTAGCCGATCATGGTCGGCGGGTACGGATTCACGCCGACCAGTGCATTGCCTTTGCCGAACAATTGGTCGACATGGGTCTGGCGGTCGAAGGCCATGTTGATGGCTTTGCGCACGCGAACGTCGCTCAGGTATTTGTGTTCGGTGTTCATCGAGATGTAACCGGTGACCAAGGCCTCGATCTCCTCGACCTTGAGTTTCGGGTCCTGCTTGATCGACGGTACATCATCGGGCTTGGGATAGAGTGCCACCTGGCATTCGTTGGCGCGCAGTTTCTGCAGGCGCACGTTGCTGTCGGTAGCGATAGCGAAGACCAGCGCATCGGCAGGCGGCTTGCCGCGGAAATAGTCCGGGTTAGGCTTGAAGCGAACCTGGGCATCCTTGTTGTAACGCTGGAAGATGAACGGGCCGGTGCCGATTGGCTTGCTGTTCAACTCGGCAGCCTTGCCGGCCTTGAGCAGCTGGTCGCCGTACTCGGCGGAGTAGATCGAGGTGAAGCCCATGGCCATGTCGCGCAGGAATGGCGCTTCCGGTCGGTTAAGGGTAATCACCACGGTGTGCTCGTCGGCTTTGCTGACCGACTTGAGCAGGTCCTTGAAGCCCATGCTCTCGAAGTACGGGTACCCGACGCTGGTCTTGTCATGCCATGGATGGTTCGGATCGAGCTGGCGATTGAGGCTCCACAGGACGTCATCGGCGTTGAAGTCGCGGGTGGGCTTGAAGTAGTCGGTAGTGTGGAACTTCACGCCCTGGCGCAGGTGGAAGGTGTAGGTCAGGCCGTCTGCTGAAATGTCCCAGCGCTCGGCCAAGGCCGGCTGGACTTCGGTGGTACCGGGCTTGAAGTCGACCAGGCGGTTGAATACCGTCTCGGCCGAGGCATCGGCGGTAACCGCAGTGGTGTACTGGACGATGTCGAACCCTTCCGGGCTGGCTTCGGTGCACACCACCAGCGGTTTGGCCGCCAGTTGCGTGGCGCTGCCCAGGACCAGCGCTGCCAGGGCTAGGCGCAGCGGCAGCGATTTCATGAAAGCTTTCTGCATGGGTTGAAACTCCCTGCTTGCATTGATTCCAGCGTAGCCGCCACGGCCCGCAACGAAGCGGGCCGTGGCGCCGGCCGTCAGAGAATGTTGAATGGAATGGTGGTCACCACCCGGAACTCATCCAGGCTGCCATCGCCCTGGGCCTTGCTGGCGCGGTGCGCGGTGTAGGTGGCGCGGATGCTGGTGTCTTTCAGTGGCCCGCTCTGCACCGCGTAGCTGGTGCCGATGCCCCACTCGTAGTGGGTTTCGCCATCCAGGCCGTTCACGTCGTAGGCGGTGCCGCGGTAATGGGTACCGTCGATGCCCCAGCCGCGGGCGTTGTACAGGTTGAACTTCAGGCCCGGCACGCCGTACGGCGCCATGTTCAGCACGTAGGAGATCTGCAGCGACTTCTCGTTGGGGCCGTTGAAGTCCGACAGCAGCGAGTTGGCCAGGTAGATGCCGTTGGTTTCGTGCAGGTAGTCGAAGTACTCGTTGCCGTTGACCTGCTGCCAGGAGGCGCTGAGGGTATGGGCCTGGTGGGTCAGACCGAGCGACAGGCTGTAGGTGTCGTTGTCGATCTCGCCCATCTTCTTGCTGCCGGCGTCGACGGTCTTGTAGTAGTTCAGGCCAGTGCTCAGGCTGAGTACAGCGCTATCGCCGAGCACGTGGTTGGCGCCGAAGTAGTACTGGTTCCAGAAGTCGTCGACCTTGGTGGCGTACAGGCTGGTGCTCAGGCTCTTGAACGGCTGGTAGTTGATACCGGCGGTGCTGGCGCGGTCGGTTTCCACGCCGGTGGCACTGTACTCGCTGCGGAACTTGCTGAGGCTCTGTTCGGTACGCGGCGAGACGCGGTCGAAGGTGCCCAGGTCGAAGCTCAGGTTGTCGAATTCGGCACTGTGCAGGAACGCGCCCTGGAAGCTCGACGGCAGGGCGCGGTTACCAATGTAGGCGATCATCGGTGTGTCCACCGACTGGCGGCCGACGGTGAGGGTGGTGTTGGACACCCGCGCCTTGACGTTGGCCAGGCCCATCTTGCTCCACTGGCCGATCGGGTCGCCGTCGCTGTGGGTCAGGGTGCGGTTGTTGGGGCCGGCGACGGCTTCGCGGCTCTGCTGCAGGGCGATGGCGTTGTAGCCGGCGGCTTCGACGGCGAAACCGACGGTGCCCTGGGTGAAGCCAGAACTGTAGTTGAGGATGGTGCCCTGCACCCAGTTCTCGCGGCTGTGGGTGTCGTGGCGGGTGCCGTCGCTCTTGTAGTACTTCCACAGCGGGGCGCGTGCGGCGCGTTCGCGGGCGTACCAGTTACGGGTGCTGCCGGACAGGCTCTGGCCGTCGATGAAGCCACTGGCCTGCTCCTGCTCGCTGCTGCCTTTGAGGGTAATGGGGATGTAGTCCTGGCTTTGCGGGTCGGCCTGGGCCACGGTGGATAAGGCACTGATGGATAATGCCAGTGCGGTCAAGGTGAATACTCTCAAGGTTAAAGCTCCCTTTCTTTTCTAGTTATTGCCGGCCTTGTGGGCCGGGTGATTGCTGCGGTGTTGCCAGGGTTGCCCGGGGTTGCCGGGCTGAATCGGGGTGTTGTGTTGGCCCTTTCGCGGGTAAACCTGCTCCCACAGGGGCACCACAGGTTTCGGCATGTGCGCCGTACCTGTGGGAGCGGGTTTACCCGCGAAGAGGCCCTTGAGGGTTAAAGATCAGTCGACACTCACACCGGAAAAATCATTGCGCCCGAACGGGCTGACCTTGAACCCGGAAACCTTGACGCTGAGCGGTTGGTTGACCGTGGAGTGCGCCACCGGGGTAATCGGCACCTGTTGCTTGAGCCGCTGCTGGGCCTGCTGGTACAGGGCGGTGCGCTGCGCGCGGTCGGTGACCTGCTTGGCCTGCTTGACCAGGCTGTCGTACTGCGGGTCGCACCATAGCGAGTAGTTGTTGCTGCCGATGGCATCGCAGTTGTAGAGGGTGCCCAGCCAGTTGTCCGGGTCGCCGTTGTCCCCGGTCCAGCCGATCAGGGCGATATCGTGCTCGCCGCTTTTCATGCGCTTGAGGTACTCGCCCCATTCGTAGCTGACAATGCGCACCTTGAAGCCGAGCTTGCTCCAGTCGGCCTGGAGCATTTCCGCCATCAGCTTGGCGTTGGGGTTGTACGGGCGCTGCACCGGCATGGCCCACAGGGTGATCTCGGTACCCGGCTTGACCCCGGCCTGCTGCAGTAGCTGCTTGGCCTTTTCCGGGTCGAAGGGCGCGTCCTTGAGGCTGTCGTCATAGGACCACTGGGTCGGCGGCATGGCGTTGACTGCCAACTGGCCGGAGTCCTGGTACACGGCCTGGATGATCGCCTGCTTGTTCACCGCCATGTCCATCGCCTGGCGCACTTCCAGGCGGTCGAACGGTGGGTGTTGGGTGTTGTAGGCGATGTAGCCGAGGTTGAAGCCCGGCTGCTGCTGCACCTGCAGCTTGCTGTCGGCCTTGAGCGCCGGCAGGTCGGCGGGACGCGGGTGCAGGGTGACCTGGCACTCGTTGCGGCGCAGCTTCTGGATGCGCACCGAAGGGTCGATGTTGATCGAGAACACCAGGTTGTCGATCTTCACCTCCTGGGGTGCCCAATAGGCCTTGTTGCCCTTGTAGCGGATCTGCGAATCCTTTTGATAACGCTGGAACACGAACGGCCCGGTGCCGATCGGTTGCTGGTTGATGTCGCTGGGGCGCCCGCTGGCCATCAGCTGTTCGGCGTATTCGGCAGAGAGGATGGAAGCGAAGCTCATGGCCAGGTTCTGGATGAACGCGGCATCGACCTTGTTCAGGGTAAAGATCACGGTCAGTGGATCGGCTTTCTCGACACGGGCGATGTTCTTGTCCAGGCCCATGCTGATGAAATAGGGGAACTCGGTCGGGTAGGCCTGGCGGAACGGGTGGTTCTTGTCGAGCATGCGGTTGAAGGTGAACAGCACATCGTCGGCGTTGAAGTCGCGGCTCGGCGTAAAGGCCTTGTTGCTGTGGAACTTCACCCCTTCGCGCAGGTGGAAGGTGTAGCGCAGGCCATCGTCGGACACCTGCCAGCGGGTCGCCAGGGCAGGGTGCACGGCGGTGCCGCCGCGCTCGAACTCGACCAGGCGGTTGTAGATCGGTTCGGCGGCGTCGTTGTCGGTGGCGCTGGTGTACTGCGCGGTGTCGAAGCCGGCGGGGCTGCCTTCGGAGCAGAACACCAGGTTGTTGGCCAGCAGGGCCGGCGATCGGCTGATCAGGCCCAGGGCCAGCAGGGCGGAAAGGCGGGTGGTATGGCGCATGGCAAGTCCTGTTACGGCTGTTTGCGCCGCCTCGGGGTACGAATGGCGGCAACAGTTCGCCGACCCCGCTGCGGGTAGCGGCGGGACGACATGAAGAGGTGGCGAGGTTGGCGGGCACCCGCCGTTTAGCGGGTGCCGTAGCTAGGCTATTTGTCCACGCTGACGCCGTAGAAGGAGTTCAGGCCGAACGGGCTGATCTTGTAGTCCTTCACCTTGACGCTCATGGGCTGGTACACGGTGGAGTGGGCGATCGGGGTTATCGGCACCTGCTCCTTGAGGATGTGCTGCGCCTTTTGATACAGCTCGGTGCGCTTGGCCTGGTCGGAGGTGGCCTTGGCCTGCTTGATCAGGTCGTCGTAGGGCTTGTAGCACCACTTGGAGAAGTTGTTGCCGCTCATGGCATCGCAGCCGTACAGGGTGCCCAGCCAGTTGTCCGGGTCACCGTTGTCACCGCTCCAGCCGATCAGCATGGCGCCCTGTTCGCCGCCCTTGGAGCGCTTGATGTACTCGCCCCATTCATAGCTGACGATCTTTGCCTTGATGCCGACCTTGGCCCAGTCGGATTGCAGCATCTCGGCCATCAGCTTGGCATTGGGGTTGTACGGGCGTTGCACCGGCATGGCCCACAGGGTGATTTCGGTGCCTTCCTTGATGCCGGCTTCCTTGAGCAGCTGTTTGGCCTTTTCGGGGTCGAATGGCGCGTCCTTGATACTGTCGTCGTAGGACCACTGGGTCGGCGGCATGGCGTTGACCGCCAGCTGGCCGGCGCCCTGGTAGACCGACTCGATGATCTTTTTCTTGTCCACGGCCATGTCCAGCGCCTGGCGGACTTTCAGCTGGGCCAGCGGGTTGGCCTCGTTGCTGCCCTTGATCTTGTCCATCACGTTGTAGGCGATGTAGCCGAGGTTGAAGCCGGCCTGGTCAGGCATCTGCAGCTTGGGGTCCTGCTTTAGCGGCTGGATGTCGGCCGGACGCGGGAACAGGGTGACCTGGCACTCGTTCTTCTTCAGCTTCTGCATGCGCACCGAGGCGTCGGTGGTGATGGCGAAGATCAGGTTGTCGATCTTCACGTCGTCGGGTTGCCAGTAGTCCTTGTTGCCCTTGAAGCGGATCTGCGCGTCCTTCTGATACTTGCTGAACACGAACGGGCCGGTGCCGATCGGCTTCTGGTTGATGTCGGCGGCCTTGCCGTCCTTGAGCAACTGGTCGGCGTATTCGGCGGACTGGATCGAGGCGAAGCTCATGGCCAGGTTCTGGATGAATGCGGCGTCGACTTCGTTGAGGGTGAACCTCACCGTGTGCTCGTCGAGCTTCTCCAGCCTGGCGATGTTCTTGTCCATGCCCATGTCGGTGAAGTACGGGAACTCGGTGGGGTAGGCCTTGCGGAACGGGTGGTCCTTGTCGAGCATGCGGTTGAAAGTGAACAGCACATCGTCGGCGTTGAAGGTGCGGGTGGGCTTGAAGTAGTCGGTGGTGTGGAACTTGACCCCTTCGCGCAGGTGGAAGGTGTAGGTCTTGCCGTCATCCGACACTTCCCATTTGGTCGCCAGCCCCGGGATGACGGCAGTGCCGCCACGTTCGAACTGGGTCAGGCGGTTGAACACGGTCTCGGCCGAGGCGTCAAAGTCAGTCCCTGTGGTGTATTGCCCCGGGTCGAAGCCGGCCGGGCTGCCTTCGGAGCAGAACACCAGGTTCGATGCGGCGAGGGCCGATGGTGCGCCAGAGAGCAAGCCTGCACCTAGCAGGAACGGAAGGACTGCGTGTTTGAGCATGGTGGCCTCATTTTTGTCATTTTTCGATTGAGGTGGCCTCGTGAGCCGACCTGCGGATACTTATGCAGGGGGCGTTCCCAATGCAATATGGGGACGGATGATTGGCGTCAGAAAAGTGGTACGGGCGTACATGGATGTCGCATTGGTATAACTTTCAGCGAAGTTAAACGTTTGCGCGGGCAAAATGATGGCTTTTTGCGGGATGTTTCTGGGCGAGGGAAGTTGTAGGAAGCACCTTTTTAGTGCGTAGGAAAGCTCTGAAACCCTGAATTTGACGCGATCCCTGTGGGAGCGGGCTTGCCCGCGAACACGGGCGAAGCCCGTGCCATCCACCGCGGTGTCTTTTTCGCGGGCTCGCCCGCTCCCACAGGTATTTCGTGGATCTGTTAAGGCATCTGCACTTCAATCAGGCCATCGGCATTCATGCTCACTTCACTGGTCCCGGCCTCGATATCCGGCGCCGGTGCCGACTCATCAGCCCCCATGGCCTTCATCGCCATCGGCGCACTGCGCAGGTACGGGCGTGGGTAACCGCTGCTGTTGAGGTTCAGGCTGACCACTTTGTAACCCTTGCCACCCAGCGCCTCGGTAGCCAACTGCGCGCGCGCCTTGAAGGCATCCACCGCATCCTTGAGCAGTGCATCCTCGCTGGCCTTGCGCGTGGCCGGGGCGATGGAGAAGTCCATGCCACCCATTTTCAGCTCTTGCAGCAGGTCGGCGGTCAGCTGCGACAGGGCCGGGAAGTTGGCGCTTTCCAGGCGCAGCTCGGCACGCTCGCGCCAGCCGGTAATCTTCTGGCCCTTGCTGTCATACACCGGGTAGCTGTTGCGGCTGCCCTGGCTGATCTTCACGTCCTTGACCTGGCGCGACTGCTGTACGGCCTTGTTCATGGTTTCGGTGATCTGCTTGGCGAGCTTGCCCGGGTCGGTGTTCTGCGCTTCGCTGTACAGGGTCACGACCATCAGGTCGCGTGCCACTTCCTTGCTGACTTCGGCGCGCAGCGAGACCTGGTTGTAACGCGGCTCATCGGCAGCCAGCGCCGGCAGGCTGGCGAGCAGGCCGCAGGACAGGATCAGGGCGGTGCCGCGACGTGGGATTTGCATGTGATACTCCTTGGCAATATAAGGCGTGGGTTCTGGTCATCCATTCCACGCATGGCCCATCAGACCGGCAACAGTGTAGTGGGTTCAAAAGTGCCATCATCAACCTGTGACAAAGTGTGGCGCTTTGCCGCATCGCTGCAGCGAGGCGCCCGGCTTCGGTATACTCCAGCCGATTTTCTGGAGCACTCATCAGGAGAGCTCATGCTCGCCGCCGTACAACCGCTGTCCGCTACCCGTCAGAATCTCTGGCGCCTGACCATCATTCGGGTCCTGGTCCTGGCTGCCCAGGCCGGCTCCGTGGGCGTCGCCTACTGGACCGAACTGCTGCCCTTGCCCTGGCTGTCACTGGCCGGCACCCTGGCCTTGTCTTCGTTGCTGTGTGCCTTCACGGCCCTGCGCCTGCGCCTGTCGTTGCCGGTCACCGAACTGGAGTATGCCCTGCAACTGGCCTGCGACCTGCTGATCCACAGTGCCTTGCTGTATTACTCCGGCGGCTCGACCAACCCGTTCGTGTCGTATTACCTGGTGCCGCTGGCGATTGCCGCAGTTACCTTGCCGTGGCTGTATTCGCTGATCCTTTCCGGCATTGCCCTGACCGCCTACAGCCTGCTGCTGGTGCAGTTCTACCCCCTCGAAGGCCTGCCGATGGCGCGGGACAAGATGCAGGTGTACGGCATGTGGCTGAGTATTGCCTTGGCCGCTGCAGTGATTACCTTCTTTGCCGCACGCATGGCCGAAGAGCTGCGCCGCCAGGAGCAGCTGCGTTCCGAGCGGCGTGAAGAGAGCCTGCGCGACGAGCAACTGCTGGCCGTGGCCACCCAGGCCGCCGGTGCCGCCCATGAGCTGGGTACACCGTTGGCGACCATGAGCGTGCTGCTGAACGAAATGCGCCAGGACCACGCCGACCCGCTGCTGCAGGAAGACCTGCAGATCCTTCAGGACCAGGTGAAGCTGTGCAAGGAAACCCTGCAGCAGCTGGTACGCGCCGCCGAAGCCAACCGCCGCCTGGCCGTTGTGGAGCAGGACGTGACGGCCTGGCTGGACGAAGCGCTCAACCGCTGGCACCTGATGCGCCCGGAAGCCAGCTACCGCTTCCAGCGCCTGCGCGATGGCCAGGTGCCGCGCCTGACGCCGCCGCCGGACCTGACCCAGGCACTGCTGAACCTGTTGAACAATGCCGCCGATGCCTGCCCCGATGACCTTGAAGTGCGCCTGGACTGGGACACCCATGACATCGTCATCAGCATCCGCGACCATGGCCCCGGCGTGCCGCCGGCCATCGCCGAAGCCATCGGCAAACCCTTCATTACCACCAAAGGCAAAGGCTTCGGCCTGGGCCTGTTCTTGAGCAAGGCCAGCGTGACCCGTGCGGGCGGTTCGGTGAAACTCTATAGTCATGAACAGGGTGGCACCCTGACCGAACTGCGCCTGCCCTATGGCAAGCGAGGAGATGAATGATGAGCGAAGAAAACCAGGTCGAAGGCGAAGAGCTGCCGCACCTGTTGCTGGTGGATGACGATGCCACCTTCACCCGGGTCATGGCCCGTGCCATGAGCCGCCGCGGTTTCCGCGTGAGCACTGCCAGCTCTGCCGAGGAAGGGTTGATCCTGGCCCAGCAGGACCTGCCGGACTACGCCACACTGGACCTGAAGATGGACGGCGACTCCGGGCTGGTGCTACTGCCCAAGCTGCTGGAGCTGGACCCGGAAATGCGCGTGGTGATCCTGACCGGTTACTCGAGCATTGCCACTGCGGTGGAGGCGGTCAAGCGCGGGGCCTGCAACTACCTGTGCAAGCCGGCCGATGCCGATGACGTGCTGGCGGCGCTGCTGTCGGAGCACACCGACCTGGACACCCTGGTGCCGGAAAACCCGATGTCGGTCGACCGCCTGCAGTGGGAGCACATCCAGCGCGTGCTGAACGAACACGAGGGCAATATCTCGGCCACCGCGCGGGCGCTGGGCATGCACCGACGGACCTTGCAGCGCAAACTGCAGAAGCGCCCGGTCCGGCGCTGATTCAGTACTGACAGTACTGGCCTCTTCGCGGGTAAACCCGCTCCCACAGGTATTTCACAAGCCTCAAGACTTGTGCAGTACCTGTGCTCCCACAGGTATTTCACAAGCCTCAAGACCTGTGCAGTACCTGTGGGAGCGGGTTTACCCGCGAAAGGGCCGCAACTGACAGAAACTTCTCTTTATCACCCCGCGATCCCCGCAAGTCCCGGCCGTTGGCGTATCATTAGCCCCCTAACGGCAACCCCCTCCAGGATCGCTTGCGCATGCTCGCCCTTCTTATCCAGACACTGAACATCACGGCCCCGGTCTTCGCCATGCTGTTCATGGGCATGCTGCTCAAACGTATCCGCCTGATCGATGACAATTTCAACCGCGTCGCCTCGCAGCTGGTGTTCAACGTGTGCATGCCGGCGCTGCTGTTCCTCGGCATCTACCACGCCGACCTGGCCACGGCGGTCAAACCCGGCGTCCTCCTCTATTTCATCGTCGCCACCCTGGTCGGTTTCGCCATTGCCTGGGGCCTGGCCATCTGGCGCAGCCCGCGGGCAGACCGGGGCATCTATACCCAGGGCGCATTTCGCGGCAACAACGGTGTGATCGGCCTGGCGCTGGCCGCCAGCCTGTACGGCGACTACGGCATCTCCCTGGGGGCGGTGCTCGCCGGCCTGGTCATCCTTCTGTACAACTCGCTGTCGGCAGTGGTGCTGGCGGTGTACAGCCCGGACCTTAAGTCCGACCCGTGGAGCATCTGCAAGAGCATTTTCAGCAACCCGCTGATCATCAGTGTGCTGGTGGCCACGCCCATGGCCTACGGCCAGGTGCCGCTGCCCAACTGGCTGCTGACCTCGGGCGACTACCTGGCGCAGATGACCCTGCCGCTGGCGCTGATCTGCATCGGCGGCACGCTGTCGCTGGCGGCGCTGCGCACCAGCGGCAGGCTGGCCATCGACGCCAGCCTGGTGAAGGTGGTCTGGCTCCCGCTGTTAGGCACCCTCGGCGCCTGGCTATGCGGCTTCCGTGGGGCCGAGCTGGGCATCCTGTTCCTGTATATCGGCAGCCCGACCGCAGCGGCCAGCTACGTCATGGCGCGGGCGGCCAAGGGCAACCATGAGCTGGCGGCGTCGATCATCGTGATTACCACGCTAATGGCGGCGATCACCACCAACATTAGTATTTTCATCTTGCAGTGGGGCGGATGGATCTAGATCCTTGACTGCAAACAACACAAAAAACACAGCCTCACTGAGCTAAAGGACACTTCATGCAAGACCAGAGCACGCCCGAGCGGTTACAGCGCGGGCTGAAGAATCGCCATATCCAGCTGATCGCGCTGGGCGGGGCCATCGGTACCGGGTTGTTCCTGGGTATCGCCCAGACCATCCAGCTGGCCGGCCCCTCCGTGCTGCTGGGCTATGCCATTGCCGGCCTGATGGCTTTCCTGATCATGCGCCAGCTCGGCGAAATGGTGGTGGAAGAGCCGGTGGCTGGCAGCTTCAGCCACTTCGCCCACCAGTACTGGAGCGAGTTCGCCGGCTTCGTCTCGGGCTGGAACTACTGGGTGGTGTACGTGCTGGTCGGCATGGCCGAGCTGACGGCGGTGGGCATCTACGTGCAGTACTGGTGGCCCGGCTTCCCCACCTGGGCCACGGCGGCGATCTTCTTCGTGGTGATCAACCTGATCAACCTGACCCAGGTGAAGGTCTACGGCGAGATGGAGTTCTGGTTCGCCCTGGTCAAGGTGGTGGCCATCGTCAGCATGATCGGCTTCGGCGCCTGGTTGCTGACCAGCGGCCATGGTGGCCCGGACGCCAGCGTGGCTAACCTCTGGCAATACGGCGGCTTCTTCCCCAACGGTGTCACCGGCCTGGTGATGGCGCTGGCGGTGATCATGTTCTCGTTCGGTGGCCTGGAGCTGGTGGGTATCACCGCTGCCGAGGCCGACAACCCGCGCCAGAGCATCCCCAAGGCCACCAACCAGGTGGTGTACCGCATCCTCATCTTCTATATCGGTGCCCTGGCAGTGCTGCTGTCGCTGTACCCGTGGCAGAAGGTGGTGCAGGGTGGCAGCCCGTTCGTGATGATCTTCCACGAGCTGGACAGTGACCTGGTGGCAACCATCCTCAATATCGTGGTGCTGACGGCCGCGCTGTCGGTGTACAACAGCTGCGTGTACGCCAACAGCCGCATGCTGTTCGGCCTGGCCAGCCAGGGCGATGCACCGCGTCAGTTGCTGAAGGTAAGCCGTAGCGGTGTGCCGCTGACCGCGCTGGGCGTGTCTGCTTTCGCCACCGGGCTGTGCGTGCTGATCAACTACCTGATGCCGGGTGAAGCCTTTGGTTTGCTGATGGCCCTGGCGGTGTCGGCGCTGGTGATCAACTGGGCGAGCATCAGCATTACCCACCTGAAGTTCCGCAAGGCCAAGCTGGCGGCCGGGATTAACCCGTTCTACAAGAGCTGGGGGCACCCGGTTACCAACTACCTGTGCCTGGCATTCATCGTGCTGATCCTGGTGGTGATGTACCTGACCCCGCCGATTCGCATTTCCGTGATGCTGATCCCGGGGTGGATCCTGGTGCTGTGGGTGGCCTTCAAGATGAAGAAGGCTCGCCAGGCCAGGTAAGTACCAGTACCGACCTCTTCGCGGGTAAACCCGCTCCCACAGCGACCCCACAGGCTCCGAAAGCTGTGCGGTACCTGTGGGAGCGGGTTTACCCGCGAAGAGGCCGGTACAGGCTACCTATTGATAACTGTCGATCACTTCCTGCGCTGCACGGAAAGCATCGATTGCCGCCGGCACCCCCGCATACACCGCGCAATGCAGCAGCGCTTCGCGAATTTCCTCCACCGTACAGCCATTGTTCAACGCCCCACGCACATGCCCCTTGAGTTCCTGCGGGCACTTGAGTGCCGTCAGCGTGGCCAGGGTAATCAGGCTGCGGGTTTTCAACGGCAGCCCGTCGCGAGCCCACACGCTGCCCCAGGCATGTTCGTTGACGAAGTCCTGCAGTGGCTGGGTAAAGTCGGTGGCATTGCCCAAGGCGCGGTCGACGAACACATCGCCCATCACCTGGCGCCGAATCTGTTCGCCGGTTTTCTTGCTATCAGCCATGTTGTTTTCCTTAGTGTTGGCGGCGCCAGGCTCGTATGGTGGTGTACAGCAACACCATGGCGAGCACCGGCAGTACGTAGAACAGCATCAACCGCTCCAGGCGGCCGGCCAGTGGCATGCCCATGGTAAACGCCGCGACGTGCAGCCCATAGGCCAGGTACAGGCAGAGGAACACCAGGCCTTCGGCGCGGGTGATGCGGTAGCCGGAATAGAACACCGGCAGGCTCAGCGCGGCAACACCGAGCATCACCGGCAGGTCGAAGGCCAGGGCGTTGGGCGAGATCGACAGTGGCTCGGGGGTGACCACTGCGGTCAGGCCCAGCACGGCCAGCAGGTTGAACAGGTTGCTGCCGATCACTGTGCCTACGGCGATTTCCCGTTCGCCGCGCAGGGCGGCGATCAGCGCGGCGGCCAGTTCCGGCAGGGAGGTGCAGATGGCAACGACGGTCAGGCCGATGATGCGCTCGGACAGGCCCAGGTCGGTGGCCACTTCTACGGCGGCCTCTAGCAACAAATGGCCCGCCAGGCTCAACAGGCCCAGGCCGGCCAGCACCTGCAGCAGCGTGCCCGACCAGAAGCGCCCGGCGCCGTTTGTGACGGCGGCCGGAGCGGGGTAGGTGCGTGCGTAGTGGCGCGACTGGTGCCAGAGTATCGCCAGGTAGCCGGCCAGGCCGATCAGCAGCAACACGCCTTCGACCCGGCCCAGGTGGCCGTTGGCGGATAACGCGTAGACCAGGGCGCTGGCGACGATCATCAGTGGAATGTCCAGGCGTACCAGTTGCCGCGACACGCGCAGCGGGATGATCAGGGCGGCCAGGCCGAGAATGACCAGTACGTTGAAGATATTGCTGCCGATTACGCTGCCCACCGCCACATCCGGCACGCCCTGGTAGGCAGCCTGCAGGCTCACGGTCATTTGTGGAGCGGTGCTGCCGAAGGCCACCAGGCTCAGGCCGATGATCAGCGGGCGTACGTGCAGGCGCTGGGCCAGGCGCAGGGCTGCGCGCACCAGCAGTTCGGCACCGCCGGCCAGCAACAGCAGGGCGATACCCAGTTGCAGGAGGCTGAAGGTGGGAAGGGTGGCGAGGTCGAAAATGGTCGGACTCCTGTCGCGTCAGTTGCTAAGCCCTTGTACCCGCACGCGTGCGGTTCCGCTACGGATCATGCCGATTTTTTCTGCGGCGGCACGTGATAGATCGATCAGGCGGCCGCGGGTATGTGGGCCGCGGTCGTTGATACGTACCACGACGCTGCGCTGATTGGCCAGGTTGGTCACCCGTACCCGGGTGCCGAAGGGCAGGCTACGGTGGGCGGCGGTGAGGCCGTGCTGGTTGAACGGTTCGCCGCTGGCGGTGCGTTTGCCATGATGGCGCGCGCCGTAATAGGAGGCGGTGCCGGTCTTGTCGTAGCCGTCGGGGTCGACGTCGACGTCCTGGCTGGCGCAGCCGGCCAGCAGGGAGAGGAGGGCGAGGGTGCTCAGGGATCGTTTTAGCAATTCAGATGCTCCGATATGGCCCATTCGCGGCTAAAGCCGCTCCCACAGGGATATCACCGCTGTCGAGAGCAGCGCTGTACCTGTGGGAGCGGCTTCAGCCGCGAACGAGGGCGAAGCCCTCGCAGGACTACAGGGATAAAACAATCACCCTTCGAGCTTGGCCTTGAGCAATTGGTTCACTTGCCCCGGGTTGGCCTTGCCTTTGGAGGCTTTCATCGCCTGGCCGACGAAGAAGCCGAACATCTTGCCACGCTTGGCCTCGTCGGCTGCGCGGTACTGTTCGACCTGCTCGGCGTTGGCCGCCAGCATTTCGTCGAGCATCTTGTCGATCGCACCGGTATCGGTGACCTGCTTCAGGCCTTTGCTTTCGATGATGCTGTCGGCATCGCCTTCACCGGCAGCCATGGCCTCGAACACAGTCTTGGCGATCTTGCCGCTGATGGTGTTGTCGCGAATACGCAACAGCATGCCGCCCAGCTGCGCGGCGCTGACCGGCGCCTGGTCGATCTCGATGCCCAGCTTGTTCAGCAGGCTGCCCAGTTCGACCATGACCCAGTTGGCAGCCAGCTTGGCGTCGCCACCGATTCTCACCACTTCCTCGAAGTAGTCCGCCTGTTCGCGGCTGGATGCCAGCACGTTGGCGTCGTAGGCCGACAGACCGTACTGGCTCTGGAAGCGCTCGACCTTCTGCGTTGGCAGCTCCGGCAAGCCGGCACGGACGGTTTCGAGGAAGCTGTCCTCGATGACCACCGGCAGCAGGTCCGGGTCGGGGAAGTAACGGTAGTCGTTGGCTTCCTCCTTGCTGCGCATGGAGCGGGTCTCGTCTTTGTTCGGGTCGTACAGGCGGGTTTCCTGCACCACTTTGCCGCCGTCCTCGATCAGGTCGATCTGGCGCTGGATCTCGCTGTTGATCGCGCGCTCGATGAAGCGGAACGAGTTGACGTTCTTGATCTCGCAGCGGGTGCCGAACTCGGTCTGGCCTTTCGGGCGGATCGACACGTTGCAGTCGCAGCGCAGCGAGCCTTCGGCCATGTTGCCGTCGCAGATGCCCAGGTAACGTACCAGCGCGTGGATCGCCTTGACGTAGGCCACCGCTTCCTTGGCGCTGCGCATGTCCGGCTCGGAAACGATTTCCAGCAGCGGGGTGCCGGCACGGTTCAGGTCGATGCCGGTGGAGCCGCTGAAGTCTTCGTGCAGGCTCTTGCCGGCGTCTTCTTCCAGGTGCGCGCGGGTTACCCCGATGCGCTTGATGGTGCCGTCTTCCAGGGCGATGTCCAGGTGGCCCTTGCCGACGATCGGCAGGTCCATCTGGCTGATCTGGTAGCCCTTGGGCAGGTCGGGGTAGAAGTAGTTCTTGCGTGCGAACACGTTGCGCTTGCCGATCTCGGCATCGATGGCCAGGCCGAACATGCACGCCATGCGCACGGCTTCCTGGTTCAGTACCGGCAGTACGCCTGGCATGCCCAGGTCAACCAGGCTGGCCTGGGTGTTCGGCTCGGAACCGAAGGTGGTGGCGCTGCCGGAGAAGATCTTCGACTGGGTGGCGAGCTGAGTGTGGATTTCCAGCCCGATCACAACTTCCCATTGCATGTGTGAATTCCTCAGAAGCCGTTGGGGGCGCGGGTGTGCCAGTCGGTCACTTGCTGGTAGCGGTGCGCGACGTTGAGCAGGCGGCCTTCCTGGAAGTATGGCGCCAGCAGTTGCACGCCGACCGGCAGGCCGTCGACGAAGCCGGCTGGCATCGACAGGCCCGGCAGGCCCGCCAGGTTGGCGGTGATGGTGTAGACGTCTTCCAGGTAGGCGGCGACCGGGTCGCTGCTCTTGGCGCCGAGCTTCCAGGCCGGGTTTGGCGTGGTCGGGCCGAGGATCAGGTCGACGTCGTTGAAGGCTGCCATGAAGTCGTTCTTGATCAGGCGGCGGATCTGTTGCGCCTTCACGTAGTAGGCGTCGTAGTAGCCAGCCGACAGGGCGTAGGTGCCGACCATGATGCGGCGCTGCACTTCGACGCCGAAGCCTTCGCCACGGGAACGCTTGTACAGGTCGGTGAGGTCTTTCGGGTTTTCGCAGCGGTAGCCGAAGCGCACGCCGTCGAAACGCGACAGGTTGGACGAGGCTTCAGCGGGGGCGATCACGTAGTAGGCCGGGATGGCGTGCTGCATGTTCGGCAGGCTGATTTCCTTGACCACCGCGCCGAGCTTTTCCAGTTCCTTGACGCTGGCCTGGACCAGGTCGGCAATGCGTGGGTCCAGGCCGGCCCCGAAGTATTCCTTCGGCAGGCCGATGCGCAGGCCCTGCAGCGAAGCATTCAGGTTGGCGCTGTAGTCCGGCACCGGCTCTTCGATGCTGGTGGAGTCCTTGGCGTCGAAGCCGGCCATGCCTTGCAGCAGCAGGGCGCAGTCTTCGGCGGTGCGGGCCAGCGGGCCACCCTGGTCGAGGCTGGAGGCGTAGGCGATCATGCCCCAGCGCGACACGCGACCGTAGGTCGGCTTGAGGCCGGTGAGGTTGGTCAGTGCCGCCGGTTGGCGGATCGAGCCGCCGGTGTCGGTGCCGGTGGTGGCCGGCAGCAGGCGCGCAGCCACCGCCGCGGCCGAACCGCCCGACGAGCCGCCCGGGACGTGCTCGAGGTTCCAGGGGTTCTTCACCGCGCCGTAGTAGCTGGATTCGTTGGCCGAACCCATGGCGAATTCGTCCATGTTGGTCTTGCCCAGGGTGACCATGCCGGCATCGGCCAGCTTGGCAACCACGGTGGCGTCATACGGCGCCTTGAAGTTGTCGAGCATCTTCGAGCCGCAGCTGGTGCGTACGCCGTTGGTGCAGAACAGGTCCTTGTGGGCGATCGGGGCACCCAGCAGCGCGCCGGTTTCGCCAGCGGCGCGACGGGCGTCGGCGGCACGCGCCTGGCCCAGGGCCAGGTCTTCGGTGACGCTGATGAAGCTGTTGATTTGCGGGTCGAGCTGCTTGATGCGCGCCAGCAGGGCGCCGGTCAGCTCTTCGGAGGAAAACGACTTGTCGGCGAGTCCGCGGGCGATCTCGGCCAGGGTCAATTGATGCATGGCAGGCTCTATCCCTTACTCGATGACTTTGGGAACCAGGTACAGACCGCTTTCGGTCGATGGCGCGATGGCCTGGTAGGCGTCGCGCTGGTTGCTCTCGGTGACCTGGTCGGGACGCAGACGCTGGCTGGCCTCCAGGGGGTGGGCCAGTGGCTCGATGCCAGTAGTGTCGACCGCTTGCATCTGGTCGACCAGCCCGAGAATGCTGTTCAGTGCGTCGGTAATGCGTGGCAGTTCGCCATCATTCAGGCCCAGACGGGCCAGATGGGCGATCTTTTCCACGTCGCAGCGTTCAAGCGCCATGGGGATCTCCAGGGGAAACAAAGACCGGAATTTGGCTCCGGAGTGAGGAACATGTCAGCTTTCTGGCGGTCTAACGGCCGCGAAATTCTGCTGGCGTGCTCGGAAAAACAGCCAATTTAACATATTGGCTCCTTGCCCAAAATCCCTGCCATTGTTAGAGTTTGCCGCACTTTTTTACCCACGCTTTCCCCAGGGTCACTTTCCCATGTTCAAGAAACTGCGTGGCATGTTTTCCAGCGATCTGTCCATCGACCTGGGTACTGCCAACACCCTTATTTACGTGCGTGAGCGCGGTATCGTCCTGAATGAGCCCTCGGTTGTTGCCATCCGTACCCATGGCAACCAGAAAAGCGTCGTCGCCGTCGGTACCGAAGCCAAGCGCATGCTGGGCCGTACGCCTGGCAACATTGCTGCCATTCGTCCGATGAAGGACGGCGTCATCGCCGACTTCAGCGTCTGCGAAAAAATGTTGCAATATTTTATCAACAAGGTGCATGAGAACAGCTTCCTGCAGCCGAGCCCGCGCGTGCTGATCTGCGTGCCATGCAAGTCGACTCAGGTAGAGCGCCGCGCCATTCGCGAGTCGGCCCTGGGGGCCGGTGCCCGTGAAGTGTTCCTGATCGAAGAACCGATGGCCGCCGCCATCGGTGCCGGCCTGCCGGTCGAAGAGGCCCGCGGTTCGATGGTCGTCGATATCGGTGGTGGTACCACTGAAATCGCGCTGATCTCCCTGAACGGCGTGGTCTATGCCGAATCTGTCCGCGTTGGCGGCGACCGCTTCGACGAAGCCATCGTCACCTACGTGCGCCGCAACTACGGCAGCCTGATCGGCGAGTCCACCGCCGAG
The DNA here is from genome assembly GCF_022533585.1 of Pseudomonas sp. LS.1a. NCBI lineage: Bacteria > Pseudomonadati > Pseudomonadota > Gammaproteobacteria > Pseudomonadales > Pseudomonadaceae > Pseudomonas > Pseudomonas sp. LS.1a. The sequence goes on from NZ_CP092827.1 coordinate 1,013,107, forward strand.
CGCATCAAGCAGGAAATCGGTACTGCCTACCCGGGCGGCGAAGTACGCGAAGTCGACGTGCGCGGCCGCAACCTGGCCGAGGGCGTACCACGTGCCTTCACCCTGAACTCCAACGAAGTGCTCGAAGCGCTGCAGGAATCCCTGGCGACCATCGTCCAGGCGGTCAAGAGCGCCCTGGAGCAATCGCCGCCCGAGCTGGCCTCGGACATCGCCGAGCGTGGCCTGGTGCTGACCGGTGGTGGCGCGCTGCTGCGTGACCTGGACAAGCTGCTGGCCCAGGAAACCGGCCTGCCGGTGATCGTCGCCGAAGACCCGCTGACCTGTGTCGCCCGTGGCGGCGGTCGCGCCCTGGAGATGATGGACAAGCACGCGATGGACCTGCTCTCCAGCGAGTGATCCCGCTCGCTGTTCACGAGCGCCCGGTTTACAGGTAGTACGCACAGTGCTACCTGTATGTGCTGGGCTGGCGCCCGTTCGGGGCGCCGTATCCGTCAACCCGCAACCAGGCTGGTGCGTTGTCCCATGTCCAATGACCTCCTGAGTCGTCCACGAGGAACGGCCCATTAAACCGCTTTTCTCCAAGGGCCCTTCGCTGGGCGTTCGCCTGCTCGTCCTGGTGGTGATGTCGGTCGCGTTGATGGTTGTCGACGCGCGCTTCGACGTGCTCAAGCCGGTGCGCAGCCAGATGGGCCTGGTACTCATGGAGTCGTACTGGATCACCGACCTGCCGCAGCGTGCGTGGCAAGGTGTGGCCGGCCAGTTCGGCAGCCGCACCGAACTGATCGCCGAAAACGAAAAGCTCAAGACCGAAGCCCTGCTGTTGCAGGGGCGCCTGCAGAAGCTGGCAGCCCTGACCGAGCAGAACGTGCGCCTGCGCGAGTTGCTCAACTCCTCGGCGCTGGTCAATGAAAAGGTCGAAGTGGCCGAGCTGATCGGTGTCGACCCCAACCCGTTCACCCACCGCATCCTGATCAACAAGGGCGAGCGTGATGGCGTGTTCCTGGGCCAACCGGTGCTTGATGCCCGTGGCCTGATGGGCCAGGTGGTCGAGCTGATGCCCTACACCTCGCGGGTACTGTTGCTGACCGATACCACCCATAGCATCCCGGTGCAGGTCAACCGCAATGGCCTGCGCGCCATCGCCAGCGGCACCGGCAACCCGGAGCGCCTGGAGCTGCGCCATGTGGCCGATACCGCCGACATCAAGGAAGGCGACCTGCTGGTCAGTTCCGGCATGGGGCAACGTTTCCCGGCCGGCTACCCGGTGGCCACGGTCAACGAAGTGATTCACGATTCCGGCCAGCCGTTCGCCATCGTTCGCGCCATCCCCACCGCCGCGCTCAACCGCAGCCGCTACATGCTGCTGGTGTTCAGTGACCGACGTACCCCGGAGCAGCGCGCCACCGATGCCGGCATCGCCCAGGAAGAGGCTGACCGCAAGGGCGCCTCGGCCCCAGGCCAGCCGGCCACGACGGGCGAGCACGTTGCACCGGCGCCTGCCGCGCCGGCCACACCTGCGGCCCCGGTAGCCCCGGCTGCGCAGCCTGCAGCCCCGGCGGCCGCACCTGCTACGCCGGCTGCCGCACCCGCTCACACCCGGAGGCAATGATGGCTGCATCACGCCGCAACAACGGCTGGGTCATCTGGCTGACTTTCGCCATCGGCCTGCTGCTCAGCGTCTCGCCCATGCCGCAGTTCATGGACGTGTTCCGGCCCATGTGGCTGGCCTTGCTGGTGTCGTTCTGGACCCTCGCCGTGCCGAACAAGGTCGGCATGACCACCGCGTTCGTGCTGGGCCTGGCCGAGGATGTGCTGTACGGCACCCTGCTGGGGCAGAACGCGCTGATCCTCACCCTCATCACCTTCCTGGTGCTGTCCTTGCAGCAGCGCCTGCGCATGTTCCCCATGTGGCAGCAGAGCCTGGTGATCCTGGTGATCTTCGGCATCGCCCAGCTGATCCAGCTGTGGCTCAGCGCGCTGACCGGCAATCGCCTGCCCACCCTGGCGCTGGTCTGGTCGGCGGTGATCAGTGCCTTGCTCTGGCCGTGGATCAGCTTCGCCCTGCGCGACCTGCGCCGACGCTTGCATATCAATTGACGGCGCCGCCGCGACTGACAGGGAGATGTCTGCATGAACCCACTATACTTGGCCTCCGGCTCGCCCCGTCGTCGTGAACTACTGACCCAGATCGGTGTGCCGTTCAGCGTCGTCAGTGCCCCCATCGATGAAACCCCGCTGCCCAATGAAAGCGCCCCGGCCTACGTCGAGCGCCTGGCCCGGGCCAAGGCTGCCGCCGGCCTGGCTAGCCTGGAACCTCCAGTGCAGGCCGTTCGCGGGCATGCCTGCTCCCACAGGTACAGCGCCGATCCTGTGGGAGCGGGCGTGCCCGCGAAGGCCCCAAAGGGGCCCGCTGTAGTGCTGGGCGCAGACACCGCCGTGGTGCTCGATGGTCGTATTCTCGGCAAACCGGAAAACCGCGAAGATGCCCTGGCCATGCTGGCCGACCTGTCGGGCCGCGAGCACCAGGTGCTGACCGCGGTCGCCGTCAGCGATGGCCAGCGCGTGCACAGCCTGTGCGTCACCAGCAAGGTGCGCTTCCGTGTGATCAGCGCCGATGAAGCGCAACGCTACTGGGCCAGCGGCGAGCCCACGGACAAGGCCGGCGGCTATGCCATCCAGGGCTTGGGCGCGGTGTTCGTCACCGGCCTTTCCGGCAGCTACTCGGCGGTGGTCGGCCTGCCCCTCAGTGAAACGGCCGAGCTGCTTGGCCAGTTCGGCATCGCCTGCTGGCAATCGCCCGCGCATACGCCAGAGGTAACAAACCAGCGGTAGCCAGCACTGCATACGCCATCCATCATTACCCAAGACCTTTGACGAGAGCCTGCCATGAGTGAAGAGATCCTGATCAACATCACCCCGATGGAGTCACGCGTGGCGGTGGTGGAAAACGGGGTGCTGCAGGAAGTGCACGTCGAGCGCACCCAGCGCCGGGGCATCGTCGGCAACATCTACAAGGGCAAGGTGGTGCGCGTGCTGCCGGGCATGCAGGCGGCCTTCGTCGACATCGGCCTGGAGCGTGCGGCGTTCATCCATGCCTCGGAAATATCCCAGCGTGAAGGCTCGGCGGTAGAGAACATCACCGCCCTGGTGCATGAAGGCCAGGCCCTGGTGGTACAGGTGACCAAGGACCCGATCGGCACCAAGGGCGCGCGCCTGACCACCCAGCTGTCGATCCCGTCGCGTTACCTGGTGTACATGCCGCGCAGCAGCCATGTCGGTATTTCCCTGAAGATCGAAGACGAAGCCGAGCGCGAGCGCCTCAAGCAGGTGGTCAGCGACTGCATGGTAAGCGAGAACATCAAGGACGCTGGCGGCTTCATCCTGCGCACTGCGGCCGAAGGCGCGCGCGCCGAAGAGATCCTGCAGGACATCCGCTACCTGCGCCGCTTGTGGGAGCAGATCGGCACCCAGATCAAGACCTGCGGCGCGCCCACGGTCATCTACGAGGACCTGGGCCTTGCCCTGCGTACCCTGCGCGACCTGGTCAACCCGAAGATCGAGAAGATCCGCATCGACTCGCGGGAAACCTTCCAGAAGACCACGCAGTTCGTTGGCGAGCTGATGCCGGAAATCGCCGACCGCCTCGAACACTATCCGGGCGAACGGCCGATCTTCGACCTGTACGGTGTCGAGGACGAGATCCAGCGCGCGCTGGAGCGCAAGGTACCGCTCAAGTCCGGTGGCTACCTGGTGGTCGATCCGGCTGAAGCGATGACCACCATCGATGTGAACACCGGCGCCTTCGTCGGCCATCGCAACCTTGAAGAGACCATCTTCAAGACCAACCTCGAGGCCGCCACCGCCATCGCCCGGCAACTGCGCCTGCGCAACATTGGCGGCATCATCATCATCGACTTCATCGACATGGAAGACGAAGAGCACCAGCGCCAGGTGCTGCGCACCCTGGAAAAGCAGCTGGAGCGCGATCACGCCAAGACCAACATCATCGGCATCACCGAACTGGGCCTGGTACAGATGACCCGCAAGCGCACGCGGGAAAGCCTGGAACAAGTGCTGTGCGAGCCCTGCCTGGCCTGCCAGGGCCGCGGCAAGCTGAAAACCCCCGAGACCATCTGTTACGAAATCTTCCGCGAGATCCTGCGCGAGGCCCGTGCCTACCAGGCCGAAGGCTACCGCGTGCTGGCCAACCAGAAGGTAGTCGACCGGTTGCTGGATGAAGAGTCCGGTAACGTCGCGGAGCTGGAGGCCTTCATCGGCCGAACCATTCGTTTCCAGGTGGAGTCGATGTATTCGCAGGAACAATACGATGTGGTGCTGCTCTGAGGCCTTCTGAAACGCGCCACGGGTGGCCCGGGCTGGCAAAACCGGTACGACGGGCCATCATGGATAAACGACCTGGAGGGCCATGGCCATGGGACGTCTGACCCGCGTTCTTGTCGCCTTGACCCGCTGGGGCCTGGGCGTTTGCGCCCTGCTGGCGGTACTGGTGGCGCTGTATGTCAGCCTCGGTCGCGAACTGGTGCCGTTGGTGGCCGAGTACCGCGCCGATGTGGAGGCCAAGGCCGAGCAAGCCTTGGGGTTGCCCGTGCACGTCGGTGCCCTGGAAGGCCGCTGGAGCGGCCTGGCGCCGGTGCTGCGGGTGCGCGACCTGCAACTGGGCGATGGGGCCACGGCCCTGCGCCTGGACGACGTCAAGGTAGTACCCGATGTCTGGGCCAGCCTCACCGCCCGCGAAGTACGCCTGGCACGCATTCAGCTGGGCGGTCTGCAACTGATCCTGCGCGAGAACGAGCAGGGGGCCTGGAGCCTCGAAGGCTTGCCAAAGCAGAACGATGCGCCGCTCGACCCGGCCGAGTTGCTGCAGCGCCTGCGCCAGCTGGGCCGCATCGATGTGTTCGACAGCCAGGTCACCCTGCACCCCTGGCAGCGCGACCCGCTGACCCTGACTTACGTGAGCGCCGGCCTGCAGGCCGGGGCTTCGCGCCAGGCCCTGGACCTGCGCGCGACCCTGCCCGATGGCCAGCCCCTGGCGCTGAACCTGCGCAGCCGTGCGTCGGCCAACGCCTGGCGCGACGGCCAGGTCGAAGCCTACCTGAGCCTGCCGCAGAGTGACTGGGCGCGCTGGCTGCCGCCTCGCCTGCTGGGCCAGTGGCATGCCGACGCCTTGCGGGCGGGCGGCGAGTTCTGGGTCGACTGGCGCAACGGGCAGTTGCAGCAGGGCGTGGTGCGCCTCAATGCACCCGAGCTGCAGGGCGCCTATGCCGGGCGCAAGGCGGCCACACTGAACAACCTGGCCCTGGGTGCCTGGTTCCAGCGCCGGGAGCAAGGCTTCGATGTAGTGGTCGATTCCCTGGCCATGGATATCGGCAAGACCCGTTGGGAATCGCACCTGCAATTGCAGCAGCGTCCTGGCGAGGATGCAGCCGCGGAAAGCTGGCAAGTGCAGGCCGACCGCCTCGACCTCACGCCGTTGACCCCGCTGATCGATGCCCTGGCGCCGTTGCCGGACAAGGTCATGGCCGTGGTCGATGGCCTGAAGGTGACCGGCGCACTGCGCAATGTGCGCCTGCAAGCACGGCCCAAGGCCGAGGGTGACCAGCGCCTGCAGTTCGAGGCCAACCTGGAGAAGGTCGGTTTCGATGCCTATCACAATGCCCCGGCGGCCGGTAATGTCAGCGGCAGCATCAGCGGTGACCTTGGCCATGGTGAACTGCGCCTGGATACCGAGGCATTCATGCTGCACCTGTACCCGATCTTCGCCAAACCCTGGCACTACCAGAAGGCCAATGCGCGCCTGACCTGGGCCTTGGACAAGGAAGGTTTCACCCTGGTCGCGCCTTACCTCAAGGTACTGGGCGAAGAGGGCAAGATCGCCGGTGACTTCCTCATTCGCCTGTTGTTCGAAGAGGGCCGCGAGGACTACATGGACCTGCGCGTCGGCCTGACCGAAGGCGATGGTCGCTACACCGCCAAGTACCTGCCCGAGGTGCTCAGCCCGGCCCTCGACGAATGGCTGCGCAGCGCGATCGTCAAGGGCACGGTGGACGAAGGCTACTTCCAGTACCAGGGCTCGTTGAACCATGGCGCCGCACCGGAAGCCCGCAGCATCAGCCTGTTCTTCAAGGTGCGTGATGCAGCCCTGGACTTCCAGCCGGGCTGGCCACAGGTGCAGCACGTGGATGGTGATGTGTTCATCGAGGACAGCGGTGTGCGCATCAAGGCCCAGCGCGGCGTGCTGCTCGACACCAAGGTCAGTGATGTGAGCGTCGATATCCCGCATGTCGACGAGGGCCAGCAAAGCCACCTGTACCTCGATGGCGACTTCGACGGCAGCCTGGGCGATGGCCTGAAGATCCTCAAGGAAGCGCCAATCGGCACTGGCGAGATCTTCGCAGGCTGGGAGGGCGAGGGGCCGCTCAAGGGCAAGGTCAAGCTCGACATTCCGCTGGTCCGCGGGGAGCGGCCGAAAGTGCAGGTGGACTTTGCCACCAGCGATGCGCGGCTGAAAGTCGCGCCGCCGAGCCTGGAGTTGAGCCGCCTGAAGGGTGACTTCAGTTTCGATTTCGACAAGGGCCTGAGCGGCAAGGGCATCAGCCTGCAGGCCTTCGGCAAGCCGGTAACGGCGCAAATCACCGCCGAAGGCCAGCCAGGGCAGATGCAGACCCGCATCAACGCCAATGGTCGGGTCGCGCTCAAGGCGCTGACCGACTGGCTGCAGTTCAACCAGGCCTTGCCTGCGTCCGGCGACCTGCCGTACCAGTTGCAGGTCAGCTTGGGTAGCCGGGACAACCGCCTGAGTGTCACCTCCAGCCTCAAGGGCCTGGCCATCGACCTGCCGGCACCGTTCGGCAAGGCGGCCGCAGATACCCGTGACAGCCGGTTCAGCATGAGTCTGCAAGGCCCGGAACGGCGCTTCGATGCTGCTTACACCGACCTTGCCCGCTTCGCCTATGCTGCGCCGGCTGACAAACTGGCCCAGGGCCGTGGCGAATTGTTGCTGGGCGCAGGTGACGCCCAGCTACCTGCCGGCCAGGGCCTGCGGGTACGCGGGCGCCTGGAGGCACTGGACCTGGCGCCCTGGCAAGAGCAGGCGGCGCGGCTGGCCGGTGACGATCCGGGCGGTAGCGCGCGGCAGAACCTGCAGGGCGTCGACCTGAGCATCGGCCAGTTGAAAGCCTTTGGCCTGGACCTGAACCAGGCCGTGGTGCGTCTGGCCCGTGGTGGCCCGGCCTGGGATCTGCGCCTCGACAGCAAGGAGGTCATCGGCAACGCCCGGGTGCCGGACGCCAAGGGCGCGCCCATGGTCGTGCGCATGCAGACCTTGCGCCTGCCCGCCGCCAGCGCTGCTGAAAAGCAGGCCGAGGCACAGGCCGAGGAGGGCCCGGACCCGCTGGCCTCGTTCGACCCGCGCAAGGTGCCGGCGCTGGACCTGAGCATCGACAAGCTCTACCGCGGTGACGACCTGTTCGGCAGCGCGTCACTCAAGCTGCGGCCGACCGCGCGCGGCGTGACCGCCAGCGATATCGACCTCGACTTCAAGGGCCTGCGTATCGATGGTGGCGGCGGCTGGGAAGGCGAACCGGGCAGCACCAGCAGCTGGTACAAAGGGCGCCTGGACGGCAAGAACCTGGCGGATGTGCTCAAGGCCTGGGGCTTTGCCCCGACCGTGACCAGCCGCGACTTCCGCCTGGATGTGGATGGCCGCTGGCCGGGTTCGCCGGCCTCGGTGAGCCTCAAGCGCTTCTCCGGCAGCATGGACGCAGCGCTGCGCACCGGCCAGTTCGTCGAGGTCGAAGGCAGTGCCCAGGCGCTGCGGGTGTTCGGCCTGCTCAACTTCAACTCCATCGGCCGGCGCTTGCGCCTGGACTTCTCCGACCTGTTCGACAAGGGCCTGGCCTACGACCGGGTCAAGGGCTTGCTGGTGGCCAGTGATGGTGTCTACGTGACCCGCGAGCCAATCGCCGTGACCGGCCCGTCGAGCAACTTCGAGCTGGACGGTACCCTGGACCTTGTACGCGACCGGGTCGATGCCAACCTGCAGGTGAGCCTGCCGGTGACCAACAACCTGCCGCTGGCGGCCCTGATTGTCGGCGCGCCGGCCGTTGGCGGGGCGCTGTTCCTGGTCGACCGGCTGATCGGTGATCGCGTGTCGCGCTTCGCCAGCGTGCACTACCGTGTCGAAGGGCCGGTGAAAGAGCCTAGAATCACATTTGTGAAACCTTTCGAGAAATCCCGCTAGGAGTGCCCATGAAGGCAGCGGTAATCCAGATGGTCAGCCAGGACGATGTGCTGGCTAACCTGCAGCGCGCCGGTGCCCTGCTGGAGCAGGCCGCGTCTGGCGGTGCACGGCTGGCCGTGCTGCCGGAAAACTTCGCCGCCATGGGCCGCAAGGACGCCGCTGCCATCGGGCGCGCCGAAGCGTTGGGCGAAGGGCCGATCCTGCCATGGTTGAAACGCACCGCCCGCGACCTCAAGTTATGGATTGTCGCCGGTACCTTGCCATTGCCACCGGTCGGCCAGCCCGAGGCCAAGGCTCATGCCTGCTCGCTGCTGATCGACGAACACGGCGAGGTAGCGGCACGCTATGACAAGCTGCACCTGTTCGACGTCGACGTTGCCGACAACCGTGGCCGCTATCGCGAGTCCGACGACTACGCACACGGCGCCCAGGTGGTGGTGGCTGATACGCCGGTGGGGCGGCTGGGGCTGAGCGTGTGCTACGACCTGCGCTTCCCCGAACTGTACAGCGCGCTGCGCGCCGCCGGCGCGGAGCTGATCACTGCGCCGGCCGCGTTTACTGCGGTAACGGGCGCGGCGCACTGGGAAGTGCTGGTGCGCGCCCGTGCCATCGAGACCCAGTGCTACCTGCTGGCTGCGGCCCAGGGTGGTACCCACCCGGGGCCACGGGAAACCCATGGCCATGCGGCGATCGTCGACCCCTGGGGGCGCATCGTCGCGGAACAGGCGCAAGGTGAAGCGGTACTGCTCGCCGAGCGCGACATTGACGAACAAGCGTCCATCCGGGCGCGCATGCCGGTGGTATCGCACCGGCGCTTTTTCTCGCAGGGCGCGTTGCGGCCTGCGCACACCTCGGAGTGACTATGAGCCAGATGTTATCCACCGTCAGTGAGCAGCTCCTGGCCCCAGGCGGCTTGACCCTGGACAGCCTGCAGAGCGTGCTGGGTGAGTTGGCTGGCCCCGGCATCGATGCCGCCGACCTGTATTTCCAGGGCCAGATCTCGGAAACCTGGGCGCTGGAAGACGGCATCGTCAAAGAGGGCAGTTTCAACCTCGACCAGGGCGTGGGCGTGCGTGCCCAGTCCGGTGAGAAGACTGGCTTCGCCTACAGCAACGCGATCAACCTCGAGGCGCTGACCTCGGCCGCCCGGGCCGCCCGTTCGATCTCGCGTGCCGGGCAGAACGGCAAGGTACAGGCCTTCCGCAGCCAGGACGTGACCGCCCTTTATTCGGCGGACAACCCGCTGGATGTGCTCAGCCGTGCCGAAAAGGTCGAGCTGCTCAAGCGTGTCGACGCCGCTACTCGTGCCCTGGACCCGCGTATCCAGCAGGTCAGTGTGAGCATGGCCGGGGTCTGGGAGCGCATCCTGATCGCTGCGGCCGATGGCAGCCTGGCCGCCGACGTGCGCCCGCTGGTGCGCTTCAACGTCAGCGTCATCGTCGAGCAGAACGGCCGCCGCGAGCGTGGCGGGCAGGGCGGTGGCGGGCGTACCGACTACCGCTTCTTCACCGAAGAACGGGTCATGGGCTATGCCCGCGAAGCGCTGCGCCAGGCCCTGGTGAACCTGGAAGCGATCCCGGCGCCGGCCGGTACCCTGCCGGTGGTGCTGGGTTCGGGCTGGTCAGGGGTGCTGCTGCACGAGGCTGTCGGCCATGGCCTGGAAGGTGACTTCAACCGCAAGGGCAGCTCGGCGTTCAGCGGCCGCATTGGCGAGAAGGTGGCGTCGAGCCTGTGCACCATCGTCGACGACGGCACCCTCGAAGGCCGCCGTGGTTCGCTGAGCGTGGACGATGAAGGCACCCCGACCGAGTGCACCACGCTGATCGAGAACGGTGTGCTCAAGGGCTACATGCAGGACAAGCTGAACGCGCGCCTGATGGGCATGGCGGTGACCGGCAACGGCCGCCGTGAATCCTACGCGCACCTGCCGATGCCGCGCATGACCAACACCTACATGCGTGCTGGCGAAAGCGACCCGCAGGAAATCATCGCTTCGGTGAAGAAGGGCATCTACTGTGCCAACCTCGGCGGTGGCCAGGTGGACATCACCAGCGGCAAGTTCGTGTTCTCGACCAGTGAGGCCTACCTGATCGAAGACGGCAAGATTACCGCGCCGGTGAAGGGGGCAACCCTGATCGGCAATGGCCCGGAGGCGATGAGCCGGGTGTCGATGGTCGGTAACGACCTGGCGCTGGACAGTGGGGTAGGGACTTGCGGCAAGGACGGGCAGTCGGTGCCGGTCGGGGTCGGGCAGCCGACCCTGAAGCTGGATGCGATTACCGTGGGCGGTACAGGGGCGTGATGGCCATCTGGGACCGCTTTGCGGTCCTTTCGCGACGCAAGGCCGCTCCCACAGGGACCGCGCCGTGCAGAAATGGCAGCGCACTTACTGTGGGAGCGGCCTTGTGCGGCGATTGGGCCGCCAAGCGGCCCCGGCGATTCAGCGCAAGCCGCGTTGCAGCTCGTCCAGGTCGCGGATGTACTTGAACACCTTGCGCGCGGCGGCAGGCGGTTTGTTCCGCGCCTTCTCGTGCTGGGCATGGCGTACCAGCGAGCGCAGCTGCTGGCGGTCGGTGTCGGGGTACTCGCTGACGAAGCGCTCGAGGTCTTCGTCATTGCCGTCGATCAGCCGGTCGCGCCAGCGCTCCAGGTTGTGGAAGCGTTCGTTGTACTGGCGGGTCGAGCTGTCCATCTGTTCGAGCAAGGCGTGGATGGCATCCAGGTCTTGCACGCGCATCAGCTTGCCGACGAACGACATGTGGCGTTTGCGGGCACCGTGTGCGGTGTGCTTGCTGGCTTCGGCCAGGGCCTTGCGCAGCTCGTCGGTCAACGGCAGGCGGGCCAGGGTATCGGCCTTGAGCGTGGTAAGGCGCTCGCCGAGTTCGACCAGCGCATGCAGCTCGCGCTTGATCTGGGTTTTGCTTTTTTCGCCGTCGAAGGCGTCGTCGTTTGAATCAACCATGGTGGCAGTCCGCTAGAAATCGCCGCCATGATAACCAGTCGGGGGCCGCTTGTCCGGCCCGGTCGTAGAATGACCCTTGCCGAACGCAGAATTTGAGTGGAGAGAACCATGAGTGCAGTCCAGAGCGTAGGTCCCAAGGACCTGCCAGCATTGCAGGAGCAGGTCGAGGCGATCATCGCCGAAGCGCGCCGCCAGGGGGCCAGTGCCTGCGAAGTGGCGGTGTCGCTGGAGCAGGGCCTGTCCACCACGGTACGCCAGCGTGAGGTCGAAACGGTCGAGTTCAACCGCGACCAGGGCTTTGGCATCACCCTCTATGTTGGCCAGCGCAAAGGCTCGGCCAGCACCTCGGCCAGTGGCCCGGAAGCGATCCGCGAAACCGTCGCCGCCGCCTTGGCAATTGCCAGGCATACCTCCGAGGACGAATGTTCCGGCCTGGCCGACGCAGCGCTGATGGCCCGCGAGATTCCGGACCTGGACCTGTACCACGACTGGAACCTGGAGCCGGAGAAGGCCATCGAGATGGCCCTGGCCTGCGAGGCGGCGGCGTTCGACGCCGACCCACGGATCCTCAATGCCGACGGTACCACCCTCAATACCCATCAGGGCTGCCGCGTGTATGGCAACAGCCATGGCTTCATCGGTGGCTACGCCTCGACCCGGCACAGCCTGAGCTGTGTGATGATCGCCGAAGGCGACGGGCAAATGCAGCGTGACTACTGGTACGACGTGAACCGCCAGGGCAACCTGCTGGCCGACCCGCGTAGCATCGGCGTGCGCGCCGCCCAGCGTGCCGCCAGCCGCCTGGGTGCGCGGCCGGTGCCCACCTGCGAGGTGCCGGTGCTGTTCTCGGCCGAGCTGGCCGGTGGCCTGTTCGGCAGCTTCCTGTCGGCCATCTCCGGCGGCAACCTGTACCGCAAATCCTCGTTCCTGGAGGGGACCATTGGCCAGCGCCTGTTCCCCACCTGGCTGACCCTCGACGAGCGTCCGCACATTCCGCGGGCACTGGGCAGTGCCGCATTCGATGGCGATGGCCTGGCTACCTATGCCAAGCCGTTTGTCGACAAGGGCGAACTGGTGTCGTACCTGTTGGGTACCTATTCCGGGCGCAAGCTGGGGTTGCCAAGCACGGCCAACGCCGGCGGCGTGCACAACCTGTTCGTCAGCCACGGTGTCGAAGACCAGGCGGCGCTGATCCGCCGCATGGGTCGCGGGCTGCTGGTGACCGAGCTGATGGGGCATGGCCTGAACATGGTGACGGGGGATTATTCCCGTGGCGCGGCAGGGTTCTGGGTCGAGAATGGCGAGATTCAGCACGCGGTGCAGGAAGTGACCATTGCCGGGAACATGAAAGACATGTTCCAGCAGATTGTCGCGATTGGCAGCGATCTTGAGACCCGCAGCAACATTCACACCGGTTCGGTGCTGATCGAGCGGATGACTGTAGCAGGCAGTTGATCCATAACCTGCACCGGCCTCTTCGCGGGCTTGCCCGCTCCCACAGGTACCGTGGCGCGGTCCTTGTGGGAGCGGGTTTACCCGCGAAGAGGCCGGCGCAGGCACTACAGAATTTTCAATGAAACCGAAGACCCGGCCCCCGCGCCGGGTTTTTGTTTCATCACCTTTTTCTTGAAGTGATTCTAGTTATCACATAATAATGAATATCATTATCCGGTAACTCGGCGATGATGTTCATGAAACCCGTCCTCCGCGAACTGCCCTACCTGGAAAACTGGCGTTGGCTCAGCCGACGCATACGCTGCGCGCTCGAACCCGACGAGCCGCGCCTGATCGAGCATTACCTGGCCGAAGGGCGCTACCTGGTGTGCTGCACCGAGACCTCGCCATGGACGGTGGCGCTGACTTCCTTTCGCCTGCTGCTGGATACCGCCTGCGACCGCATGCTGCCCTGGCATTGGCGCTGCCTGTGCCTGGACCAGGCCTGGCGCCCGCTGCTGGACCTGCGCAACCTCGACCGCGAGGCACAGAACCCGCGTTGGCAGCCCTACGCCCTGCAGTTGGCCAACTGCCGCCTGCTGCCGTCGATTTCTCCCGATGAACTGATGCAAGGATTTGATGATGAGTGATACCCGTATCGAGCGTGACAGCATGGGCGAACTGCAGGTGCCGGCCCAGGCCCTGTACGGTGCCCAGACCCAGCGCGCGGTCGACAACTTCCCGATCAGCGGCCAGCGCATGCCGGCCCAGTTCATTCGTGCGTTGCTGCTGGCCAAGGCTGCCGCGGCCAAGGCCAACGTCGAACTGGAACAGCTGTCGGCTGCGCAGGGACAGGCCATCGTCAAGGCAGTCGAGCAGCTGCTGGCTGAAGATTTCATCCAGCACTTCCCGGTGGATGTGTTCCAGACCGGTTCTGGCACCAGCTCGAACATGAACGCCAACGAGGTGATCGCCACCCTGGCCAGCCGCGTGCTGGGTGACGCCGTCAACGCCAACGACCACGTCAACTGCGGCCAGAGCAGCAACGACATCATCCCGACCACCATCCACGTCAGCGCCGCCCTGGCCCTGCACGAGCAATTACTGCCAGCCTTGGCGCACCTGGTGCAGGTGATCGAGGCCAAGTCGGCACAGGTGCATCAGTACGTGAAGACCGGCCGCACCCACCTGATGGACGCCATGCCCGTGCGCCTGAGCCAGGTGCTGGATGGCTGGGCGGCGCAGATCACAGGCGCCAAGGCACACATCGAAGCGAGCCTGCCGAGCCTGCAGGCGCTGGCCCAGGGGGGCACTGCCGTGGGCACCGGCATCAACGCCCACCCACAGTTCGCTGCCGGCTTCGCCCGCCAGCTCAGCGGCCTGACGCAGGTCGAGTTCACCCCCGGGCAGAACCTGTTCGCCCTGATCGGCTCGCAGGACACCGCCGTGGCGCTGTCGGGCCAGCTCAAGACTACTGCCGTGGCGCTGATGAAGATCGCCAACGACTTGCGCTGGATGAACTCCGGCCCGCTGGCCGGGCTGGGCGAAATCGAGTTGCAAGGCCTGCAGCCGGGCTCTTCGATCATGCCAGGCAAGGTCAACCCGGTGATTCCGGAGGCCACCGCCATGGTCGCCGCCCAAGTGATCGGCAACGATGCCACCATCGCCATCGCCGGTCAGTCCGGCAACTTCGAGCTGAACGTGATGTTACCGGTGATCGCCCGCAACCTGCTGGAGAGCATCGAGCTGATGGCCAACGTCAGCCGCCTGCTGGCCGACAAGGCCATCGCCAGCTTCAAGGTCAACGAAAGCAAGCTCAAGGAAGCCCTGGCGCGCAACCCGATCCTGGTCACCGCGCTGAACCCGATCATCGGCTACCTCAAGGCCGCCGAAATCGCCAAGACCGCCTACAAGCAGGGCCGACCGATCATCGATGTGGCGCTGGAGCACACCGACCTGTCGCGCGACCAGCTGGAAGCGCTGCTTGACCCGGAAAAACTCACCGCCGGTGGTATCTGACCCGGAGTCACGGCCCAAGCGCCTGCGATGGCCGCGCTGGCCATCGCCCAACCCATGCCTACGGAATTTGCTGACATGCCTCATACCTTGCCTGCACTGCCTTATGCCTACGCTGCGCTGGAGCCGCACATCGACGCGCAGACCATGGAAATCCACCACACCAGGCACCACCAGACCTACGTCAATGGACTCAACGCCGCCATCGAAGGCACCGAGTGGGCTGAGTGGCCGGTGGAAAAACTGGTCGGTGCGGTCAGGCAACTGCCGGAAAACCTGCGTGGTGCGGTGACCAATCATGGCGGCGGGCACGCCAACCACAGCCTGTTCTGGACCGTGATGTCGCCGCAGGGTGGGGGTGAGCCGCAGGGCTCGCTGGCGCAAGCCATCAGCGCGCAGCTGGGCGGTTTCGACGCCTTCAAGGAGGCCTTCACCAAGGCTGCGCTGACCCGCTTCGGCAGTGGCTGGGCCTGGCTCAGCGTGACCCCGCAGAAAACCCTGGCAGTGGAAAGCAGCGGCAACCAGGACAGCCCGCTGATGCACGGCAATACGCCTATCCTCGGCCTGGACGTGTGGGAGCATGCCTACTACCTGAAGTACCAGAACCGTCGTCCGGAATACATCGGTGCCTTCTACAACGTCATTGCCTGGGCGGAAGTGGAGCGCCGCTACCTCGAAGCCCTGAAGTGAGTCGCACCGTTATGCGCTCCGGGATGATGGCTGTCAGCCGTGTGCGCTTGTTTCGCCTGTTTCGCCTGACGCTTGGGACTTTGCTGTTGCTGGCAGGCACTGCTCTGCTATTGGCGCGCGGTTTCGCCTGGTTGGACCTGGTCTGGTCGGCTTGGGGCTGTGTATTGGCTTGCGCTTGATGATGGGGGGGCACCGGCTTCGCTTTGGGAGCGGCTTCAGCCGCGAACACCGGCGCAGCCGGTGCCATCACCGCGTTGGATTCTTCGCGGCTAAAGCCGCTCCCACAGGGTACGCGGACCGCTTGCGCAGCCCAAAGGACTGGACAATCTAGCTGTTCCCACAAGGACCGTGCGGGCCAGCGAAATTCATTCGCCTTCGTCGAAATAATTGTTGATCAGCTCGACCAGCGCTGCCATGGCATCGTCGTCCTGCTCACCTTCGGTATGCAGGTGCACCTGGGTGCCTTTGCCGGCCGCCAGCATCATCACCGCCATGATGCTCTTGCCATCCACCAGCTTGTCCGGCGCACGGCCAACCCTGACCTGGCAGGGGAAGCGGCCGGCAACGCCGACGAACTTGGCTGCCGCCCGGGCATGCAGACCCAGCTTGTTGATGATGGTTATTTCACGGGCGGGCATCGTGGGGTGGATCCTTGGGCTAGAGGTCGCGGTGGCGGACCTGGACGTTTTTCAGGGATTGCTGCAGCAACTGGCCAAGGCGTTCGGTGATATACACCGAGCGGTGGTGGCCGCCGGTGCAGCCAATGGCAATGGTAACGTAGGCACGGTTGCTGGCGGCGAAACGGGGCAGCCATTTGAGCAGGTAGCTGGAAATGTCGTTGAACATCTCTTCGACATCCGGCTGTGCGGCCAGGTAGTCGATCACCGGTTGGTCGAGGCCGGAGTGCTCACGCAACTCGGGCTTCCAGTAGGGGTTGGGCAGGCAGCGCACATCGAACACCAGGTCGGCATCGACCGGCATTCCGCGCTTGAAACCGAACGACTCGACCAGGAACGCGGTGCCAGGCTCGGGCTGGTTGAGCAGGCGCAGCTTGATCGAATCGCGCAGCTGGTAAAGGTTCAGGTTGGTGGTATCGATCTTCAGGTCGGCCAGGTCCGCAATCGGCCCCAGCAATTCGCTTTCCACACGAATCGCTTCCGCGAGCGAGCGGTTGGCGTTGGTCAGCGGGTGGCGTCGGCGGGTTTCCGAGAAGCGCTTGAGCAGCATGTCTTCATCGGCATCCAGGTACAGCACGTCGCACTGGATGTGCCGGGCGCGGGCTTCTTCGAGCAGTTCGGGGAAGCGTGTCAGGTGGCTGGGCAGGTTGCGCGCGTCGATCGACACGGCGACCTTGGGTTGCTGCAATTCGGTGTTGATCAGCGCATTTTCCGCCAGCTGCGGCAGCAGCCCGGCGGGCAGGTTGTCAATGCAGTAGAAACCGTTGTCTTCCAGGACATCGAGGGCGGTGCTCTTGCCGGAGCCGGACCGGCCGCTGACGATGATCAGGCGCATGTTCAGTGCTCGTTCTGTACGTCCAGGACAACCTGGAACAGGGCCTCGCTGCTGGTGGCCGCACGCAGGCGATCACGGACCTCCTTGCGATCGAGCATGCTGGCAATCTGGCGCAGCAGTTCCAGATGGGCATCGGTGGCGGCTTCCGGCACCAGCAGGACGAACAGCAGGTCCACCGGCGCGCCATCGATGGCGTCGTAGTCGATAGGGGCTTCCAGGTGCAGCAGGGCGCTGACCGGAGCGGAACATCCTTCCAGCCGGCAGTGCGGGATGGCGATGCCATTGCCGAAACCGGTCGAACCGAGTTTTTCCCGGGCGACCAGTTTTTCGAAGACATCCTGCATCTCCAGTTCTGGCACTTGTTCGGCGATGACGGTGGCGACCTTTTCCAGGGCGCGCTTCTTGCTGCCGCCCGGCACGTTCACGAGGGAACGGCCGGGGGTCAGGATGGTTTCAAGTCGGATCATGGATGAGGGGGATCAGCGGGCAGCTGCACCTTGCAGCAGGCTTTGCTGTTTTTCCTTGTGTTTTTTCAGTTGGCGGTCGAGCTTGTCGGCCAAGGCATCGATCGCTGCATACATGTCTTCGTGTTCGGCGTTGGCAACCACTTCGCCGCCGGGAATCTGCAAGGTCGCCTCGACCTTCTGCTGCAGCTTCTCGACTTTCATGATGACCTGCACGTTGGTGATCTTGTCGAAGTGACTTTCCACGCGAGCGAGCTTTTCAAGCACATAATCGCGCAGTGGCTGGGTGACTTCTACATGCTGTCCACTGATATTGACTTGCATACAGCTTCTCCTTTGTTGCCCGTGCATAAAGAGGCAGGTCTTGCACCTGCCCCACAAACGCTGTGGTACATCTCAGGGGCTACATCAGTCGCTTGCGCTCGCTCGACGGTGCGATGCCGAGGGACTCGCGGTACTTGGCGACGGTGCGACGGGCTACCTGGATGCCTTGTGCCTCCAGTAAACCAGCGATCTTGCTGTCACTCAATGGCTTTTTCTGATTTTCCGCCGCAACCAGTTTCTTGATGATCGCGCGGATCGCCGTGGACGAGCATTCTCCGCCTTCGGAGGTGCTGACGTGGCTGGAGAAAAAGTATTTCAGTTCGTAGATGCCACGCGGTGTATGCATGTATTTCTGCGTGGTAACCCGCGAAATGGTCGACTCGTGCATGCCCACCGCTTCGGCGATGTCATGCAGCACCAACGGCTTCATCGCTTCGTCACCGTGGTCAAGGAAGCCGCGCTGGTGCTCGACGATCTGCGTGGCCACCTTCATCAGGGTTTCGTTGCGGCTTTGCAGGCTCTTGATGAACCAGCGCGCTTCCTGCAGCTGGTTGCGCATGAAGGTGTTGTCGGCGCTGGTGTCGGCCCGGCGCACGAACCCGGCGTACTGCGGGTTGACGCGCAGGCGCGGGATGGCCTCCTGGTTCAGTTCCACCAGCCAGCGGTCGCTATCCTTGCGCACGATGACGTCGGGCACCACGTACTCAGGCTCGCTGGACTCGATCTGCGAGCCAGGGCGCGGGTTGAGGCTTTGTACCAGCTCGATGACCTGGCGCAGCTCGTCTTCCTTGATTTTCATGCGACGCATCAGCTGGCTGTAGTCACGGCTGCCGAGCAGGTCGATGAAATCTGTGACCAGGCGCTTGGCTTCGGTCATCCACGGGGTGTTGGCGGGCAGCTGGCGCAGTTGCAGCAACAGGCATTCGCCCAGGCTGCGGGCGGCAATGCCGGCGGGCTCGAACTGCTGGATGCGGTGCAGCACCGCTTCGACCTCGTCCAGTTCGATATCCAGCTCCGGGTCGAAACCGGCGCAGATTTCCTCGAGAGTGTCTTCCAGGTAGCCCTGGCCGTTGATGCTGTCGATCAGGGTGACGGCGATCAGGCGGTCGGTGTCGGACATCGGTGCCAGGTTCAGCTGCCACAGCAGGTGGCTTTGCAGGCTTTCGCCGGCCGATGTGCGGGTGGTGAAGTCCCACTCGTCGTCATCGTTGCTTGGCAGGCTGCTGGCACTGGTCTGGTAGATGTCTTCCCAGGCCGTGTCGACTGGCAGTTCGTTGGGGATGCGCTCGCTCCACTCACCGTCTTCCAGGGTGTCGGCACTGGTGGTGCTTTCCTGGAAGCTGTTGTCCTGGACTTCGGCGGCCGGCTTGTTCTCGGCGTTGTCCGCCATCGGGTCGCTGTTGTCGAAGTCGTCGCCGTCTTCCTGACGTTCGAGCATCGGGTTCGACTCCAGCGCTTCCTGGATTTCCTGTTGGAGGTCCAGGGTGGAGAGCTGGAGCAGGCGGATGGCCTGTTGCAACTGCGGTGTCATCGTCAGTTGCTGGCCCATTTTTAGGACGAGCGATGGTTTCATGGCTGGGGCTTAATACCTTGTTCGCCGGCGCGCATGCGCCATCCACTACACGAGGGCGCCGGGGCGCCAGATCAAGCAAGTTTTATGCCTTAAATTGTAGCGTTTGCCTAGAGCACTGTAACAACTTTACCCGCTGTTTCAGGGCGATTTGCCAGTACTCCAGGCGCGTGCCGGGCTCAGAGCCGGAACTCGTGGCCCAGGTAAACCTCTTTGACCAGGTCGTTGGCCAGGATGGTTTCGGCGTCGCCTTCGGCGATCAACCGGCCATCATTGACGATATAGGCGGTTTCGCAGATATCCAGGGTCTCACGCACGTTGTGGTCGGTGATCAGTACACCGATGCCCTTGGCCTTGAGGTGGTGGATGATCTGCTTGATGTCGCCGACCGAGATCGGGTCGACACCGGCGAAGGGTTCGTCCAGCAGGATGAACTTGGGCGCGGTCGCCAGCGCGCGGGCAATTTCCACGCGGCGGCGCTCACCGCCGGACAGGCTCATGCCGAGGTTGTCGCGGATGTGGCTGATGTGGAACTCCTGCAGCAGGCTTTCCAGCTCTTTGCGCCGGCCGTCGCGGTCGAGGTCCTTGCGGGTCTCGAGGATGGCCATGATGTTGTCGGCCACCGACAGCTTGCGGAAGATCGAGGCTTCCTGCGGCAGGTAGCCGATGCCGGCGCGGGCGCGCCCGTGCATGGGCTGGTGGCTGACATCGAGGTTGTCGATCAGCACGCGCCCCTGCTCGGCCTGGACCAGGCCGACGATCATGTAGAAGCAAGTGGTCTTGCCGGCGCCGTTGGGGCCGAGCAGGCCGACGATCTGGCCGCTGTCGATCGACAGGCTGACATCACGTACGACTTGCCGCCCCTTGTAGCTCTTGGCCAGGTGCTGGGCTTTGAGGGTTGCCATTTACTCGGCCTTCTTCTTGGGCTGGATCACCATGTCGATACGCTGACGCGGCGAGGTCACGTTGCCACCACGACCGGCGGTCGCCACCTGGGTCTGGGTGTTGTAGACGATCTTCTCGCCTTCGGTGGTGTTGCCTTCGTTCTCGACCTTGGCGCGGTCGGTGAGGATCACCAGGTCCTTCTGCGACTGGTACTGGATGGTCACGCCCCAGCCTTTCATCTTGTCCGGCTTGGCCGCGCTCTGCTGCTGCTCGAAGTAGGCCAGGTTGCCCACCGAGGTCACCACGTCGATATCGCCGGAGGCGGAGCGGGTGATGGTCACGGTGTTGCCTTTGATCATCATCGAACCCTGGGTGATGATCACGTCGCCGGTGTAGGTGGCCACGCCCTGCTTGTCGTCCAGGTGGGCGTTGTCGGCCTGGATGCGGATAGGCTGGTCACGGTCATTCGGCAGGGCGAGGGCGCTCGCGCTTCCCAGTGCTGCGCTCAGGCTGAGCAAAAGGGGGAGGGTTTTAACGAGCCTCATACTGTCCTCTTACGTTAGAGAGCAAGTCCATCTTGCCTTCTTTCAAATACGCTTTCATTCCTTTGCCCGTAGTTGTGCCACCGGCGCCGTCGATTCTAACGGCTTGCTCGGTCTGCGCATATTGCTTCTGCGGGAACACGGTCATGCGTGAGCTGGTAATGATGGTTTCACGCTGCTTTTCGTCGGTGCGGGCAACCCGGACCTTGTCGATCAGTTCGACCTCGCTGCCGTCCGGGTTGACCTCGGCGCGGGTGCTCTGCACGTGCCACGGGTATTCGGTACCGCGGTACAGGTGCAGGTCCGGCGTGGTCAGCAGGGTGATTTCGCTGGCCTTGAGGTGTTCGACCTTGTCGGCGGTCATTTCGTACTGCAGCTTGCCGTCGGGCAGGAACTGCACGCTGTGGGCGTTGACCGCGTAGTAGTCGATGGCGCTTGCGTCGACCTGGGCCACCGGTTTGTCGAGGAAGCTTTCCGGGCTGACATTCCAGTAGCCGATCGCCACCAGCAGGGCGGCGATCACCGCGAGCAGCGCAATGTTGCGGGCTTTCTTGCTGAACATGGGCAGCCTTACAGGTAGTTGGCGTTGGCAGCGTCCAGGGTGCCCTGGGCCTGCATGATCAGTTCGCAGAATTCACGGGCCGCGCCTTCGCCGCCACGTGCCTGGGTCACGCCATGGGCGTGCTGGCGAACGAACGGCGCGGCGTTGGCCACCGCCATGCCCAGGGCGACCCGGCGAATCACCGGCAGGTCGGGCAGGTCGTCGCCCAGGTAGGCCACTTCAGCATAGCTCAGGCCCAGTTCGGCGAGCAGGCCGTCCAGCACCACCAGTTTGTCCTCGCGGCCCTGGTACAGGTGCGGGATGCCGAGGTTCTTCGCCCGGCGCTCGACCACCGGGGTCTTGCGCCCGCTGATGATCGCCGTGGTCACGCCCGAGGCCATGAGCATCTTGATGCCCTGGCCGTCGAGGGTGTTGAAGGTCTTGAACTCGCTGCCGTCCTCGAGGAAGTACAGGCGCCCGTCGGTGAGCACGCCGTCCACGTCGAACACTGCCAGCTTGACGTGCTTGCCGCGTTGCATGAGGTCCTGGTTCATTCCATCGCTCCTTTACATTACGCCGGCGCGCAGCAGGTCGTGCATGTTCAGGGCACCGGTCGGGCGGTCCTCGCGGTCCACCACCACCAGGGCGCCGATCTTGTGGTCCTCCATGATCTTCAGGGCCTCGGCCGCGAGCATTTCGGCGCGGGCCGTCTTGCCGTGCACGGTCATGACCTGGTCGATCAGGGTGGTATGGACGTCGATGTTGCGGTCCAGGCTGCGGCGCAGGTCGCCGTCGGTGAAGATCCCGGCCAGCTTGCCGTCGGCTTCGACGATCACGGTCATGCCCAGGCCTTTGCGGGACATTTCAAGGAGTGCGTCCTTGAGCAGGGTGCCACGGGGCACCTTGGGCAGTTCGTCGCCGGCGTGCATCACGTTCTCCACCTTGAGCAGCAGGCGGCGGCCCAGCGCACCACCCGGGTGCGAGAAGGCAAAGTCCTCGGCGGTGAAGCCGCGGGCTTCGAGCAGGGCAATGGCGAGCGCATCGCCCAGCACCAGCGATGCGGTGGTGGAGGAGGTGGGGGCCAGGTTCAGCGGGCAGGCCTCCTGCTCGACGCGGGCGTCGAGGTTGACCTCGGCAGCCTGGGCCAGGGGTGAGTCCGGGTTGCCGGTCAGGCTGATCAGCTTGATGCCCAGGCGCTTGATCAGCGGCAGCAGGGTGACGATTTCGGCGGTGCTGCCGGAGTTCGACAGGGCAAGGATGACATCATCGCGGGTGATCATGCCCATGTCGCCATGGCTGGCTTCGGCCGGGTGCACGAAAAACGCCGGTGTGCCGGTGCTGGCCAGGGTGGCGGCGATCTTGTTGCCGATGTGTCCGGACTTGCCCATGCCGACCACGACGACCCGGCCCTTGCTGGCCAGGATCAGTTCGCAGGCCTTGACGAAATTGTCGTCGATGCGCGCCAGCAGGGCCTCTACGGCCTCGAGTTCCAGGCGCAGGGTGCGTTGGGCGGATTGGATCAGCTCGCTGGATTGGCTCATGTCGAAAAAGCAATGCCTGATGAAAAGGCGGCGATTATAGCTGCAATGAAAGAAACCCTCACGCTTTCGATTGCCGTGGCGAATGTCTCGTCAGCCTGTCGCAGGGCTGAACGACTCGTTAGCCGACCTTGGGGCGGCGCTGCCAGCGGTGCTATAGTTCGCCGCTATTCGGCCTGCCAGGGGCGCTTGTGCCTTCCAGATGGAGGCCGACGTCCATAAGGACGAGGCTGCACCAGCAAGGAGTCTAGATGAGTGTGGATAGCGCCTACGCGGTCGAGTTGAAGGGGGTTACCTTCAAACGCGGTTCGCGCAGCATTTTCAGCAACGTCGACATTCGCATCCCGCGCGGCAAGGTCACCGGTATCATGGGGCCATCGGGTTGCGGCAAGACCACGTTGCTCCGCCTGATGGGCGCGCAGTTGCGCCCTTCCAGCGGTGAGGTCTGGGTTGCCGGGCAGAACCTGCCGACGTTGTCGCGCAGCGACCTGTTCGACGCCCGCAAGCAAATGGGGGTGCTGTTCCAGAGCGGCGCGCTGTTCACCGATCTCGATGTGTTCGAGAACGTTGCGTTCCCGCTGCGCGTGCACACCCAGCTGTCGGACGAAATGATCCGCGATATCGTGCTGATGAAACTGCAGGCCGTGGGGCTGCGCGGTGCCATCGACCTGATGCCCGACGAACTGTCCGGTGGCATGAAACGCCGGGTGGCACTGGCCCGGGCGATTGCCCTGGACCCGCAGATCCTCATGTACGACGAACCGTTCGTCGGCCAGGACCCGATCGCCATGGGTGTATTGGTGCGCCTGATCCGCCTGCTCAATGATGCCCTGGGTATCACCAGCATCGTCGTTTCCCACGACCTGGCGGAAACCGCCAGCATCGCCGACTACATCTATGTGGTAGGTGACGGCCAGGTGCTGGGCCAGGGGACGCCTGACGAGCTGATGGGCTCGGACAACCCGCGCATTCGCCAGTTCATGAAGGGCGACCCGGACGGCCCGGTACCTTTCCACTTCCCTGCGCCTGACTACCGCGCCGACTTGCTGGGGGCGCGTTGATGCGCAGAAAATCCTTACTCGAACGTGTCCGCCTGCTGGGCCGCTCGGCAATCGACGTGCTGGCGGTGCTGGGGCGTTCCTGCCTGTTCCTGTTCCATGCGCTGATTGGCCGTGGCGGTATCGGCGGCGGCTTCCAGCTGCTGATCAGGCAGCTGTACTCGGTGGGCGTGCTGTCGCTGGCGATCATCGTCGTGTCCGGCGTGTTCATCGGCATGGTGCTGGCGCTGCAGGGCTTCAGCATCCTGACCAAGTACGGCTCGGAGCAGGCGGTGGGGCAGATGGTCGCCCTGACCCTGTTGCGAGAGCTCGGCCCGGTGGTGACGGCGCTGCTGTTTGCCGGCCGTGCCGGTTCGGCGCTGACCGCCGAAATCGGCAACATGAAGTCGACCGAGCAGTTGTCGAGCCTGGAAATGATCGGCGTCGACCCGCTCAAGTACATCGTCGCGCCACGCCTGTGGGCCGGCTTCATCTCGCTGCCGTTGCTGGCGCTGATTTTCAGCGTGGTCGGCATCTGGGGTGGCTCGTGGGTGGCGGTGGACTGGCTGGGCGTCTACGAGGGCTCGTTCTGGGCCAACATGCAGAACAGTGTTTCGTTTACCGACGACGTGCTCAACGGGCTGATCAAGAGCCTGGTATTCGCCTTTGTCACGACCTGGATCGCCGTATTCCAGGGGTACGACTGTGAGCCCACCTCAGAAGGGATCAGCCGTGCCACCACCAAGACCGTGGTCTATGCCTCGTTGGCAGTGCTGGGTCTGGACTTTATTCTGACCGCCTTGATGTTTGGAGATTTCTGATGCAAAACCGCACCCTGGAAATCGGTGTCGGCCTGTTCCTCCTGGCCGGGATCCTGGCGCTGCTGCTGCTGGCACTGCGTGTCAGCGGGCTGTCGGCCAGCCCGAGCAGCGATACCTATAAAGTTTATGCCTACTTCGACAATATCGCCGGTTTGACGGTCAGAGCTAAAGTGACCATGGCCGGTGTGACCATCGGCAAGGTTACCGCCATCGATCTGGACCGTGATTCCTACACCGGTCGGGTGACGCTGCAGCTGGACAAGTCGGTGGACAACCTGCCGACCGACTCCACTGCCTCGATCCTGACCGCCGGGTTGCTTGGCGAGAAGTACATCGGCATCAGCGTGGGCGGTGAAGACCAGGTGCTCAAGGATGGCGGGACCATCCACGACACCCAGTCGGCGCTGGTGCTGGAAGATCTGATTGGCAAGTTCCTGCTCAACTCCGTTGGCAAGGAACCTAAAGAAGCGCAACCGGCTAATTAAGGAGTTTCCATGATTTCCATCCTGCGACGTGGCCTGCTGGTCCTGCTGGCGGCCTTCCCCCTGCTGACCATGGCTGCGCAGACCCCACACGATGTGATCCAGGGCACAACCACGGAACTGCTGGGTGACCTGAAGGCCAACAAGGAACAGTACAAGTCCAACCCCAATGCCTTCTACGATGCGCTGAACCGCATCCTCGGCCCCGTGGTGGATGCCGACGGTATTTCCAAAAGCATCATGACCGTCAAGTACTCGCGCAAGGCCACCCCTGAGCAGATGCAGCGCTTCCAGGAAAACTTCAAGCGCAGCCTGATGCAGTTCTATGGCAATGCCCTGCTCGAGTACAACAACCAGGGCATCGCAGTCGACCCGGCCAAGGCTGATGACGGCAAACGCGCCAGCGTCGGCATGAAGGTCACTGGCAACAACGGTGCCGTGTATCCGGTGCAGTACACCATGGAAAACATCGGCGGCGAGTGGAAGGTGCGTAACGTGATCGTCAACGGCATCAACATCGGCAAGCTGTTCCGCGACCAGTTCGCCGACGCCATGCAGCGCAATGGCAACGATCTGGACAAGACCATCGACGGCTGGGCCGGCGAAGTGGCCAAGGCCAAGCAGGCCGCCGACAACTCGCCAGAGAAGACCGTCAAATGAGTGAGGCCGGTGTAAGCATGGCCGAGCCGGGCGTGTTGCGCCTGGCCGGTGTGCTGGACTACCGCAGCGGGCCGGCCCTGCGCAAGCAGGGCAAGGCACTGATCGCGGCCTGCCGCGAGGTGCAGCTGGTACTCGATTGCTCGGCGGTGCAGCGCTCCACCAGTGTCGGCCTGTCGTTGCTGCTGGCCTTCATGCGCGATGCCCAGGCCGCCGGCAAGGGCTGCCAGGTACGCAGCATGCCCGACGACATGCGGGAAATTGCCGAGGTCTATGACCTCGATGAAGTGCTGGCAACCTGATGGCTCGCCACCTGTGATGGCCCCTCGGTCAGCGAAGCCCTCGTTGGGCTTCGCAGGCGAGGGGCTTTTTTGTATGATGGCCGACCCGTGCGCATCGGGCGCCGATTGAGGTTGAGCATGCAGGCCGTAGAAGTTAAAAGCTTCCTTGAAGAGAAATTGCCGGGTTCCCGGGTCGAAGTTGAAGGCGAAGGCTGCAACTTCCAGTTGAACGTGATCAGCGACGAGTTGGCTGGCCTGAGCCCGGTCAAACGCCAGCAGGCGATCTATGCTCACCTGAATCCGTGGATCGCCAATGGCAGCATCCATGCGGTAACCATGAAATTTTTCAGCAGCGCAGCCTGGGCTGAGCGCACCTGAGCCAACGTGGCGGCGAGATTCCAATGGACAAACTGATTATTACTGGCGGCGCTTGCCTTGATGGCGAGATCCGTATTTCGGGCGCGAAGAACGCAGCCCTGCCGATTCTGGCGGCGACCCTGCTGGCTGACGGCCCGGTCACCGTGGGCAACCTGCCGCACCTGCACGACATCACCACCATGATCGAGCTGTTCGGCCGCATGGGCATCGAGCCGGTGATCGACGAAAAGCTGGCGGTGGAGATCGACCCACGCACCATCAAGACCCTGGTCGCGCCTTACGAGCTGGTCAAGACCATGCGCGCCTCGATCCTGGTGCTGGGGCCGATGGTCGCCCGTTTCGGTGAGGCCGAAGTGGCGTTGCCTGGCGGTTGCGCCATTGGCTCGCGCCCGGTCGACCTGCACATCCGTGGCCTCGAGGCCATGGGCGCGAAGATCGAAGTCGAAGGCGGCTACATCAAGGCCAAGGCACCTGAGGGTGGCCTGCGCGGTGCGCACTTCTTCTTCGACACCGTCAGCGTGACCGGTACCGAGAACATCATGATGGCCGCTGCCCTGGCCAACGGCCGCAGCGTGCTGCAGAACGCCGCGCGCGAGCCGGAAGTGGTCGACCTGGCCAACTTCATCAACGCCATGGGCGGCAAGGTCCAGGGCGCTGGTACCGACACTATCACCATCGATGGCGTCGAGCGCCTGCACTCGGCCAGCTACCGCGTGATGCCGGACCGTATCGAGACCGGTACCTACCTGGTTGCCGCTGCCGTGACCGGTGGCCGCGTCAAGGTCAAGGACACCGACCCGACCATCCTTGAAGCCGTACTGGAAAAACTCAAGGAAGCCGGCGCCGACATCAACACCGGCGAGGACTGGATCGAGCTGGACATGCACGGCAAGCGGCCGAAAGCCGTCAACCTGCGTACTGCCCCGTACCCGGCGTTCCCGACCGACATGCAGGCGCAGTTCATCTCGCTCAACGCCATTGCCGAAGGTACTGGCGCGGTGATCGAGACGATCTTCGAAAACCGCTTCATGCACGTCTACGAAATGCACCGCATGGGCGCGCAGATCCAGGTCGAAGGCAACACTGCCATCGTCACTGGCGTCAAGGCGCTGAAGGGGGCCCCGGTAATGGCCACCGACCTGC
Organism: Pseudomonas sp. LS.1a; assembly: GCF_022533585.1. Taxonomy (NCBI): domain Bacteria; kingdom Pseudomonadati; phylum Pseudomonadota; class Gammaproteobacteria; order Pseudomonadales; family Pseudomonadaceae; genus Pseudomonas; species Pseudomonas sp. LS.1a. Next base: position 1,040,644 of record NZ_CP092827.1, read on the forward strand.
GTGCTTCCGCCAGCCTGGTGCTGTCGGCGCTGGTAGCCGAAGGCGATACCCTGATCGATCGCATCTACCACATCGACCGTGGTTACGAGTGCATCGAAGAAAAACTGCAGATGCTGGGCGCGAAGATTCGTCGCGTACCGGGCTAGTCGTCTGCTGCGGGAGTGGGCTTGCCCGCTCCCGCATAACGAATTGAATGCGGTCGGGCTCGACGCCCGGCCGGCAGTAGCCGCTTAAGGACCGACGTTCCAATGTTGACCATCGCGCTTTCCAAAGGCCGTATTCTCGACGATACCCTGCCGTTGCTGGCCGAGGCCGGTATCGTGCCGACCGAGAACCCGGACAAGAGCCGCAAACTGATCATCCCCACCACGCAGGACGATGTGCGCCTGCTGATCGTGCGTGCCACCGACGTGCCGACCTATGTCGAGCATGGTGCCGCCGACCTGGGTGTGGCCGGCAAGGATGTGCTGATGGAGTACGGCGGCCAGGGCCTGTACGAGCCCCTGGACCTGCAGATTGCCCGTTGCAAGCTGATGACCGCTGGCGTGGTCGGCGCACCCGAGCCCAAGGGCCGTCTGCGCGTGGCAACCAAGTTCGTCAACGTAGCCAAGCGCTACTACGCCGAACAGGGCCGCCAGGTCGACATCATCAAGCTGTACGGCTCGATGGAACTGGCACCGCTGATCAACCTCGCCGACAAGATCATCGACGTGGTCGACACCGGCAATACCCTGCGTGCCAACGGCCTGGAGCCCCAGGAACTGATCGCCACGATCAGCTCGCGCCTGGTGGTCAACAAGGCCTCCATGAAAATGCAGCACGCCCGTATCCAGAGCCTGATCGACACGCTGCGCGGTGCGGTCGAATCGCGACACCGCGGCTGACTCTCTACCGACTGTGCGCGGCCTTTGCTGTCGCGCCCGTCTATCCGCGTCATAGCCATTTTTCTCGGGTGCCCGCGCGGATGGACTGGTAGCCTAGGGCGCCTGAGCATTCGCCAATAATCGAGGCCCTCGCCATGACCGTGTCCACTGCAATTGCCCGTCTCAACGCTGCTGATCCGGATTTCGCCCGACATCTGGATCATCTGCTGAGCTGGGAAAGTGTGTCCGATGACGCGGTCAACCAGCGCGTGCTCGACATCATCAAGGCCGTGCGTGAGCGTGGCGATGCGGCATTGGTGGAGTTCACCCAGCGTTTCGATGGTGTCGACGCCAAGTCGATTGACGACCTGATCCTCGATCGCGCGCGCCTGGAACTGGCCCTGACCCGCATTACCCCGGCCCAGCGTGAAGCCCTGGAAAAGGCCGCCAACCGTGTGCGCATGTACCACGAGCGGCAGAAGCAGGACTCCTGGCAGTACACCGAAGCCGACGGCACCGTGCTCGGCCAGAAGGTCACCCCGCTGGACCGCGCCGGCCTGTATGTGCCGGGCGGCAAGGCGTCGTACCCGTCGTCGGTGCTGATGAACGCCATCCCGGCCAAGGTTGCCGGAGTGGCCGAGGTGGTGATGGTGGTGCCGACCCCGCGTGGCGAGGTCAACGAGCTGGTGCTGGCGGCTGCCTGCATCGCCGGTGTCGACCGGGTGTTCACCGTCGGTGGCGCCCAGGCTGTGGCCGCGCTGGCCTACGGTACCGAAAGCGTGCCGCAGGTGGACAAGATCGTCGGCCCGGGCAACATCTACGTCGCCACCGCCAAGCGCCACGTGTTCGGCCAGGTGGGTATCGACATGATCGCCGGCCCGTCGGAAATCCTTGTGGTGTGCGACGGCCAGACCGACCCGGACTGGATCGCCATGGACCTGTTCTCCCAGGCTGAGCACGACGAAGATGCCCAGGCCATCCTGGTCAGCCCCGATGCCGCCTTCCTCGACCGCGTTGCCGCCAGCATCGACAAGCTGCTGCCGACCATGGAGCGTGCCGAGATCATCGAGAAGTCGATCAATGGCCGTGGCGCGCTGATCCAGGTGCGCGACATGCAGCAGGCCATGGAAGTGGCCAACCGCATCGCACCGGAGCACCTGGAGCTGTCGGTGGCCGACCCGCAGGCCTGGCTGCCACACATCCGCCACGCTGGCGCGATCTTCATGGGCCGCCACACCAGCGAAGCGCTGGGCGACTACTGCGCCGGCCCCAACCACGTGCTGCCGACTTCCGGCACCGCGCGTTTCTCGTCGCCGCTGGGGGTGTATGACTTCCAGAAGCGTTCGTCGATCATTTACTGCTCCGAGCAGGGCGCGTCCGAACTGGGCCATACCGCCTCGGTCCTGGCCCGTGGCGAGTCGCTGACCGCCCACGCCCGCAGCGCTGAATACCGCATCCTGACCCAAGAGAAGGGGAACTGAGCATGAGTCGATTCTGGAGCCCCTTCGTCAAGGACCTGGTGCCTTACGTGCCGGGCGAGCAGCCCAAGCTGGCCCGTCTGGTCAAGCTGAACACCAACGAAAACCCCTACGGCCCGTCACCCAAGGCGCTGGAGGCCATGCGCGGCGAGCTGAACGACAACCTGCGCCTGTACCCGGACCCGAACGGTGACCGGCTGAAGCAGGCGGTGGCCGAGTACTACGGCGTGACTCCGGCACAAGTGTTTGTCGGTAACGGCTCGGACGAGGTACTGGCGCACATCTTCCACGGCCTGTTCCAGCACGACGCACCGCTGCTGTTCCCGGACATCAGCTACAGCTTCTACCCGGTCTACTGCGGCCTGTACGGTATCGCCTTCGAGCAGGTGGCGCTGGACGAGCAGTTCCAGATCCGCATCGAGGACTACAACAAGCCCAACGCCGGCATCATCTTCCCCAACCCCAACGCGCCGACCGGCTGCCTGATGCCGCTGCAGGCGGTGGAGCAGTTGCTGCAGGCCAATCGTGATTCGGTGGTGGTGATCGATGAGGCCTACATCGACTTCGGTGGCGAAACGGCCATCAGCCTGGTCAACCGCTACGACAACCTGCTGGTCACCCAGACCCTGTCGAAGTCGCGTTCGCTGGCCGGGCTGCGGGTTGGCCTGGCGGTGGGGCACCCGGACCTGATCGAGGCGCTGGAGCGTATCAAGAACAGCTTCAACTCCTACCCGTTGGACCGTGCGGCGATCGTCGGCGCGGCGGTGGCGTTCGAGGACCGCGAATACTTCGAGCAAACCTGCCGCAAGGTGATCGACAGCCGCGAGGTATTGGTCGGGCAGCTGCGGGCCAAGGGCTTTGAAGTGCTGCCTTCGGCTGCCAACTTCATCTTCGCCCGCCATCCGCAGCAGGATGCTGGCGAGCTGGCTGCACGCCTGCGCGAGCAGGGCGTGATCGTGCGCCACTTCAAGCAGCCGCGCATTGCCCAGTTCCTGCGCATTACCATCGGTACGCCAGAGATGAACCAGGCGCTGCTTGATGCGTTGAACTGACGGTATTGCAAGCTGCCGTGACGCGGCCCTTGTGGGAGCGGGCGTGCCCGCTCCCACAGGGATTTCCGCTATCGGCAGAAACCATCAGTGTTTGCTGTATTGCCGGTATACATTATGCTGACCAGATTCATCGGATGATTGGTTGAGTTGCATGAGTACCGAATTGACCAAGCGCTCCCTGGTCGAACTGGCCGTCGAGCGCATGCGTGAACGCATCGAGCTGGGCGACTGGCAGGTTGGCCAGCGTTTGCCGACCGAGCCGGAACTTGCCCTGCAGTTGGGCATCAGCCGCAACACCGTACGCGAGGCCATGCGCGTGCTGGCGTTCAGTGGCCTGGTGGAGATCCGCCAGGGCGACGGCAGTTACCTGCGCACGGCCCAGGATCCGCTGCAGGCGGTGCAGGCGATGTCCCGTTGCACGCACGAGCAGGCCCGTGAAACCCGGCACATCCTCGAAGCCGAAGCCATCGGCCTGGCCGCACTGCGCCGTACCGACGCCGACCTGCAAGCGCTGCGTGATGCTCTGGCCAGCAGTGCCGGACATTTTCACGGTGATATCGATGCCTATGTGGCCTGCGACCTGGTGTTTCACCAGCGGCTGGTCGATGCCGCCCATAACCCGGCCCTGAGTGAACTGTACCGGTACTTTTCCGGTGTGGTGGCTGCCGCGCTGCAGCACAACATGGCGACTGTGCCGCGCTGCCAGGCCACGTTCGACCTGCATGGGCAAATCCTCGCCGCCATCGAGCAACGCGATGCGGAGCAGGCCAAGCGCCTGAGCCGTACCCTTATCGAATCCTGACTCTGAGAAGGCCATGGCTGAATCCATCACCCGTAACACCCCACCGAACGAGCGGGACCTCGATGAGCTGCTGATCGACGCCGAGGCGGACGACGAGCAGGTCCAGCAGCAGCCAGTGGTCGTGCGGCGGCCCTGGCTGTTGCTGCTGGGCCTGGTGCTGGTGGCCTTGAACCTGCGTCCGGCGCTGTCGAGCATGGCGCCGGTGCTGGGCCAGGTATCCGAAGGTTTGGGGCTGAATGCTGCGCAGGCCGGTTTGCTCACCACCCTGCCGGTGCTGTGCCTGGGCCTGTTCGCCCCCTTGGCGCCGGTGCTGGCGCGGCGCTTTGGCAGCGAGCGGGTGATCCTCGGCATCCTCGTCACCCTGGCGCTGGGCATTTTGGTGCGCAGCACCTTTGGCGCTATCGGGGTGTTCCTTGGCAGCCTGATGGCGGGGGCCAGTATTGGCATTATTGGCGTGCTGTTGCCGGGTATAGTCAAGCGCGACTTCCCGCAGCATGCTGGCACCCTGACCGGCGTGTACACCATGGCGTTGTGCCTGGGCGCCGCCATGGCGGCGGGTGCCACGGTACCTCTGGCCCGGCATTTCTACGACAGCTGGGCGCTGGGGCTGGGTTTCTGGGTGCTGCCGGCCGTGCTGGCCATGCTGGTATGGCTGCCGCAAGCCCGCCAGGGCCATGGTCTGCACAAGGTGGCCTATCGCGTGCGTGGGCTTTGGCGTGATCCGCTGGCCTGGCAGGTGACCCTGTACATGGGCCTGCAGTCTTCGCTGGCTTACATCGTCTTCGGCTGGTTGCCATCGATCCTGATCGGCCGCGGCCTGAGCCCGACCGAAGCGGGGCTGGTGCTGTCGGGGTCGGTGATCGTGCAACTGGTCAGTTCGCTCAGTGCGCCCTGGCTGGCCACGCGCGGCAAGGACCAGCGCCTGGCGATCGTGCTGGTCATGCTGATTACCCTGGCTGGCCTGTTCGGTTGCCTGTATGCGCCACTTTCCGGGCTGTGGGGCTGGGCGGTGGTGCTGGGCCTGGGGCAGGGCGGTACCTTTGCCCTGGCGCTGACCTTGATCGTGCTGCGCTCGAAGGATGCCCATGTGGCGGCAAACCTGTCGAGCATGGCGCAGGGAGTGGGGTACACGCTGGCGTCGATGGGACCGTTCGCGGTGGGGCTGGTGCATGACCTGACCGGGGGCTGGGCGGCAGTGGGGTGGATTTTCGCCGTGCTGGGGGCGGGTGCCCTCGTGTTCGGCCTGGGGGCCGGGCGGGCTTTGCATGGTGTGCAGGTGAGCAGCGAGAAAGTCTGAAGTTGATGTTGGCAGTGCCGGCCCTTTCGCGGGTGAACCCGCTCCCACAGCTACTGCACAATTTTCAAGATGTGTGCGATCCCTGTGGGAGCGGGTTCACCCGCGAAGGGGCCGGTACTGGCATAAGCAACCGGGGCAGATTATCGTGCTGCTTTGACTCCCAGGATGGACCAGCCCTCATGAGCGATGCCAACCACGACCTGATCACCCGTTTCTACCAGGCCTTCCAGCGCCTGGACGCCGAGGCCATGGTCGCCTGCTACAGCGATGATATCGTCTTCAGCGACCCGGTCTTCGGCACCCTGCGTGGCAAGGATGCAGGCGACATGTGGCGGATGCTGACCAGCCGCGCCAAGGACTTCACCCTGACCTTCGATAACGTCCGCGCTGACGAGCGCAGTGGTGGAGCGCACTGGGTGGCCACCTACCTGTTCAGCCAGACCGGTCGCACCGTGGTCAACGATATCCAGGCGCGTTTCGTGATCCGTGACGGGCTGATCTGCCAGCACGATGACCACTTCGACTTGTGGCGCTGGACGCGCCAGGCGCTGGGAGTGCCTGGCGTGCTGCTGGGCTGGACGCCGCTGGTGCAGAACAAGGTACGCCAGCAGGCATTCAAAGGCCTGCGGGCGTACCAGCATGCTCAAGGCAGCGCTACTGCCTGATCACTCTCGTGATAGCTGAAGGCGGCACGTTCATCGAGGCCGTTCGGTAGGCGAATACGAATGACGGGTATGAATGTGCCGTTGGTCCTGTGCCAATCCTGCTGATCGGCCTGAGCTTGTTGCAATGCGCCGTAAGCACCTTCGATATGGAAGAACGACTGGATTGGCAGCCTGCTGGACTGCTCTTCGTCCCACGCACCGATCACTACTTCGTTCCACGGGAAAGGTAATTCAGGCGCAAACAACTGTTTGGCACGTATGCTCTGGTAGAAGGCGTCAGCCCGCTCAGGCACCCGCGCCCGGCGGATATCGAATGCACACTGGGCCTTGTAGTCGCCGCTTTGCCGGAAGCGCTCCATCCACTGCTCGGCAGTGAGTACCCCCTGTTCATGGCAGGCCGCTTCGGTTGCGGCTGTCTGCCGATTGTCGCCGCAACCGCGGTTGTCACGCTCCCAGGTATCACCGTCAGTGGGCCAGGCGCATAGCATTTCGTAGCGCAAGCTCTCTTTCGGGCGTTGCAGCAGCGGGTACAGGGTAAAGCCGCTACGGCCGTCGGCAGCCAGCTGCGTGGTGGGAATGTCGGCGCGCAGGTAAGAGAACGATACGCCGCCTTTGTCCTTGCTGTTCTGGCTATGATGCCAGGAGTGATAAAGCGGTGAAGGTCTGGTTGACCTTAGTAAAACGCCCGAACAGGCGTGGGCAGGTACCGCGTTGCCCTGGCACTGCGCGGGCGTGGAGTCGTAGTTTTTCTGCAACTGCTTGGCGGTCTGGGCGCCGATGGAGGCCTGGGCGGTGGATACGCCGGCCCAGAGGGCAGCGGCAAGCAAGGTGCGGGATACTGAAGTGAGCATGATGAAGCCCTTTTGGGGTGGGCTCACCAAATTAATGATGGAAAGAGCAGGCGTCGTGAGTGAAAAAGTGCCGGATCAGGCAGTAAAACCCTGGTATGTCTACTTGGTAAGGGCTGCCAATGGATCGCTGTATTGCGGTATCAGCGATGACCCGCAGCGGCGTTTTCTGGCGCACCAGAAAGGGCAGGGCGCGCGTTACTTCAAGACCAGCCCGGCCCAGGCGCTGGTGTATGTGGAGCAATGGCCGGACAAGGGCGAAGCATTGCGCCAGGAGCGGCTGGTGAAGCGGCTGCGCAAGTCGGCGAAGGAGGCGCTGGTGGCCTCCTATGAGGCTGTGTCTTCCGCTATTTAGGGCCGCTTCGCGCTCAGTCCTTGCGCCGCTTCAACTGATCCACCAAGGTGGTCGGAAGGCCCTTGATGATCAAGGTCCCTGCCGCTTCGTCATATTCGACCTTATCCCCCAGCAGGTGCGCTTCGAAGCTGATCGACAGCCCCTCGGCACGCCCGGTGAAACGGCGGAACTGGTTGAGAGTGCGCTTGTCCGCGGGGATTTCCGGCGACAGGCCGTAGTCCTTGTTGCGGATGTGGTCGTAGAACGCCTTGGGCCGGTCCTCGTCGATCAGGCTGGACAGCTCTTCAAGGGTTACCGGCTCGCCCAGCTTGGTCTGGGTAGTGGCGTACTCGACCAGGGTCTGGGTTTTTTCGCGGGCGGACTCTTCCGGCAGGTCTTCGCTCTCGACGAAGTCGCTGAAGGCCTTGAGCAGGGTGCGGGTTTCACCCGGGCCGTCGACGCCTTCCTGGCAGCCGATGAAGTCGCGGAAGTAGTCCGAGACCTTCTTGCCGTTCTTGCCCTTGATGAACGAAATGTACTGTCTGGAGTTCTGGTTGTTCTTCCACTCCGACAGGTTGATGCGCGCTGCCAGGTGCAACTGGCCAAGGTCGAGGTGGCGCGAAGGCATCACGTCGAGCTCGGCGTTCACCGCCACGCCTTCGCTGTGGTGCAGCAGGGCGATCGCCAGGTATTCGGTCATGCCTTGCTGGTAGTGGGCAAACAGGATGTGGCCGCCGGTGGACAGGTTGGACTCTTCCATCAGCTTCTGCAGGTGTTCCACGGCCACGCGGCTGAAGGCGGTAAAGTCCTTTTCTTCGTCCAGGTACTGTTTCAGCCAGCCACTCAGCGGGTAGGCGCCAGACTCACCGTGGAAAAAGCCCCAGGCCTTGCCTTGCTTGGCGTTGTAGCTGTCATTGAGGTCGGCCAGCAGGTTTTCGATGGCGTCGGAGGCGGCCAGTTCGGAATCGCGGGCATGCAGCACGGCGGGGCTGCCATCGGGCTTTTTGTCGATCAGGTGAACGATGCAATGACGGATTGGCATGGAATTCTCGCGAGCTGCAAAAGTCGTCCAGTTTACCTTAGACACAAGGTGATGCAGTGGCCGGATGTTGGCAGAAATGTCGGTTGTTCGTTTTTTGTTCAAATTTGTGCGTTTTAGGCTAAAACCCCCGAAAAACCTGCATTAAATCGAAGTGCGCAGCGGATATTTATCCGTTCCTGTGGTAGCTTTGCGCGGTCTTGCGCCCCTTGTGTGGCGCATTGCTGGCAGCGTGCTGTCGTCGTGTCGAACCAAACGTCGATTTACGTATCTACATACGCGATTGGCGCGGCCCTCCACTTTCAGGGGCTGGCCCGATAACGTCGTAGTCCGCTGCATAACCATCGAATTTGATAGGGAAGGAACACCACCATGGCATTGACCAAAGACCAACTGATTGCCGACATCGCCGAATCGATCGCCGCGCCAAAAGCCACCGCCAAGAACGCTCTGGAGCAACTGGGCCAGATCGTTGCCGACCAACTGGAAAACGGCGCTGAAATCACTCTGCCAGGCATCGGCAAGCTGAAAGTCGCTGAGCGTCCTGCCCGTACCGGCCGTAACCCTTCGACTGGCGCTGCCATCGAAATCGCTGCCAAGAAAGTCGTCAAGTTCGTTCCAGCCAAAGTGCTGACCGACGCCATCAACAAGTAATTGTTGAAGCTTTGACGAAACCGCGCCCGGCTTGCCCGGGCGCGGTTTTTTCATGCCTGGGATTTACGCCGGGCGTGCCAGGCCTGGCGCGCGGTGTCGTCGTGGAAGCTCCAGGCGACCATGCGGCTTTGCTTCTGCCCCTGGCCCATTTCACTGATGCGCACGGCCTTGGCGCCCGCTTTCTTGAGCGCGGCCTCGATCCCTGGCAGGTTGCTGGCCTTGGACACCAGGCTGGTGAACCACAGTACCCGCTCGGCGTACTGCACGCTTTCGCCAACCAGTTGGGTGACAAAGCGGATCTCGCCACCTTCGCACCATAGTTCATTGTTCTGGCCGCCGAAGTTGAGCACCGGCAGCTTGCGCTTGGGGTCCTGCTTGCCAAGATTCTTCCATTTGCGCTGGCTGCCACGGGTGGCTTCGTCACGTGAGGCATGGAAGGGCGGGTTGCACAGGGTCAGGTCGAAGCGTTCGTCTTCCTGCAGCAAGCCGCTGAGTATGTGCGCACGGTTGGCCTGCTGACGCAGGGTGATGGCCTTGCCCAGGCCATTGGCCTGGACGATGGCTTTGGCCGAAGCCAGGGCCACGGGGTCGATGTCCGAACCCAGGAAGCGCCAGCGGTAGTCGCTGTGGCCCAGCAGCGGGTAGATGCAGTTGGCGCCAACGCCGATGTCCAGTGCGCGCACCTGGGCGCCCTTGGGGATCTCGCCGGCATTGTCGTCGGCCAGCAGGTCGGCGGCCACATGGATGTAGTCGGCGCGGCCGGGAATTGGCGGGCACAGGTAATCAGCGGGGATGTCCCAGTGCTGGATGCCGTACTGGGCCTTGAGCAAGGCTCGGTTGAACACCCGCACGGCCTCGGGGTTGGCGAAGTCGATGCTGGGTTTGCCGTGGGGGTTGGTGATGGTGAAGCGCGCCAGGTCAGGGTGGGCCTTGATCAGGCTGGGGAAGTCGTAGCGACCCTGGTGGCGGTTGCGCGGGTGCAGGGTGGGTTTGTTCGGGGTCATGGCAGTGTCCAGCCCTATACGAGCGGTGGCTTGAAGAGCCTGGGGCCGCTGTGCGGCCCTTTCGCGACACAAGGCCGCTCCCACAGGATGGTAGCGCCTTGAAGGTTGGCGCCGTCCTGTGGGAGCGGCCTTGTGTCGCGAAAGGGCCGCACAGCGGCCCCAACGGTCTCTCTAGTGATTACAGCGCTGCAATCCGCGCATGCTGCTCGGTGAAGTTGGCCAGGGCCTGTTCGGACTCGGCCAGCTTGGCGCGTTCCTTCTCGATCACCGCAGGCGGTGCCTTGTCGACGAAGGCGGCGTTGGACAGCTTGCCACCCACGCGTGCCACTTCACCCTGCAGGCGCTGGATTTCCTTGTTCAGGCGCGCCAGCTCGGCATCCTTGTCGATCAGGCCGGCCATTGGTACCAGCACTTGCAGGTCGCCGACCAGGGCAGTGGCCGATAGCGGCGCTTCGTCGGCATCGCCCAGTATGGTGAACGATTCGACCTTGGCCAGCTTCTTCAGCAGGGCTTCGTTTTCCTGCAGGCGACGCTGGTCGTCGGCATTGGCGTTTTTCAGGAACAGCGGCAGCGGCTTGCCCGGACCGATGTTCATCTCGGCGCGGATGTTGCGCAGGCCGACCATCAGTTCCTTGAGCCACTCGATGTCACCTTCGGCAGCAGCGTCGATGCGTGCTTCATTGGCCACCGGCCACGGCTGCAGCATGATGGTCTTGCCTTGGATGCCGGCCAGCGGCGCGATGCGCTGCCAGATTTCTTCGGTGATGAACGGCATGAACGGGTGCGCCAGGCGCAGGGCCACTTCCAGCACGCGCACCAGGGTGCGGCGGGTGCCACGGGCGCGCTCGACCGGGGCGTTCTCGTCCCACAGCACCGGCTTGGACAGCTCCAGGTACCAGTCGCAGTACTGGTTCCAGATGAACTCGTACAGCGCCTGGCTGGCCAGGTCGAAGCGGAACTGTTCCAGCTGGCGGGTCACTTCGGCTTCGGTACGCTGCAGCTGCGAGATGATCCAGCGGTCGGCCAGCGACAGCTCGACGGCTTCGCCGTTCTGGCCGCAGTCCTCGCCCTTGTCCAGCACGTAGCGGGCGGCGTTCCAGATCTTGTTGCAGAAGTTGCGGTAGCCTTCGACGCGGCCCATGTCGAACTTGATGTCGCGGCCGGTGGAAGCCAGCGAGCAGAAGGTGAAGCGCAGGGCGTCGGTGCCGTAGCTGGCGATACCTTCGGGGAACTCGGCCTTGGTCTGCTTGGCGATCTTCTCGGCAAGCTTGGGCTGCATCATGCCGCTGGTGCGCTTTTCCAGCAGGGCGTCAAGGGTGATGCCGTCGACGATGTCCAGCGGGTCCAGCACGTTGCCCTTGGACTTGGACATCTTCTGGCCCTGGCCGTCACGCACCAGGCCGTGCACGTACACGGTCTTGAACGGTACCTGCGGGGTGCCGTCCTCGTTCTTGATCAGGTGCATGGTCAGCATGATCATGCGCGCAACCCAGAAGAAGATGATGTCGAAGCCGGTCACCAGCACGTCGGTGGAGTGGAACTTCTTGAGGAACTCGGTCTGCTCCGGCCAGCCCAGGGTGGAGAAGGTCCACAGGCCCGAACTGAACCAGGTATCGAGTACGTCATCGTCCTGGCGCAGGGCCACGTCGGCGCCCAGGTTGTGCTTGGCGCGCACTTCATCCTCGTTGCGGCCGACATAGACCTGGCCGGCCTCGTCGTACCACGCCGGGATGCGATGGCCCCACCACAGCTGGCGGCTGATGCACCAGTCCTGGATGTCACGCATCCAGGAGAAGTACATGTTCTCGTACTGTTTGGGCACGAACTGGATGCGGCCATCTTCCACGGCGGCGATGGCAGGTTCTGCCAGCGGCTTGGTGGAAACGTACCACTGGTCGGTCAGCCACGGCTCGATGACGGTGCCCGAACGGTCGCCTTTCGGCACTTTCAGGGCGTGGTCGTCGATGCTCACCAGCAGGCCCTGGGCATCCAGGTCGGCGACGATCTGCTTGCGCGCGACGAAGCGGTCGAGGTTGGCGTACTGGGCCGGCAGGCGGGTGTCGACCTGCTCGTTGACGCTGCCGTCGAGGTTGAAGGCCTGTGCGCTGGCCAGCACGAAGGCGTTCTTGTCGAAGATGTTCAGCAGCGGCAGGTTGTGGCGCTTGCCGACTTCGTAGTCGTTGAAGTCGTGGGCCGGGGTGATCTTCACGCAGCCGGTACCGAACTCGGGGTCGCAGTAGTCGTCGGCGATGATCGGGATGCGGCGGCCGACCAGCGGCAGTTCGACGAATTTGCCGATCAGTGCCTGGTAGCGCTCGTCGTTCGGGTTGACCGCCACGGCGGCGTCACCCAGCAGGGTTTCCGGACGGGTGGTGGCGACGACCAGGTAGTCCTTGCCTTCGGCAGTCCTGGCGCCGTCGGCCAGCGGGTAGCGCAGGTTCCACAGGTGGCCCTTCTCGTCGTGGTTTTCCACTTCGAGGTCGGAGATGGCCGTGTGCAGCTTGGTGTCCCAGTTGACCAGGCGCTTGCCGCGGTAGATCAGGCCGTCTTCGTGCAGGCGCACGAAGGCTTCCTTGACCGCTTCGGAGAGGCCGTCGTCCATGGTGAAGCGCTCGCGGCTCCAGTCGACCGACGAGCCCAGGCGGCGGATCTGACGGCTGATGTTGCCGCCGGACTGGTCCTTCCATTCCCAGACCTTTTCCAGGAACTTTTCGCGGCCCAGGTCATGCCGGTTCTGGCCCTTGGCCTCGAGCTGGCGCTCGACCAGCATCTGGGTGGCGATACCGGCGTGGTCGGTGCCTGGCTGCCACAGGGTGTCGCGGCCTTGCATGCGGCGGAAACGGATCAGGGCGTCCATGATCGCGTTGTTGAACCCGTGGCCCATGTGCAGGCTGCCGGTCACGTTCGGCGGCGGGATCATGATGGTGTAGGACTCGCCTGCACCTTGTGGGGCGAAATAGTTCTCGGACTCCCAGGTGTTGTACCAGGAAGTTTCGATGGCGTGCGGCTGGTAGGTCTTATCCATGCGCGGCGGGACCCTGTGCATTTATTCGGGAAAGCCGGGAAGTATAACCAAGCTGGGGGCCGCAGGCGACAAGCTGCTGCTATCTGGCACGGCAGGGATGGCCTATTCGCGGGTAAACCCGCTCCCACAGGACCGGCGCAAGTCTCAAAGCTTGCGCCGGTCCTGTGGGAGCGGGTTTACCCGCGAAGAAGGTACCGCCGAATCTCGGTTTTACTCGGAACGCTTGATCAACCGCTCGATCCGCGCATCCAGCCGGCGCTTGATCTCGTTCTCGATGTGCGGGGTGAAGTCGTTGATCACGTCCTGCATGATCATCTGCGCCGCTGCACGCAGCTCGCTTTCCAGGTGCAGCAGGGTATCCTGGCGGCGGGTCTGCGGATCGTCTTCGGGCTCGACCGGTTCGGCCACAGGCGCGGGGTTGCCGGGCGCTTCTTCCAGCAGCAGCGGGATCTGCTCCACCGTCTCGGTCAGCAGCGGTGGTTGCAGGTCGGCGTCGCCAAGCAGCTGGCGTATCGACTCGAGGTCATCGAGCAGATGGGCGGAGTCGGGCAGGGGGGAGGGCTTGTCCATCGTCGTCAAAGTCGCTGTAAGCGGTGGTCTTGCAGAGCATAGCCCTGTTCACGGTAGAAACGGAATCGGTCACGGGCCGATTGGCGGATGCCAGGCTCCTCAACCACGATTTCGGCCACCCGTTCGAACTGGCCGACAAAGCCCGGTACGCTGGCGCCCAGGTTGATCAACAGGTCGTGGTGATCGCCTGCACTGTCGGCGGCCAGGCCCAATGCCACGCCGGCATCGGCATGTACTTCCGCGAGGTCGTGGGGCACGAAGGCCTCGCCCTTGAAGCGCCACAGGCGTTGGTCCAGCTCGCTGCGCTGCTCGGCGTCCTGGCAATGCAGGTAGACCCGATGGCCAAGGCGCCAGGCCTTTTCGCACAGCTTGCAGGCGAAATCGAGCCGTGCCGACAGCGAGTCGGTGGGCAGGATGTAGAAATCGACTTTGCTCATGGTGGTATCGCCGGCCGGTGGCGCGTGGGGCGCCACCGGCTTCACGGCGTCAGGCGCCAGCGCGGTCCAGCAGGTACTGGGTCAGCAGGGGCACAGGGCGGCCAGTGGCGCCCTTGTCCTTGCCGCCGCTGACCCAGGCGGTGCCGGCGATGTCCATGTGTGCCCAGTCGTAGGCCTTGGCAAAGCGCGACAGGAAGCAGCCGGCGGTGATGGTGCCGGCCTTCGGCCCGCCAATGTTGCCCATGTCGGCGAACGGGCTGTCCAGCTGCTCCTGGTATTCATCGAACAGCGGTAGCTGCCAGGCGCGGTCGTCGGCGCGCTTGCCGGCGTCGAGCAACTGGCCGACCAGGTCGTCGTTGTTGCCCATCAGGCCGGTAGTGTGGCTGCCCAGGGCGACAATGCAGGCGCCGGTCAGGGTGGCGATGTCGATCACTGCCTGTGGCTTGAAGCGCTCGGCGTAGGTCAGGGTGTCGCACAGCACCAGGCGGCCTTCGGCGTCGGTGTTGAGGATTTCCACGGTCTGCCCGCTCATGGTGGTGACGATGTCACCCGGGCGGGTGGCGCCGCCGCTTGGCATGTTCTCGGCGCAGGCCAGCAGGCACACCAGATTGACCGGCAGCTGCAGTTCGAGCACCGCACGCAGGGTGCCGAGCACGCTGGCGGCACCGCACATGTCGTACTTCATCTCGTCCATGCCGGCACCAGGCTTGAGGCTGATGCCGCCGGTGTCGAAGGTAATGCCCTTGCCCACCAGCACGAACGGCTTGTCTGCCTTCTTGCCGCCCTGGTAGTTGAGCACGATCAGGCGTGGCGGCTGGTCGCTGCCCTGGCCGACGGCGTAGAACGCGCCCATGCCCAGGTCCTTGATCTTCTTCTCGTCCAGTACTTCGACTTTCAGCGCCTTGTGCGCCTTGCCCAGGTCCTTGGCCTGTTCGGCGAGGAAGCTTGGGTGGCACAGGTTGGGCGGCAGGTTGCCCAGGTCGCGGGTGAAGGCCATGCCGGTGGCGATGGCGCTGGCGTGCTTGACGGCACGTTCGACCTCGGCCTGACCGGCCTTGTCGGCCAGCAGGGTGACCTTCTTCAGGGTGCGTGGCTCGGCCTTCTGGCTCTTGAAGCGGTCGAACACGTACTCGCCGTCGAGCAGGGTTTCGGCCAGCAGGCGGTACTTGCCGTAGTGAGCGTCGCGGTTGCTGACCGCGATGTCGTCCAGGGCCAGCACGGCATCAGCGCCGTTCAGGCCCTTGAGCACGCCGGCGACGCTGGCGACCAGTTTGCGCCAGGCGCGGTCGCCCAGGGCTTCGTCCTTGCCGCTGCCCACCAGCAGCACGCGCTCGGCCTTAAGGCCCGGGAGGCTCTGCAGCAGCAGGGTCTGGCCCGGCTTGCCGGCCAGGTCGCCACGCTTGAGCACGGCACTGATGGCGCCTTCGCTGGCCTGGTC
Source organism: Pseudomonas sp. LS.1a (assembly GCF_022533585.1). Taxonomy (NCBI): domain Bacteria; kingdom Pseudomonadati; phylum Pseudomonadota; class Gammaproteobacteria; order Pseudomonadales; family Pseudomonadaceae; genus Pseudomonas; species Pseudomonas sp. LS.1a. The sequence continues at coordinate 1,056,150 of NZ_CP092827.1, forward strand.
CACGGCCTTGGCCACGGCGCCGAGCTTGCGGTTTTCACCTACCGGGAGGACCAGGGTGGCGGTTTTTACGGATGCAGCAGCTACGCTTTTTACAACCAGTTCCATGTCAGGATCCCCGAATGATCGATACAGTCGGCGCTGTGTATTCCAGCGCTCTGGACGGGCCAGGCCGCGTCGTCGCGCGCCAGCGGAAAAGCTGCCAGTTTGAGCCTGCGGCAAGCGTGCTGACAACCCCGTCATGCGCCTTCATGCGCGGCGAAGTGACAGGGGCGGTCAATCACAGGATAATGCGCGCACTTTACATGGAGGTTCGCCTTTGGCGAACCGGCATTGGTCTTGGCTGTACTAAGTCATTGTCTGGCGCCATAGATTGGCAGTCCGCCCTGACAACCCAGGAGTGTCTGGTTTGATCGTCTTTCGTTATTTGTCCCGCGAGGTCCTGGTGACCTTGAGCGCCGTCAGCGCCGTGCTGCTGGTGATCATCATGAGTGGGCGCTTCATCAAGTACCTGGCCCAGGCTGCCCAGGGCGTGCTCGACCCGAGCGTGCTGTTCCTGATCATGGGCTTCCGCCTGCCGGGCTTCCTGCAGCTTATCCTGCCTTTGGGGCTGTTCCTCGGCATTCTCCTGGCGTACGGGCGCCTGTACCTGGAAAGCGAGATGACCGTGCTGTCGGCCACCGGCATGAGCCAGCAGCGCCTGCTGGGCCTGACCATGGTGCCGGCCGCCCTGGTCGCCCTGCTGGTGGCCTGGCTGAGCCTGAGCCTGGCGCCGCTGGGCGTTGCCCAGGTGCAGCAGATCATCAGCCAGCAGGATGCCCTGACCGAGTTCGACACCCTGGTGCCGGGCCGCTTTCAGACCCTGCGCGACGGTTCGCGAGTGACTTACACCGAAGAGCTTTCGGACGATCGCATCAACCTGGCCGGCGTGTTCATCTCCGAGAAGCGCTTCAACCAGGACAAGACCAAGGACCGCGCCCCGTCGGTGCTGGTTGCCGAAAAAGGCCACCAGGAAATACAGGCCGACGGCAACCGCTACCTGGTGCTGGAAAACGGCTACCGTTATGACGGCAACCCGGGCCAGGCCGACTACCGTGCCATCAAGTACGATACCTACGGCGTGCTGCTGCCCAAACCGGAGGTCAGCGAGGAAGTGACCGAGCGCGAGGCCGTCCCCACCTCCGAGCTGATCGGCAAGAAGGGCCTGCGTGAGCGCGCCGAGCTGCAATGGCGGCTGTCGCTGCCGATCCTGGTGTTCGTCGTCACCTTGCTGGCGGTGCCGCTGTCCCGGGTCAACCCGCGCCAGGGCCGCTTCCTCAAGCTGCTGCCGGCAATTCTTCTGTACATGGCCTACCTGACAATGCTGATTTCCGTACGCGGCGCCCTCGAGAAGGGCAAACTGCCGATCGCCCTGGGCATGTGGTGGGTCCACGGCCTGTTCCTGCTGATCGGCCTGGGCCTGATGTACTGGGAGCCGCTGCGCCTCAAGCGCGCCGCCCGTCGTGCGGAGGTGGCCCATGGGTAAGCTCGACCGCTACATCGGCCAGAGTGTGCTGCTGGCCATCCTCGCCGTGCTGGGGATCATCCTTGGCCTGGCTTCGCTGTTTGCCTTCATCGACGAGATGAGCGACCTGAGTGACACCTACACGGTGATGGAGGCGGGCAACTTCGTTCTGCTGACCGCACCACGGCGCTTGTACGAAATGCTGCCGATGGCCGCCTTGATCGGCTGCCTGATCGGCCTGGGCAGCCTGGCCAGCAGCAGCGAACTGACCATCATGCGCGCTGCCGGGGTTTCCATCGGCCGTATCGTCTGGGCGGTGATGAAGCCGATGCTGGTGCTGATGCTGGTCGGCCTGCTGATCGGCGAGTACGTGGCGCCGGTGACCGAGAACAAGGCCCAGGCCGACCGTTCCCTGGCCCAGGGTGGTGGCGATGCGCAAAGCTCCAAGCGCGGCATGTGGCACCGCCAGGGCGAGGAGTTCGTGCACATCAACGCCGTGCAGCCCAACGGCCTGCTGCTGGGGGTGACCCGCTACCGCTTCGACAACGAGCGCAAGATCATCACCTCGAGCTTTGCACGCCGGGCGCAGTACCAGGATGATCACTGGCTGCTCGCCGATGTGCGCACCACCTACTTCCGTGGCGACCACACCGAAGTGGTGAACACGCCGCAGGAGCGCTGGGACGTTTCGCTCACGCCGCAACTGCTCAATACCGTGATCCTGGCGCCGGAGTCGCTGTCCATCACCGGGCTGTGGGACTACATCCACTACCTGTCCGACCAGGGTCTGAACAATGCACGTTACTGGCTGGCGTTCTGGACCAAGGTGTTGCAGCCGATGGTGACTGCGGCGCTGGTGCTGATGGCGATTTCCTTCATCTTCGGCCCGCTGCGTTCGGTGACCCTTGGCCAGCGCGTGTTCACCGGTGTGCTGGTGGGCTTCGTGTTCCGCATCGCCCAGGACCTGCTGGGGCCTTCGAGCCAGGTGTTCGGCTTCCCGCCGCTGCTGGCGGTGGTGATCCCGGCAGGCATCTGTGCCTTGGCGGGTGTGTGGTTGTTGCGCCGGGCGGGTTGATGGCCTGAGCTGCACAAAAAAAGCCGACCTCAGGGTCGGCTTTTTGCTGGCATTTGTGTTGCCTTCTTCGCGGGCTCGAACAGGCAACACAAATACCCGGCTCATTTCTTCTGCTTCGGCACCCGCACCAGCTGGCTTTCCGAATAGATGTCATGCCAGCCCCGCTTGCGCTTGTCGATCAACACCCAGAAAAACCCCAGCCCCAGGCACAGCCACGAAGCAATCGACACCACAAAGCGCAACAGCGCCTGCCACAGGCTGATAGCCGTGCCATCGGCGTTCTGCACCCGCACGCCCCACACTTGCATGCCCAGGGTCTGCCCGCCATGGGTCCAGAACTTGGCAAAGAAACCGAACAAGGCAAACAGCAGCACCGTCGACAGCAGCGGGTCGCCGTCCAGTGCGCCAGCCTCGGTCAGCTCACGCATGCGGGCTTCGCCGATGATCGCCATCTGGATCATCTTGTAGGCACCGGCGGTCACGATCAGCAGCGCCGTGCACAGCAGGAAGTCGTAGAACATCGCCGCCAGGCGCCGGCCCAGGCCGACCGGCGGAAAATCACCCTGGGGTGTGAGCAGAGGCTTGGACATGCAAAACGGCTCCAGAAGACGAAGCCGCTATTCTACGGGCAAAAAAAAGCCCCTGCACTTGGCAGGGGCTTTTTCGAAGTCGGGTTCAGCTTAGCCGATCACCTGAACTTTGTCAGCCTGCAGGCCTTTCTGGCCCTGCACGGCTTCGAAGGAGACTTTCTGGCCTTCTTTCAGGCTCTTGAAGCCGTTGCCTTCGATAGCGCGGAAGTGCACGAACAGATCAGCACCGCTTTCTGGGGTGATGAAGCCGTAACCTTTTTCGTCATTGAACCACTTGACGGTACCGTTCTGACGCTCAGCCATTGTCTTATTTCCTATGAAGCTTGAATTTTGATGACAGTTTCTTTTGCAATAAACAAGCAAAAGATTACTGGGCTGGGTTGCAGGAAAGTAAGAGACGTCAAACGGGTTGTAGCAGATTGCGGCTACTGGCCCAGGTCACGAACTGTTGCGACCCATGCAAACACAGTGCAGTGACTCTACGCCAACTCCCGAGCGAAAAACAAGCCCTTGGTCGTATGGAAAATCAGCCGTTTGCCGATAACCGACCGGTTTGTCGGAAACGGCATGGCGCCTGGCCTGGCGCCATGTTCAAAAGTTATTGGACAGGTTCGAAATCGAATATCTCGAGCCTGCCCGCAACCTTCACAAAGCGGCTTCAGCCCCGGTAGTAACGTTGTGCCACGAAAGGCATTTTGCTGACTTTCAAGGCAACCTTCTTGCCACGCACCATGGCAAACAGTGGGGTGTCGAGTGCGGCATGTTCACTATCGATATAACCCATTGCTACAGGTGCACCGAGTGTCGGGCCAAAGCCGCCGCTGCACACTTTGCCTACAGGTTTATCGTTTGCATCGACAATATCCGCGCCTTCACGTACTGGCGTACGCTCCTGCGGCAACAGACCCACCCGTTTGCGCGCAACGCCATCGCGCTGGTGGGCGAAGATGGCCTCGGCACCCGGGAAGCCGGCGGCACGCGCGCCGTCGGCACGGCGAACCTTGGAAATGGCCCACAGCAGGCTGGCTTCGACCGGGCTGGTCTCGGTGTTCATGTCGTGGCCATACAGGCACAGGCCGGCTTCCAGGCGCAGCGAGTCTCGCGCACCCAGGCCGATCGGCTGTACTTCGGGCTCGGCCAGCAGGCGGCGGGCCAGGGCTTCGGCGGCCTGTGCCGGTACCGAAATTTCATAGCCGTCTTCGCCGGTATAGCCCGAACGGCTGACGAAGCAGTCTTCGCCCAGCAGTTTCACCGGGCGGAACTGCATGAAGGTCATGCCGGCCACTTCCGGGGCCAGGCGCTCCAGCACCTTGACCGCCGCCGGGCCTTGCAGGGCCAGCAGGGCGCGTTGCTCGAACAGCGGCTGCACCTCGCAACGGCTGCCGATGTGCGCTTGCAGGTGGGCCAGGTCCTGGTCCTTGCAGGCGGCGTTGACCACCAGGAACAGGGTGTCGTCGCCCAGGTTGGCGACCATCAGGTCGTCGAGGATGCCGCCTTGCTCATTGGTGAACATGGCGTAGCGCTGCATGCCCACCGGCAGGTCGATGATATCCACCGGCACCAGGCTTTCCAGGGCCTTGGCGGCGTCGCTGCCGCGCAGGGTGATCTGGCCCATGTGCGAGACATCGAACAGGCCGGCCTGCTCGCGGGTGTGCAGGTGTTCCTTGAGCACGCCCAGCGGGTACTGCACTGGCATGTCATAGCCGGCGAACGGCACCATGCGCGCACCCAGTTCCAGGTGCAGGGCGTGCAGCGGGGTCTTGAGCAGTGTTTCGGACATCGGTGACTCCTTGCTGTTGTTGTCGGGTCAACATTCGATGATGTTGACGGCCAGGCCGCCACGGGCGGTCTCTTTGTATTTGCTTTTCATGTCGGCGCCGGTCTGGCGCATGGTGCGGATGACCTTGTCGAGCGACACGTAGTGCTGCCCGTCGCCGCGCAAGGCCATGCGCACCGCGTTGATCGCCTTTACCGAGCCCATGGCGTTGCGCTCGATGCAAGGCACCTGGACCAGCCCGCCGATCGGGTCGCAGGTCAGGCCCAGGTTGTGTTCCATACCGATTTCGGCAGCGTTTTCCACCTGTTGCACGCTGCCGCCCATCACTTCGCACAGCGCCCCGGCGGCCATCGAGCAGGCCACACCGACCTCGCCCTGGCAGCCCACTTCGGCGCCGGAGATGGAGGCGTTTTCCTTGTACAGGATGCCGATGGCCGCGGCGGTGAGCAGAAACCGCACCACCCCGTCCTCGCTGGCTCCCGGTACGAAGCGCATGTAGTAGTGCAGCACTGCCGGGACGATGCCCGCCGCGCCGTTGGTCGGCGCAGTGACCACACGCCCGCCATTGGCGTTTTCCTCATTCACCGCCAAGGCGTAGAGGTTGACCCAGTCGAGCACCGACAGGGCATCGCGCAGGCTGGCCTCCGGGTGGCGGCTCAGTTGGCGGTACAACGCCGGCGCCCGGCGCTTGACCTTGAGCCCGCCCGGCAGGATGCCTTCATGCTGGCAGCCGGCTTCGACGCAATCCTGCATCACCTGCCAGATACGCAGCAGCCCGGCACGGGTTTCCGCCTCGGGGCGCCAGGCCGCCTCGTTGGCCAGCATGACCTGGCTGACCGACAGGTTTTGCCCTGTGCAATGGCCGAGCAGTTCCTTGGCGGTCTTGAACGGGTAGGTCAGTGGTGTACTGTCCTCGACGATGCGGTCGTGGCCGGCGGCGTCCTGGTCGACCACGAAACCGCCGCCCACCGAGTAGTACTCGCGGCTGCGGATTTGCAGGCCGGCCTCGTCGAAGGCGCGGAAGATCATGCCGTTGGGGTGGTAGTCCAGCGGCTTGCGGATCATCGCCAGGTGCTGCTTTTCGATGAACGCGATGCTGTGCTCGCCGAGCAGGTTCAGCCGACCGCTGTCGCGGATGGCCTGCAGGCGGGCAGGGATGGTGTCGGTGTCGATGACATCGGGGTGCTCGCCCTCAAGGCCCAGCAGCACGGCTTTGTCGCTGCCGTGGCCCTTGCCGGTGGCGCCGAGCGAGCCATACAGCTCGGCCTTGACGCTGACGGTGCGGGTAAGCAGGTCATCACGGCGCAGCCCTTCGGCGAAACGCGCGGCGGCGCGCATCGGGCCGACCGTGTGGGAGCTGGAGGGGCCGATGCCGATCTTGAACAGGTCGAAGACGCTCAGGGACATGGGTGACCTCCAGCCAGGAATATTGGGCGGACGGTGAACCCTGTGGGAGCGGGCGTGCCCGCGAATGCGTCGGTGAGGCCGACATCGCATTCGCGGGCACGCCCGCTCCCACAGAGGTCCACACCTCAAGCAAGGTAGCGGGCCTGAGGGCTATCAGGCGTCCTGATAGCTCTCGATCGACGGGCAGGCGCACACCAGGTTGCGGTCGCCGAACACGTTGTCGACCCGGCCGACCGGCGGCCAGTACTTGCCTTCCACCAGGCTTGGCAGCGGGTACACCGCCTGCTCGCGGCTGTAGCCATGGGCCCATTCGCCAACCAGCTCTGCCGCTGTATGCGGGGCGTTCTTCAGCGGGTTGTCGTCCTTGTCCAGGCTACCGTTTTCGACCGCGCGAATTTCTTCGCGGATCTGGATCATCGCGTCGCAGAAGCGGTCCAGTTCTTCCTTGGACTCGCTTTCGGTCGGTTCGATCATCAGCGTGCCTGCCACCGGGAAGGACATGGTCGGGGCGTGGAAGCCGAAGTCGATCAGGCGCTTGGCCACGTCGTCGACGCTGATGCCGCTGGTGTCTTTCAGCGGGCGCAGGTCGAGGATGCACTCGTGGGCCACCAGGCCATTGCCGCCGGTATACAGAACAGGATAGTGCTCTTCCAGGCGACGGGCGATGTAGTTGGCGTTGAGGATCGCCATCTGCGAGGCACGCTTGAGGCCGGCACCGCCCATCATGCGGATGTACATCCAGGTGATCGGCAGGATGCTGGCGCTGCCGAACGGCGCGGCGCAAACCGCGCCCTCGGTGTTTTCCAGCTGCGCGTGACCGGGCAGGAACGGCGCCAGGTGCGACTTGACGCCGATCGGGCCGACGCCCGGGCCGCCACCGCCGTGCGGGATGCAGAAGGTCTTGTGCAGGTTCAGGTGGGAAACGTCGCCGCCGAACTTGCCCGGGGCGCACAGGCCGACCATGGCGTTCATGTTGGCGCCATCGATGTACACCTGGCCACCGTTGTCGTGGATGATCGCGCAGATTTCGCCGATCGCTTCCTCGAACACGCCGTGGGTCGACGGGTAGGTGATCATGATCGCGGCCAGGCGCTCGCGGTGCTCGATGGCCTTGGCGCGCAGGTCCTCGACATCGACGTTGCCGCGGGCGTCACAGGCGGTGACCACCACGCGCATGCCGGCCATGTGCGCGGTCGCCGGGTTGGTACCGTGGGCCGACGACGGGATCAGGCAGATGTCGCGGTGGCCTTCGCCACGGCTGCGGTGGTAGGCGCGGATGGCCAGCAGGCCTGCGTACTCGCCCTGGGAACCGGCGTTGGGCTGCAGCGACACGGCGTCGTAGCCGGTGGCGGCGCAGAGCATGGCTTCCAGTTCGGTGGTCATCTGCAGGTAGCCCTGGCTCTGCTCGGCCGGGGCGAACGGGTGCAGGTTGCCGAACTCGGCCCAGGTGACCGGGATCATTTCACTGGCGGCGTTCAGCTTCATGGTGCACGAGCCCAGCGGGATCATGCTGCGGTCCAGCGCCAGGTCCTTGTCGGCCAGGCGGCGCAGGTAGCGCATCAGCTCGGTTTCGCTGTGGTAGCGGTTGAACACCGGGTGCGCGAGGATGGCCGACTGGCGCAGCAGGGCAGCAGGCAGCAGCGAGCCGGTGCTGGCGGCCAGGGCGTTGAAGTCCGGCTGGGCCTGGTCGCCACCGATCAGTTGCCACAGGGCCTCGACATCGGCCTGGCTACTGGTTTCGTCCAGCGACAGCCCCACGTGGGCGGCATCGATCTGGCGCAGGTTGATGCCCTGGGCACGCGCCTTGTCATGCAGGCTGGCAGTGGCACTGCCGGTGGCCAGGGTCAGGGTGTCGAAGGCGCTGGCGCCCACTACCTGCACGCCCAGTGTCTTCAGGCCGGCGGCCAGGATTGAGGTCAGGGCATGGGTACGTTCGGCGATGCGCTTGAGGCCGGCCGGGCCGTGGTACACGGCGAACATGCTGGCGATGTTGGCCAGCAGCACCTGGGCGGTGCAGATGTTGCTGGTGGCCTTTTCGCGGCGGATGTGCTGCTCGCGGGTCTGCATGGCCAGGCGCAGGGCGGTCTTGCCGAAGCGGTCGATCGACACGCCGACCAGGCGGCCCGGCATGTCGCGCTTGAACGCGTCACGGGTGGCGAAGTAGGCGGCGTGCGGGCCACCGAAGCCCAGTGGTACGCCGAAGCGCTGGGCGCTGCCGATGGCCACGTCGGCGCCGAACTCGCCCGGCGGGGTCAGCAGGGTCAGGGCCAGCAGGTCGGCGGCTACGGCGACCAGGGCGTTGGCAGCGTGGAAGCGCTCGATTACTTCGCGGTAGTCGAACACTTCACCGTTGCTGGCCGGGTACTGCAGCAGGGCGCCGAAGAAGGCGCTGACATCGCCCAGTTCGCGCTCGTCGCCGACCACGATCTCGATGCCCAGCGGCTCGGCACGGGTGCGCAGCACGTCGAGGGTTTGCGGGTGGCAGTGCACGGAGGCGAAGAACGCGTGGCTGGCCTTGTTCTTCGACAGGCGCTTGCAGAAGGTCATGGCCTCGGCCGCAGCGGTGGCTTCGTCGAGCAGCGAGGCGTTGGCGATCGGCAGGCCGGTCAGGTCGCTGATCAGGGTCTGGAAGTTCAGCAGCGCTTCCAGGCGACCCTGGGAAATTTCTGGCTGGTATGGGGTATAGGCGGTGTACCAGGCCGGGTTTTCCAGCAGGTTGCGCAGGATCGGCGCCGGGGTGTGGGTGTTGTAGTAGCCCTGGCCGATGTAGCTCTTGAACAGCTGGTTCTTGCCGGCGATGACCTTGAGCGCGGCGAGCGCGTCGGCTTCGCTCTGGCCGTCGTGCGAACCGAGCACGCTGGTGCCCTTGATGCTGTCGGGGATGACCGCGGCGGTCATGGCTTCCAGCGAGTCGAAGCCGAGGGCGGCCAGCATGGCCTGCTCGTCGGCGGCGCGCGGGCCGATGTGACGGGCGATGAATTCGTTGGCGGTGCCGAGGTTGATGGTCATGGCGGAGTTCCTCAGGCGTCGTCGTTGGCTTTGATCAGGCGGTCGTAGGCGTCCTGGTCGAGCAGGGTGGCCACGGCGCTGGCATCGGCGGGGATGAAGCGGAAGAACCAGCCTTCGCCCATCGGGTCTTCGTTGACCAGTTCCGGGCTGTCTTCGAGCTGCTCGTTGATCTGCACCACTTCGCCGGTCAGGGGCATGTACACACCGCTGGCGGCCTTGACCGACTCGACGGTGGAGGCTTCGCTGCCTTTCTCATACTGCTGCAACTCTGGCAGTTGCACGAAAACCACATCGCCAAGGGCGTTCTGGGCGTAGGCGGTGATGCCCACGGTAACGCTGCCATCGGCTTCGACGCGCAGCCATTCGTGATCTTCAGTGAAACGCAACTCGCTCATGGGGAATCCTCGGGAAGCAGGGCGTTAGGCGCGGTGGCTCCGCGCTCTTGGGGTTGGGATTCCCTTAGCAAAAATGCGGCCAATGTATAAAAAATCATTTAAATCAATGATTTACAAAGTTCTCGTGACGTTTTCTCATTTTCTTTGGAATGAAAACGCTACACACAGTGGACGGAGGAAAAGGGTTTGGGGTTCAAAACCTTGGCGAGCCGTATCCAGGCAAGGTTGTAGTGAATTCGATACGATGTACTGAAATCAGTACAGGTGGTGAGGCCTGACTGATGTGAAGGTGGGGCAGCAATAAAATCTGTCGCGCATCGGTTGGCGGGCAAGGACCGACTTGGGCAGTTGTGTCTGCCTGCGCGTCAGATCATGAAGTGGCTATTCTCTATCGCGGTCAGCTTCGTCTTGTGCTCTGTCAGAGTTGTAGTTCGACGTGGTCGATTTAATTGTAAGGGTGTGCAGCGAATTGTTTGGCGTTATCGCAAATTTCGTACCAATTCGGTTTTTCCTTGACAAATTCGTGGAACAGGTTTGAAAGGTGCAATGCGTCGTCAAAACAGTTAGCAGCCACTGGAAAGGAATCGGCGGTTGCTGTCACTTCACCTAATGCAGTTCCGCATATCGAGCAAAAGCATCGGTTGTACTTGTAAGGTGCTTCGGGCTTGTAAGTAGTTATCGAATCCAGGCCGGACAGCATTTCGAACGATGAGCGCTGAACAAAAACAAATGTACTGGCTCCTGCTTTTCTGCAGCGGGAGCAGTGGCATGTACCCATCATTGTCGGCGGGCTGGATACCATGAACTTTACCGCTCCACAGCAGCAACTACCTTTAAGCATATATTCCGTTCTCTGGATAAATGTACACTGTACAAAATTACAGTATTCTGAGCGAACCTTACCATCAAGCGCGCGGTGACGCCACTCCCACTCGAGTGGGCGGCAAGCCTAGCGCTTCAATGGAAGTCGGTGTGCGAGGCGCGCGCTGCTTGACGACGCTATCCTTCGGTGCGGGCAGGTTTTTCATTTCGGAAAGGTCGGACTGCTTGATCCAGCGCTTCATATCGAGCGCTGAAAATCTTGCCGGCAGCACAATCAATCAGCTTGTTCCGCTGTGCACCCGGAATCTCGCCAATTTCCCCTGGGTGCGACAAGGCTCGGCGACCCAGTTACAGGGGGGCACAGAGGTAAGCGATGCGGATTCATCAACTCACTTCACGCCGTTGCATAAATCGGCAGGGGAGCGATAAAGCATTTCGAATGGTGCCCCCGACCGATCCAGCCACAGCGTGTTTTCGCTAAACCCGAGAGCAGGCACCCTTTAAAAATCGAGCGTCATACCGGCATAAATTGCGCGACCATCACCAGGCGAATGCAGGGACGCGTCCGCTCCATCCGGGTCGTACCAGACATACTCATAGTAGCGATTGGTGAGGTTCTTCAGTTGCAGGTCCACGCTCATCAAGTCGCTGAGCTTGTAGGTCGCGCCTAGGTTCATCAATACGTAGCCGCCATAAGTTCCCTGAGTGTTCTCCCGCTCAAGGTAGTAGTTGGTCTGCCCGTTAGCCCAGGCTGTAAGTTGCAGTGCCGGGGTGGCCTGGTAGCTGATACCGGTGTTCCACAGGTGGTGCGGCACGTGGTCGATTTCCTTGCCTTTGCTGTCCGGGAGCGCGCTGCTGGGTTCAAGAATTTTCGAGTACTGCCAGGAGTAGGACATCCAGACCTCGGTGCGTTCGTCAGGGTGCAGGTTGACCTGCAGGTCGTAGCCCCAGCGGCGTGTCTCACCGACGTTATCGGATTCGCCGCTCGGGTCGTTCAGGCGACGGCTGACCTCGCCGGTGGCGTCCTGGCGCCAGTAGGCCACGCGGCCATCGATCCAACTGGCATGGGTAAATTTCACACCGGTTTCCCAGCCTTCGTTGATCGAAGGGTCGAGGTCTTCGTTGCGCGGCGGCACCTTGTAGGCTGCAGCGCCGGTACCGACCTGGAAGGTGCGGCCCCAGTTCGCATAGATACTGGCGAACTGCCACGGTGAGTAGACAATGCTGAGTTTGGGCTGCTTGATCAACCCATAGTCGTTTATGTCGTAGTCCTGCCCGGTCATCTTGTTGGTGAAATCACCACTGATCTTGTCGATGCGATACGCAGGGACAATCTTCAGCGTTTCGACCGGTTCGATTTCAGCCAGGACATAGGCACCGACGGTGTTGAGGTCGAAGTCCTGATCGCGAGTCTGCACCTGGCGCACACGTTCTACCGTGCGGTAGCGCTGGCTACGGTTCTGCTGCTTCTGCACGTCGCTGCCGCTTTCCAGGGCGAAAGTGTGCAGCCAGTCGATCTGAGGCCGCCAGGTCAGGGAGGTGATGGCGCCGTACTGGTCCTCGTAGCTATCGCGCTCCTGCTGTGAGCTGGTGTGCCAGTACTGGGTCCAGCGGAGGTCGTCGAAGGTGTTGACGTAGATCTTGGCTGACCAGGACAAGGTGTCGGCCAGTTCGGTGTCGAAGTGCACGCTGACCTGGTTCATTCGCCGTGTGCCTTTGTCCGTGGCGTTGTAGGCGTTGCTCATGCGTGGGTGATGGCGGGCATCGTCTTCGGTCAGGTAGCCGGCTTCCTGGGCTTCGGACTCATAGTGGCGGGCAATCAGGCCGAGGCGGTAGCTGCCATCGTCGGGGGTGTAGAACCACTTGCCGCCGAAGCTGTAGCGTTCGGTATCGGCATGGTCGCGATAGCCGTCGAGCTGCTGGCGGCCGAAGAAATAGTTCTGCGTCCAGTTGCTGGTCTCGATGCCCTTGGCCAGTTGCACCTCAAGGGTGTTGAAGCTGCCGTAACGCACGCGTGCCTTGTTGTAGTTGCCGCCGGTGCGGGTATTGATGTTGACGTTACCGGCGATGTTGTTCAGGCCGTAGCGCGGGTCGCTGGTGCCGCGCGCCACCTCGATGCTGTCGATGTCCATCGGGAACACCGAGTCGATGAAGGGCATGTTGCCGTCGTTGCTGTTGCTGGGAATGCCGTCGATCAACAGCTTCACTGCATTGACTTCACCTTCGCCGTTGAAGCCGCGGAACGACAACTTGCCAGAGGTGGTGCCCTGGTTGAACTCTGTAAGCATTACACCGGGCGCGCGGTTGAACAGTTCCCAGCTGTAGGTGACTGGCATTTTCTCAAGGATATCGCCACCGAGAATGTCCACCGAGCTGAGGACGGTACTGGTGGTCAGTGGACCGGTGCTGGTACCGCTGACGGTGACGGCGCCGAGGGTCAAGGTGGAGTTTTCGCTAGGCAGCGTCTCGGCTACCGCCTGGGACAGAGGGTTCAGGGTGGAAACGCAGGTGATGGCAAAAACGGGTAATACAGTGCGTGCGGTGCTACGGAACGCAGGCATGGACAGAGCTTCCTGGCAAGAAAAAGTCGGGCACGGTCATCACGCGCATCGTGCGTGGGACCGAGGAGTAGTCGACAGATCAGGCCAAGGGAGAGGCGCGTGGACTCAGTTTGGGCCACTGCTCACGAGGTAGCCGCAAGGTAGGGGCATGGCCGAGCAGCAGCTCAGCGGGCCAGAAACGCGGGAACAGATGCTTGAAATAGTCACCGGCTAGCAGTGCCTGACCGGCGTGACCACAGCAGCAATCACCGGCTTGCAGCTTGCTATCGGCATGCTCAGCCAGTTCGGGCTGATTGAGTTTGAGTTGAGCCAGTAGTGATTTTGGCAGGTTCTGCGTGCCATGCAGGCTGCAGAAGCTGCCGAGAATCAGCGACTGGTCTACAGCCGGGGCGCGCAAGGAACGGTCGAGCGGCATCGCCAGCAGGTTGAACACCACTGCGAAACAGGCGAGCAGCCAGAGGTGAGTGCGAAGGTCTGGCAGCATGGACCGCCCCATGGAGTAAGTTGCGCATTAAGCCGCATCGGTGGCGCTCTGTAAAAGTTCCAGGCAGCGCCCTTTTGTCGCAGACGGGGCCGGGCAGTTCAGCTTGCTGGCCGCTCGCAGTGCTTCAACCAGGGAGGATGCTAGAGTCGCCGGTCATGGATCGTACCTGGAACTTGTAGCTATAACGGCCGCTTAGTCCTGGCCCTCATTACCCTTCGCAAAAACAGCCGCGCTCCAATAGCGGCTGCCGTTTTGGTGTTGGCGAGTCCAGCCCTTTGCCATCAGTTCCTTGGCAATCATCCGGTTCATGAACCCGTGACCCAGCAGCAGTACCGGCCCCTCGCTGGCAAGTGATAACAGCCGTTGTGCTGCCATGCTGGCGCGAAGCCTGGCACCGCTGACTGTTTCGACATTGCGCGAGTAACCACACAACCACAGGAGGCGAAGGATGAATGCCCAGGTAAACGGTGAAAGTCGAGGCAACTTCCATTGGCCATACGGCAGGTGCGCTTCACAAAAAAGCGCATCGACGTGGCTGGGCTCAAGACCGAGCGCCTGCAGCGAGCTCAATGCACGTGGCGCTGTGCTCGAGACAATCACCCTCGCCGTTGTGGCGAGCTGCAGGCTGGCGGCCGGGACGGGCTGGTCGGTAATTTCGGCGCGGTTGTAGCCTTCGATCCAGTCCTTCATATCCAGCGCTGACACTTTGTTGCTTGTAACCAGTGCTGGCTGGCCGTGGCGCATCAAGATTATTTCCGCGGTCATGGTGTAACTACTTCCTTGTCCTGATGGGCGCGCCCTGTTGTTCAAACCAGCCGTGATCACGATACCACGCCACGGTATCGGCGATTGTCAGCTCCAGCGCCCGAAAGCTCAGGCCAAGCGCGTGTTCGCTTTTGCTGTGGTTGAAACGCGTACGATCCTTTTCCCGTACCAGCAGGCGCAGTGTTGCCAGGCTTAGCAGGATGGGCTTGCCGGTGAGCCGCGCATACATTTCCTGCACTGCGGCCAGGCAGAACAACAACGGCAGCGGTAAATGCCGTGCTGGCGTTCGTACGCCTGCCAGACGGCCCACTATTGGTACCAGTTCAGCCATGGTCATATGCCGCCCGGCGGCCAGGTAGCGTTCGCCACTTCGTCCTTGTGTGGCTGCTGCAATGTGCGCCAAAGCCACATCGCGGGCATCGACCACCGAGAAACTGCCCGGGATCAAGCCAGGCAGTTTGCCGTGCACGACATCGTTGACCAGTTGCCCGGACGACGTAGGGCCGATGTCGCCAGGGCCCCACATCCAGCCTGGGAGCACCATGCAGGCGTGCATGTCGGAGTGGGCTTCGAGAAACGTAGCCACGACGCGGTCGGCGAGGATCTTGCTGCGGTAGTAGTCATCTGCATCTGCTTCGGCCCGCAGGCATGTCTCATCGATGGATGTGCCGGGTGCCCCGTCGAGCACTGCAATGGACGAGGTGTGGATGAACCGCCGGATGTCGGCCTGGTAGGCCTGTTCCAACAGGCGGCGGGTACCAGTCACATTGATCTGCTCGAGTGCTTGCCAATGGCTGCCGCCTTTGTAGTTGTCACGAAAGAACGCCGCAGTATGGAACACCGTGTCGCAGCCGCGCAGCGATGCCGCGAAGGCGTCGACATCGGCCATGTCGCCTTCGACCAGCTCCACTTCGGGCATATCACCGAACTGCTGTTCCCCCTTTGCTCTTGACCGCACCAGCCCTTTGACCTTGTAGCCACGAGCGACCAGTTCGCGGACCAGGTTGTTGCCCAGCAAGCCGGTTGCTCCGGTGACGAATACATTGCGCATGGCTCAACCCTCGTGCTGTTCGGCAGATGGCCGCAACATGGCGCTGTCGAAAAATACCGCTTCGCGAATGGCCAGGCCGTTCCTGAAGGTGAAGTGGGCCGCATAGTGCACGCACACCCGACGCCCATGGGCCGGAACGATCACGCCTGCTGGCAGCAGCAGCGGGGCAGCGAAGGTGCCGGTCAGGATGGCGGTCATTGCCAGCCGATCGTCCGAGACCATGAATGGGGTCATGGTCACCAGGGCATCAGGGAATGCGCTGAACAGCGCCATCTCGCGTGCGCGCATGGCTTCGCGCCCGGTTTGGGTCGTCATGCCATCCAGGTACACGAAGTCTTCGTCGACCAATGCCAGCAGCCCTTGCACATCACGCTGGTTAAAGGCGTTGGCGGCTCGCTGGGCATAATCCTTGGGGCTAGTCATCATGCAATCCATTCCATTCGTTCAGAGGGGCCCAAGGTATACGCCGGCGGTTGCTGTCGAAAAACAGCGCCTACCGCATAATGGCTTTGCGTATTTGCAAACCAGGGAGAAGCCAGCACATATGGCATTGCAGGAAAACTGGGATGATCTTCGGCTGCTATTGGCCGTATGGCGACGGGGCAGCTTTCTTCGCGCTGGCGAGTTGCTGGGTATTGCACCCTCGACCGTTTCGCGTCGCCTGACCCAGCTTGAGGCCGCGTTGGGTGAGCCACTGGTCGAGCGAGGCGTAGAGGGATGCAGGCTGACTTCGCGCGGCCAATCGCTGGTCGAAGTGGCCCTGGCCGCAGAAGCTGGCCTGCGGCGCCAGACGCGTGCAGGCGATGCCGAGCTGCCTTGCGAGCTCTCGGGCACTGTTCAGGTGAGCGCAGGGGAAGGCTTCTCGACTTGCGTACTGGAGGCAGCCGATCGCTTCACCGGCCTACACCCGGGTTGCTCGGTGGAGCTGACCGTGACCGCCGACTTCCACAAGATCGTCCGGGGGGTGGCGGACATTGCCGTGCGCACGGCCCACCTGGGGGAACCCTCATTGATTTATCGGCCGATAGGCCGGCTTGGCTATGGTGTGTTCGCCGCTGCTGGTTACTTGCAGCGGTTTCCGGGGGTTACCCCTGCGACGGCGGCCAATATCGGCCTGCTTCCGCCGCTGGATGTGTTGCCGCAAGTCCGTGCGGCAAAGGCGGGGGGGCTGGAACGTGCGCCTATCCGCGTGAACTCGTTCAGCGCACAGTTCGAATCGGTGAGACGAGGCATGGGGGTGGCGGTACTTCCCCGGATTCTGGCCAAGGATTTGATCGAGTTGTTCGTCGACCTTCCCCTTCCAGATATGGACGTCTACATGGTGACCCGGCCACAGGCGTTGAAGCAGCCTCACATAAAGTGCTTTTTCTCGATTCTGGAGAAAATGCTGCACCAGGCCCTGTCTACGGATCCTGGGCAGCACCTGGCGGAGCAACATACCGGCTGAGTGTTCAGCGTCTGGCTCAAAAGAACGGCAAGGCCAGATACAGCTTGATGACGATGACATTGATGATGTCGATGAAGAACGCCCCCACCATCGGCACCACCAGGAAGGCGATGTGCGAGGCTCCGTAGCGCTGGGTCACCGCTTGCATGTTGGCAATTGCCGTCGGCGTTGCGCCCAGGCCGAAACCACAGTGCCCGGCGGCCAGTACTGCTGCATCATAGTTGCGGCCCATGACCCGGAACGTGACAAAGATCGCAAACAGTGCCATGACCAGTGTCTGTGCGGCGAGCAATACAAAGAACGGTAATGCCAACGCCGCCAGGTCCCACAACTTGAGCGACATCAAGGCAATGGCCAGGAATAACGACAAACTCACATTGCCCAATACCGAGACCTCCCGCTCGAAGACATGATAAACGCCGAATGCCGAAAGGCCGTTTCGCAACACCACACCCACGAACAGCACGCAAACGAATGTTGGCAGTTCAAACGCAGTGCCTTTCAACAAACCGTCAAGTAACGAGCCCGCGAGCAAACTGACAGCGATCAGCGCCAGTGTTTCGATAAATGAAAACGATGTAATCAGGCGCTCTCTGTCCGGTTGTTCGAAACCCTTGGGCAGTTGCGGTGCAGTTTCTTCGATGCCCGGTGTTCTTACCCGTTTGATCAGTAGCCGGGCGACCGGGCCGCCAATCAGGCCGCCCAGCACAAGGCCGAAAGTAGCGGATGCCATTGCCAGTTCGGCGGCCGAGGCCAGGCCAAACTTCTCGGAGAAAGTCGCCCCCCACGCAGCGCCTGTGCCGTGGCCACCCGACAAGGTGATAGAGCCGGCCAGCAGGCCCATCAGCGGGTCGAGCCCCAGTGCCGTTGCCAGGCCGATGCCCATGGCGTTCTGAACCAGCAGCAAGCCGGTTACCACCAACAGGAACACGGTAACCACGCGACCACCTTTTTTCAGGCTGGCGAAGTCTGCACTCAAACCGATGGTGGCGAAAAATGCCAGCATCAGGGGGGCTTGCAGTGAGGTATCGAATTGCACGTGGACATCGAAACTGCGCAAGGCCAAGAGTGCCAAGGCCACTAACAGGCCGCCTGCGACAGGTTCCGGTATGTTGTAAGTGCGCAAGAAGCCAATGCGTGCGACAAGGCCGCGCCCTAATAACAGTACTAAAGAGGCGGCTACAAGCGTCCCGTAAAAATCGAGTTCAAACATCAGGTGCTCTCGTTATATCCAGTAGCGAACCACTTCCCGCTCTGGGGCGGATAAGCGGGGTGACAGGTAGGATTACACTGTCACCATTCTACGAGGCATGCGTGGGAGAGTATCTTTCATCGGCGTAGGAAAAGCCTGAACAACCAACTGGATTATTCCAACAAACTATCAGGCTTTAACCTACGACCTGTCAGTTACTTAATTTGGGGCCGCTTTGCACCCATCGTCGGCAGCCCCGTTAGCGCTATCTGACAGGCACTAGGCTTTGCCCGGTATTCCATATTTGCGCAGGCGCTGGGCAATGGCGGTATGCGAGGTCTGCAAGCGTCCGGCCAGTTGCCGGGTTGAGGGGTAACTGGCATACAGGCGTTGTAACAGCTCGCGCTCGAAATCGCCCACGGCCTGTTCCAGGCTGGCCACTTCGCCGTCCTGGCCACGGGCCACCGAGGTGCCGGCGATGTCCAGGTCACCGATATCCACCAGGTTGCTTTCGCAGATGGCTGCGGCGCGGAATATCACGTTTTGCAGCTGGCGCACATTGCCCGGCCAAGGGTTGGCCAGCAGTGCCGAATGGGTGGCCGGGGTCAGCCGGCAGGCGGGGCGCTGGATCTGCGTACAGGCCTGCTGCATGAAGAAATGCGCCAGCATCAGGATGTCCTGGCCACGGTCACGCAGCGGCGGCACCTGCAGGTTGAGCACGTTCAGGCGGTAGAACAGGTCTTCGCGGAAGCTGCCTTCGGCGACCATGCGCTCCAGGTCGCGGTGGGTGGCGCTGATGATGCGTACATCCACCTTCACTTCGCGGTCGCCACCCACCCGGCGGAAGCTGCCATCGCTGAGAAAGCGCAGCAGCTTGGCCTGCAGGTACGGCGACATTTCGCCGATTTCATCGAGGAATACCGTGCCCTGGTTGGCCAGCTCCATCAGCCCGGGTTTGCCGCCCCGTTGCGCGCCGGTGAAGGCGCCGGGGGCGTAGCCGAACAGTTCGCTCTCGGCCAGGCTTTCGGGCAGCGCGGCGCAGTTCAGGGCCAGAAATGGCGCCGCGTGGCGGCTGCTGATGGCGTGGCAGGCGCGGGCTACCAGTTCTTTGCCGGTGCCGGTTTCGCCATGCACCAGCAGCGGCGCATCGAGCGCCGCCACGCGCAAGGCGCGGGCCTTGAGGGTGCGGATGGCCGGTGACTCGCCGAGCAAGGCATCCAAGCCTTCGGCATGGTCGTGGTGCATGGCCGACAGGCGCTCGCCCATGCGCGTGGGTGGGTACAGCGTCAGCAGGCCACCGGCGTTGGTGATCGGCATGGCGTCCAGCAGCAGGCTCTGGCCGTTGAGCTGCATCTCGCGCATGGGCAGGTGGAAGTTGTTGTCCAGCAGGGCCTGCAGCAGTGCCGGGTCGCCGAACAGTTCACCCACCGAGCGCCCGGCCGATTCGCGGCCGCACAACTCGATCAGCGCGGGGTTGGCCAGCAACACCTTGCCGGCACTGTCCACGGCCAGCACCGGGTCGGTCATTGCCGCCAGCAGGGCATCGAGCTGCAGGTGCCGGCGTTGGCCAGGGAGGATGTCGACCACGTCCACCGATTGCACGCCATGCACCTCGAACAGCGCATCGTGCAGTTCTTCGAGCACGGCGGGGCTGAGGGTAGGGGCGTCGATGTAGACGTTCGGCGGGACCATCTCCACGGCGTCCAGGTTGAGGTTGCGGGCACCGAGCAGGGCGAGGACTTCCTGGGTGATGCCGACGCGGTCGATGAAGCTGACGTGGATGCGCATGGGGAGGGTGAAGTGGTTGCCGGGGAAGGCGGTAGTATGCCTCAACATTGTCGGGGCCGCTTTGCGGCCCCGGTTCCTGAATTACTCCAGATGCTCAGGCTTGATCGGGTCGCCCGACTTCACATCCAGCTTTTCGCGAATGTCCGCGAACATATGGTCATAAAGCTTGTGCGGCGAACTCAGGTTCTCGAATTTCTTCGGTGGCGTCAGGTACGACTGCGCCTTGCGGGTCAGCAGCATGAGGAAGCTGGGCAACACCTGATCCTTGGCCAGGAAGAACTTTTCTTCGACTGGCTTGCCTTCGATGCTGCCATGCATCTTGAACTGGATACCTCTGCCTTCCTTGGGATCCGACGCGGCTTCGTATTCGATGTTCAGGTCATAGCTGTGGTCGTTCTTGTTCAGCGCGGTGCGCTCGATGTGTACATGACCGGGCTGGTACTGGGCCATGGCAAGCTCCTTTGGAAGGTCGAAAATGGCGGGCGCCTGGCGCCCGCCCACTGCATTCAACGGTAGCTGATCCCCGGCTTCGCGGTGGAAACGCGTGTGCCGGCGGTGCCTTTGACGATGTCTTCGATGTTCTCCAGCGAACTGATGACAGCCACTTTGCCGGTGTTGCGGGCAAAGTCGCAGGCGGCCTGCACCTTCGGCCCCATGGAGCCGGCGGCGAAGCCGAGGCGTTCGAGTTCGTCGGGGTGTGCCTGGGCGATGGCTTTCTGCGTGGGTTTGCCCCAGTCAATGTAGGCCGCATCGACGTCGGTGGCGATTATCAGAAGGTCGGCGTCCAGTTGCTCCGCCAGCAGGGCCGAGCACAGGTCCTTGTCGATCACCGCCTCGATGCCCTTGAGCTTGCGGTTCTCATCATACATGGTGGGGATACCGCCGCCGCCGGCGCAGATCACGATGCTGCTCTTTTCCAGCAGCCACTTGATCGGGCGGATCTCGAAGATGCGCTTGGGTTTCGGGCTGGCCACCACGCGGCGGTACTTGTCGCCGTCGGGCTTGACCACCCAACCCTTTTCCTTGGCCAGGCGCTCGGCTTCTTCCTTGCCGTAGACCGGGCCGATGAACTTGGTCGGGTCCTTGAAGGCAGGGTCGTTGGCGTCCACTTCGACCTGGGTCAGCAGGGTGGCGAACGGCACTTCAAAGGCCAGCAGGTTGCCCAGTTCCTGTTCGATCATGTAGCCGATCATGCCCTCGGTCTCGGCACCCAGCACGTCCAGCGGGTAGGCCTCGTCGGGCTTGTAGGACAGGCCCTGCAGCGATAGCAGGCCAACCTGCGGGCCGTTGCCGTGGGCGATGACCAGCTCGTTGCCTGGGTGGATCTTGGCGATCTGTTCGGTGGCGGTGCGGATATTGGCGCGCTGGTTGTCAGCGGTCATGGGCTCGCCGCGACGCAGCAGGGCGTTGCCGCCCAATGCAACAACGATACGCATGGGGAATGTCCTTTAACGAAAAGAAGGGAGCGCTGCGCTCGACCGGTATCGCCGCCCCTTGTGGGAGCGGGTTTACCCGCGAATGCGTCAGCCCATGCAACGCGGCTGGTGCTACTGACGCATTCGCGGGTAAACCCGCTCCCACAGGGATCCGGGTTGCCCGGCTTGCCGAGTCAGCCTTTACAGGTCAGCCAGGGTCGACACCAGGATCGCCTTGATCGTGTGCATGCGGTTTTCCGCCTGCTCGAAGGCGATGCAGGCCGGCGACTCGAACACGTCGTCGGTCACTTCGATACCGTTGGCCAGGTCCGGGTACTGTTCGGCGATCTGCTTGCCTACCTTGGTTTCGGAGTTGTGGAACGCCGGCAGGCAGTGCATGAACTTGGTCCGTGGGTTACCGGTGGACTTCATCAGCTGCGCATTCACCTGATACGGCTTGAGCAGCTTGATGCGCTCACCCCAGGCTTCGATCGGCTCACCCATCGATACCCACACGTCGGTGTGCACGAAGTCCACGCCCTTGACCGCGGCAAGCGGGTCTTCGGTGAGGGTGATGCGCGCGCCGCTTTCTTCCGCGTATTTCTTGCAGCGTTCGACCAGGTCGTCATGCGGCCACAGCGCCTTGGGCGCGGCGATGCGCACATCCATGCCGAGCTTGGCGCCGATCAGCAGCAGCGAGTTGCCCATGTTGTTGCGGGCGTCGCCCAGGTAGGCGTAGCTGATGTCGTGCAGCGGCTTGTCGCTGTGTTCACGCATGGTCAGCACGTCGGCGATCATCTGGGTGGGGTGGTATTCGTCGGTCAGGCCGTTGAACACCGGTACGCCGGCGAACTTGGCCAGCTCTTCGACGATTTCCTGCTTGAAGCCACGGTACTCGATGGCGTCGTACATGCGCCCGAGCACGCGGGCGGTGTCCTTCATGCTTTCCTTGTGGCCGATCTGCGAGGAGGTCGGGTCGATGTAGGTGACATTGGCGCCCTGGTCATAGGCGGCCACTTCGAAGGCGCAGCGGGTACGGGTAGAGGTTTTTTCGAAGATCAGCGCGATGTTGTTGCCCTTCAGGTGCTGCTGCTCGGTACCGGTGTACTTGGCGCGCTTGAGGTCGCGGGACAGGTCCAGCAGGTAGCGCAGCTCGCGGGTGCTGTGGTGTTCCAGGCTGAGCAGGTTGCGGTTGTGAATATTGAACGCCATGACTTTTCTCCTTGAGTTTGGTGAACACACCGGCCGCCGCTTTGTGAGGGCGGCCGGGGGTAATGGGCGTTAGTAGTCGATCGGGTCGCGCACGATCGGGCAGGTCATGCAGTGGCCGCCGCCCCGGCCCCGGCCCAGTTCGCCGGCGCTGATGGTGATGACCTCGATACCGGCCTTGCGCAGCAGGGTGTTGGTGTAGGTGTTGCGGTCGTAGCCAATGACCACGCCCGGCTCGATGGCCACCACGTTGTTGCCGTCATCCCACTGTTCGCGCTCGGCGGCGAAGCTGTTGCCACCGGTCTCGACCACGCGCAGCTTGACCCCCAGCTGCTCGCCTACCACTTCGATGAACGACTTGTTGATGCGGCGCACGTCCATGCCGTAAGGCTTGCTTTCGTCCGGACGGATGATGAACGGCACGATCTCTTTGACCACTTCCGGGAAGACCGTGACCAGGTCGCGGTCGCAGAAGCTGAACACGGTATCCAGATGCATGGCGGCGCGCGATTTCGGCAGGCCGGCGACGATCACTTCCTTGACGGCGCCCTTGGCGAACAGGTTCTGCGCAAGTTGGCCGATAGCCTGACGCGAGGTGCGTTCGCCCATGCCGATCAGCACGATGCCCTTGCCGATCGGCATGACATCGCCGCCCTCGAGGGTGGACTGGCCATGTTCCTTGTCCGGGTCGCCATACCACACCTGGAAGTCGGCGTTGGTGAACTGTGGGTGGAACTTGTAGATGGCGGTGGTCAGCAGGGTTTCCTGGCGTCGCGCCGGCCAGTACATCGGGTTGAGCGTGACGCCGCCGTAGATCCAGCAGGTGGTGTCGCGGGTGAACTGGGTGTTGGGCAGCGGTGGCAGGATGAAGCTGGAGTGGCCCAGGTAGTCGTTGTACATCTTGACCACCTCGGCGCCTTCGCTCTGTGGCAGGTCCTGCCCGGCGACGCCGCCGATCAGGAACTCGGCCAGGTGGCGCGGCTCAAGGCCTTCGAGCCAGCTGCGTACTTCGTTGGTCAGGCCGACACCGACGGTGTCGGAGGTGATCTTGCGATCGAGGATCCACTTCAGTGCCTCGGGTTGCTGGACGATGTCGGTCAGCAGGTTGTGCATCTCCAGCACATCCACGCCGCGCTCGCGCATCTTGGTGACAAAGTCGAAATGGTCACGCTTGGCCTGGTCGACCCAGATCACATCGTCGAACAGCAGCTCGTCACAGTTGCTTGGCGTCAGGCGCTTGTGCGCCAGGCCCGGCGAGCAAACCATCACTTTGCGCAGTTTGCCGGCTTCGGAGTGGACACCGTACTTCTGTTTTTCAGCGGACATGGTTTCATTCCTCCAGTTGAACGAAGACGTGGGTCAAAGGGTCAGGAAGCCGTCGTACAGGCCAAAGGCTGCCACCAGGGCGCCGATGACCACGGCTGCGAAGATCAGTTTTTCCACGTTGGTGAAGACAGGTTGGCCAACCTCACGCTTGGCCTTGGCGAACAGGATCGCGCCAGGTGCGTAGAGCAGGGCCGAGAGCAGCAGGTATTTCACGCCGCCGGCGTACAGCAGCCAGATGGCGTACAACAGGGCGATGCCACCGATCACCAGGTCCTTCTGGCGTTCGGCCAGGGCCTGTTCGTAGGTTTCGCTACGCACTGCCAGCAGCACGGCATAGGCTGCCGACCACAGGTAGGGCACCAGGATCATCGACGAGGCCAGGTAGATCAGGCTGGTATAGGTACCGGCGGAAAACAGCGTGATCACCAGGAAGATCTGCACCATGGCGTTGGTCAGCCACAGGGCGTTGGCCGGTACCTGGTTGGCGTTCTCGCGGCGCAGGAACTCCGGCATGGTGTGGTCCTTGGCGGCGGCGAACATGATCTCGGCGCACAGCAGCACCCACGACAGCAGTGCCCCGAGCAGCGAGATGATCAGGCCGACGCTGATCAGCACCGCGCCCCAGTGGCCGACCACATGCTCCAGCACGGCTGCCATCGACGGGTTCTGCAGCTTGGCCAGTTCCGGTTGGGTCATGATCCCCAGCGACAGCACGTTGACCAGCACCAGGAACAGCAGCACGGTGACGAAGCCGATGACCGTGGCCTTGCCCACGTCAGAGCGTTTTTCCGCCCGCGACGAGAAGATGCTCGCACCCTCGATGCCGATGAACACCCACACGGTGACCAGCATCATGTTGCGCACCTGGTTCATCACGCTGCCAAGCTCTGGCGTGCCAACCCCCCAGATGTCGGCGGTGAAGATGTCGAGCTTGAAGGCGAACAGGCAGATCAGGGCGAACAGCAGCAGCGGCACCACTTTGGCCACGGTGGTGACCAGGTTGATGAATGCCGCTTCCTTGATGCCGCGCAGCACCAGGAAGTGCACGGCCCACAGCAGCACCGACGCGCCAATGATGGCGGCCGGGGTGTTGCCTTCGCCGAAGATCGGGAAGAAGTAGCCCAGGGTGCTGAAGAGCAGCACGAAGTAGCCGACGTTGCCCAGCCAGGCACTGATCCAGTAGCCCCAGGCCGAGGAGAAGCCCATGTAGTCGCCGAAACCGGCCTTGGCGTAGGCATACACCCCGCCATCCAGGTCAGGCTTGCGGTTGGCCAGGGTCTGGAACACGAACGCCAGGGTCAGCATGCCGACCGCGGTGATGGCCCAGCCGATCAGTACAGCGCCAACCCCAGCGCTGGCAGCCATGTTTTGCGGCAGCGAGAAGATCCCGCCACCAATCATCGAGCCGACGACAAGTGCAACTAGCGCGCCGAGTTTTAGTTTTCCGGATGAATCAGACATTTAACAACTCCTGCCAGGAGAAAGTTGACGACAGAGTAAATCCGACGCCGCGGCCATTCGCTGACTTGGGTCAGTTCATGGCGACGTGAAGTAGGAAAATTCCTTCACGAAGCTCCTGGAGAGTGCCGACAACTTCTGCTGCAGGCCTTGCACGCTGGCACCTCCATGTCCTTCTAGAGCAAACGCTCTGTTCAGCCTGCGATGCTTGAAGCTAGCCGCTTTTGCCGCTTTCGCAAATTTTTCACAAGAATTTCGAGTTTTATCAGGTTCTTTTCTAGTTGCTCGGGAGCTGCTAGTTTTTTGTCAAAGGGTGGCATAGACAAAGCAGTTATTAGTGCTATAGCTTCATCGATCAGGATCCTTATAAGTAACATCGTGTATATGGCCCGCATGGCTGTTTCAAACCCATGACAGCGCGCAAAAAAAAGGAAGGCTCATGAGCGAACCGGGACAGAAGCTGCGCCTGGGGGCGCTGATCGCGTTGGTGGTCGGCTCGATGATTGGTGGCGGGATCTTCTCGCTGCCGCAGAACATGGCGGCGCGTGCCGATGTGGGGGCGGTGCTGATCGGCTGGAGTATCACCGCGGTCGGCATGCTGGCCCTGGCCTTCGTGTTCCAGACCCTGGCCAACCGCAAGCCGGAGCTGGATTCGGGGGTGTATGCCTACGCCAAGGCCGGCTTTGGCGAGTACATGGGGTTTTCTTCGGCCTGGGGCTACTGGATCAGTGCCTGGCTGGGCAACGTCGGCTACTTCGTGCTGTTGTTCAGTACCTTGGGCTTCTACTTCCCGGTGTTCGGCGAAGGCAACACGCCAATCGCCATCGGCTGCGCCTCGCTGTTGTTGTGGGCGGTGCATTTCCTGGTGCTGCGCGGCATCAAGGAAGCGGCATTCATCAACCAGGTGACCACCGTGGCCAAGGTGGTGCCGTTACTGATTTTCGTGGTGATAGCGGCATTCGCCTTCCGCGCCGATATCTTCACCCGTGACATCTGGGGCCTGAGCAACCCGCAGTTCGGCAGCGTGATGAACCAGGTGCGCAACATGATGCTGGTGACCGTGTTCGTGTTCATCGGCATCGAGGGCGCCAGCGTGTATTCCGGGCGCGCCCAGCGCCGTTCGGATGTGGGCAAGGCCACAGTGATCGGTTTCCTGGGGGTGTTGGCGCTGCTGGTTCTGGTCAACGTGCTGTCGCTGGGAGTGATGACCCAGCCGGAGCTGGCCGGGCTGCAGAACCCGTCGCTGGCCTCGGTGCTGGAGCATATCGTCGGGCCCTGGGGTGCCTTGCTGATCAGTATCGGCCTGGCGGTTTCGCTGCTCGGCGCGCTGCTGTCGTGGGCGCTGCTGTGCGCCGAGATCCTCTTCGCCACGGCGCGGGACAAGACCATGCCGCGCTTCCTGGCCAAGGAAAACGCCAACCATGTGCCGGCCAACGCCCTGTGGCTGACCAACTGCATGATCCAGGGTTTCCTGCTGATCACGCTGTTTTCCGCCGGTACCTATACCAGCCTGATCTACCTGGCCTCGTCGATGATCCTGGTGCCCTACCTGTGGTCGGCGGCCTATGCCGTGCTGTTGGCGTTACGTGCAGAAACCTACACCGGGCAGCCGGCCCTGCGCCGCAAGGACCTGCTGGTGGCGCTGGTTGCCCTGGCGTATGCCGTGTGGCTGTTGTACGCCGGCGGGCTCAAGTACCTGCTGCTGTCGGCGCTGCTGTACGCGCCGGGCGTGATCCTGTTCGCCAGGGCCAAGCATGAGCAGGGAAAAACCTTGTTCACCACCTGGGAAAAGCTGATTTTCGCCGCCGTGCTGGCAGGCGCCGCGCTGGCGGCCTATGCCCTGTATTCAGGGCTGCTGAGCTTGTGACGGGGCAGGGCAGGGGGCGTGTTCCGGGCGTGACCAGATCCACAGGTTGCCCAGGGTCATGCCGGCGATGGCCAGGAACACCGGCCAGCGGTGTTCCAGGAACGTCAGCATCAGGCCTGCGCACAGCAGCATGCTGAAGGTTGCGCTGACCTTGGCCCGGCGCTGGATCACCTTGCCATTGCGCCAGTTGTGCAGGATCGGCCCGAACAGCCGATGGTTCTCCAGCCAGGCAGACAGGCGTGGCGAACTGCGCGTGGCCGCCCAGGCGGCCAGCAGGATGAATTCGGTGGTCGGCAGGCCGGGAATGACGATCGCGACCAGGCCCACGCCCAGGCTCACGTAAGCCAGGATCGCATACAGCAGGCGGGCGAGTTTCGAGCGGGCGGGTCGGGTCATGGTCTCACTGCATAAAGCGGTTCGGCCACCGGTAGGGTGGCCGGGTACGGTGTGTCAAACCAGCGCGGCATCTGCAGCATAGGCGTGCTTGAGCAGCTCGGTGAAGCGCTCGAAGGCAGCGACTGCGCCGCGTTCGGCAGCGGCTTCCTCTTCGGCCGACAGCGCCAATTCATCAAGAATGCGGGTGAACTGCTTCCAGCCTTCGGCACGGCCACCGGCCGGTTCGCCCAGGTGGCGGGCACCGAAGCTGTCGGACAGTTCCAGGGCCACGGCACGCTTGATCAGAAACGCAGCGCCCAGTTTGGAGCCTTCGGAGACGAAGATCCAGCCCATTGCCTCGCCCAGGCTCGGGTTGCGCAGGGCACCCGGCACGGCTGGCGGTACTTCGGTGTCGAGGTCGGCGAGGTCCAGGCGTGCCTGTTCGGCGCGGCAGCGCTCGGCCAGGTCGGGGATGATGGCGATCAGTTGCGGGTCGTTGTACAGGGCCTGCAACTCGGCCTGGAACAGGTACTGGGCAACCACGAAGCGGGCGAAGCTTTCACGGCTGTCGAAGGGCGCGTGGGATTTGACCAGGGCATCCAGTTCGGCGTGCGGGGCGTGGGTGATCTGGTTCAGGCGCTGAGAGCGCAGGGCTGGGCGGTCGGTCATGGGGCAGTCCTTGAAAAAAGGGGCGTCTGGAAACAAGACGAAACAGCGGGGGCGGGACAGTAAAAAAAGCCGGTATTTGTGCTGGTAGTGACGGCCTCTTCGCGGGTGAACCCGCTCCCACAGGTATTGCGCAGACCTCGGGCCTGTGATGTCCCTGTGGGAGCGGGTTTACCCGCGAGGAGGCCGGCACTGACGAAACAAACCTGTCAGCGATAATCCAGGTCAGATATCCCAAACCACATTGATGCCGAAGTTGCGCCCCGGCATGGTCAGGCGGTCGATGTTGGCGGGCTGGGTCACAGCCGCTTCACCCTGGCCGTCGTAGCTGCGTACCGAATCCCACTGCCAGTACTTCTTGTCGGTGAGGTTGTACAAGCCGGCGTTGATGGTCACGTCGTCGGTGACCTTGTAGTAACCCGTCAGGTCCAGCACCCCGTAGCCCGGGGTGCGGAACTTGGAACTCGAGCCGTCGGGCGAGTAGAAGGTGCTGTCGTCGACGCGGGTCTTGCGCTTGACCAGTGTCCAGCTCAGCAGGCCGCCGTAGTGCTGTTGCTCGTAACCCAGGCCGAACACGCCCTTCAACGGGTTGACGCTGTTCAGTGGCTCGCCGGTGTCATCGTTGCGGCCATGGGTGTAGGCGATCGAGCCCTGGGTATACAGGCCCTGCGGCGCACCAAAGTGGTCGAGGTTCAGGCGGCCCTTGACCTCGGCACCCTTGATGGTGGCGTGCTTGATGTTGTTGGCCTTGAAGGTTTGCTCCAGGTTGGCGCTTTTTACGGCGTCCTCGTCGATGAAGTCGCGGTACTTGTTGTAGAACACCGCCACGTCGAAGTTGCCGGCGTCGAAGTTGCCACGCAGGCCGGTTTCATAGCTTTTGCTCTTTTCGGGCTCGAGGCCCGGGTTGCCTTCTACGCGGTAGCCTTGCTCGATGTTCTCGAACTTCCCGTACATGGCTTTGGCGCTCGGGGTGCGGAAACCTTCGGCGTACTGGCCATACCAGGTGTAGTTGTCGTTGAAGGCATAGGTCAGGCCGAACTTGGGCGAGATACGGTGCCACTTCTTGTCCGAGTCGTCCTGGGAGGTGGGCGCGGTGCCGGAGGACTCCAGGCCTCGCAGGAATTCCTTGGTGAACCTGGGCTCCATGCGCGTGTAGTCGTAACGAGCGCCAGGCATGAAGGTCCAGTTGTTCCAGCGGATTTCATCCTGCACGAACAGGCTGTAGGTATTCACGGTCGGGTCCGGGAAGTCGCTGACCAGGGCCTGGCCATCTGCCGGGCGCTCGGCGCCAGCGGCGGAGCAACCTGAGCCAACGGCCAGGCAGGTGCCGGTGCCGCTGCGCGAACCGGTGACCTTTTCGTGCTTGAAGGTGGTGCCGTAGGTCAGCAGGTGGTCGGTGGCGCCGAGGCTGAAGGCCTTGTCCAGCTGGGCGTCGAATACCCACTGGCGGTCCTTGTAGGTGGTGTCGCGGGTACGCAGCACCTGACGGCCGGGCGGTGCGTAGACTTCCTCTGTGTGCTGGTCGGTCTTGGCGATCTGGTAGTTCAGGCTCCACTTCACATGGTCGGCGACCAGCGAATCCAGGCCGAACTCATGGTTGATGCCAAAGCGTTCGCGGGTGATGGTGTCGTTGCCATTACGCGCCTTGTAGTAACCCGAGGCACCAAGGCCGGGAATGAACGGCCCGCCCACCGCACTGAGGATGTTCTGGTCGCGATCATCCTTGTAGCGTTCGTAGGTGAAGCCCAGGCGCGCGTCGTCGGCGTAGTTCCAGCCCAGCTTGGCCAGCACGTTTGTAGTACGCACGTCCATCGGGTTGGCTTCGGTACGGGACAGCCCGTCACCGCTGTGGCCGCCGTGGGTCTCGGTTTCGTGGCCGTTGCGCTGGCTCAGGTGCAACAGGCCGTCGAAGTCGCCCTGGCGACCGGCGACGGTGGCGGAGGTCAGCCAGCTTTCGTCGGCCGAGCTGTAGCCGGTCTTCAGGCGGGCACCTGCATCCTTGCCGGGCTTGATGATGTCATCCGGGTCGAGGGTGAAGTAGCTCACCGCCCCGCCGATGGCGTTGCTGCCATACAGCACCGAGGCCGGGCCGCGGAGGATTTCCACCCGCTTGACGATCTCCGGGTCCACGTAGTTGCGCTGGGTCTGGGCGTAGGGGCCGAAGAAGAAGCTGTCGGGGATCGACACGCCATCGACCTGGGTGAGAATGCGCTCGCCGTCGATGCCCCGGATGTTGTAGCCGTTCAGGCCGCTGCGCTGGCCGGTGCCGGCCACCGATACACCCGGCTCGTAGCGCACCAGGTCCTGGATGTTGTTGACGTTCTGCCGGTCCAGTTCCTCGCGGGTCTGCACGCTGACGGTGCTCGGCACCTGGCTGACGTCCTGGGCACTGCGCGTGGCGCTGACCGTGACCTGTTGCAGGGCGACCACATTGGCGCTGGCCTGGCGTTCGAGCACTACATTGCCGTTGCTGATCTTGCGAAAGCCCAGGCCGGTACCGTGCAGCAGGCGCTTGAGCGCGGCTTCCGGCGGTAGCGAGCCCTGCACGCCTGGTGAGGCCACGCCGTCGGCCAGCTCGGCGCTGAAACCGACTTGCCAGCCAGTGACCTGGCTGAAGGCATTGATGGCCGAAACCAGTGGCTGCTGGCCGATGCTGAAGCGGTAGTCGCCCATGCGCGGGCTGCTGGCCTGGGCCGGCTCGGCGGCCAGCGCCGGCAGGCTGCAGGCGCCGCTGGCGAGCAGGGCCAGGTTCAGTAGGGAAAGGCTCAGGAGGGACGGTTGCCCTCTACGGCTGGGAAGGGTGGAGGGGCGGGTAGGACCTGTGGACATCGGAAGCGCTCCCTGACGCGCGGACTGTTATAGGTGATGGCTGTCCTCGTTTTCAAACGAGAATCAGTTGCATTGGCTATAACGAGACGGGCGGGGTAGCGTGACTGCGTAAAAAAAGTTGGATTGCGGTCTGGCAATCTGTATCGCGATTTCCGTGGAAGCGGGCACGCCCGCTCCCACAGGGACCGTGTCGGGTTTCAGATTTTGCTGAAGATCGATTGGCGGATCAGTTCAGGATGACCAGCGCCGGGTACTCGTGCAGCCGTGCCGAGGTGATGTGGGCCAGCGCGCGCAGGGTTTCCAGTGGCTGGTCGAGGCGGTAGTTGCCGGTGACCGCCACGTCTTCCAGCTGTGCGTTGCGGTTGATGATCCAGCCCGGGTAGTAGCGCTGCACCTCGGCCAGCACCTGGCTCAACGGGCAATTCTCGAACACCAGGCGGCCGTCTACCCAGGCCAGGTCCTTGTGCATGTCGGGGCGCTGGCGCTGGCCAAAGCCCTGTGGGCCAACACTGATGCTGTCGCCGGCACTCAGGCGAATGCGCTGGTCGCGGCTGCCCTGCAGGTCGACATCGCCGCGCTGTACCCGCACCTGTGCCTCGCCGTCGAGGTAGCGCACGGCAAAATCGGTGTCGCGCACCTGCGCGCGCAGCGGCCCGGCCTGCACTTCCAGTGGCAGCAGCGCACCCTCGGGGACCTGGAAATAAGCCTCGCCCTGCAGCAGGCGGGCGATCTGGCGACCGTCACGGTGGTCGCTGGCAAACGCCGAATTGGTGTTGAGCAGCACTTGCGCCCCGTCTTCCAGCTGCAGGCGCTGGCGCTCGCCCACCACCGTCAGGTGGTCAGCCTGCAGGCGCATGGGCAGGTTGCCGAGGGTGAACAGCCCGACCAGCAGCAGCGCCGCCGTGGCCAGGGGTTTCCAGTGGCTGCGCAGGCGCCCGCGCCACGAGCGGCGCTGTTGCTGGTGCATCTGCACGGCCACCTGGTGCAGCGGCGCACCGTTCCACAGGGCTTCTGCCTCGACATAGGCCTCGGCATTTTCCGGTGCAGCGCTTAGCCAGGCTTCGAAGGCCTGGGTGTCCTCGGCGTGGGCGCATTGCAGGCGCACCAGCCAGTCCAGCGCCTCGTCCATGGCACGAGCACGGGCGCTGGGCCCGGCGGGTGACGGGCGAGGGGCAGGGCTGTCGGTCACGGTGAGTCCTTGAATGGTTTTTTGCGAATGATCAAGGCTGAGGCGGGGTGTGGCAAGGGCTTTGCGTAGCCTCACTTGAGGCGGTCGGCGACACCCATGCAGATCGCCATGATCAGTTTCAGTTCCTTCTGTACCGTGCTGGGCGAAACATTCAGTTGTTCGGCGATTTCCAGGTAGGTGGCGCCATGCAGGCGGCTGAGGATGAAGATGCGCTGCTGGCGTTCGCTGAGCTGGTTGAGGCTGACGCTCAGTTGCTTGAGCAACCGTTCGGCATGGGCGGCATCCTCGCTGCTGGTGGCCGGCGCGGCCACGCTGTGCAGGACCTCATCGGGCACGTCGTCGACCAGCATGCGCGATTGCACCCGGCGCGCGCGCAGGTGGTCGAGGGCCAGGTTGCGCGCGGTCTGGAACACGAACGGTTCGATGTGTTCGATGGGCCGCTCACCGAGGGCGCGGGACACCCGCAGGTAGGTTTCCTGCAGCAGGTCCTCGGCCGTGGTGGGGTTGCCCACCATGCGCTGCAAAGTGCGCAGCAGGGTAAGGCGCTGGACGAGGAAGACAGAGTTGAACCGGGACTGACTCACGGGGGGACCTGGCCGACGAAAGGTTAATGATAATGCTTATCATCCGCCTCGAAGGTCAAGCCTGGAAATGTTAGGAAAAGGTAAAGATTGTGAGTGGCAGGCGCCGGCATGCTTTTTGTGGGAGCGGCCTTGCGTCGCGAAAGGGCCGCAAAGCGGCCCCGGAGGTCTCAGCACCACCGCTGAGGTGCGAGGGCTGCTTTGCAGCCCTTTCGCGACGCAAGGCCGCTCCCACAAGGGGCACACCCACATTGGCCGCCAGGCTGAGAAGCTCAGCGGGCGCGGCACAACGCCAGGCAGTTATCCAGCATGCGGTTGGAGAACCCCCACTCGTTGTCATACCAGGCCAGCACCTTGAGCATGCGCCCGTTGGCCCGGGTATGGTTGGCATCGAAGATCGACGACAGCGGGTTGTGGTTGAAATCGCAGGAAACCAGCGGCAAGGCGTTGTAGCCCAATACCCTGGAATGCTTGCTGGCCTCGAGGAACAGCTGGTTGACCTGCTCGGCCGTGGCCTCGCGCTTGAGGTTGACGGTGAGGTCCACCAACGACACGTTGATCACCGGCACCCGTACCGCCATGCCGGTCAGTTTGCCGGCCAGCTCCGGCAGCACCAGGCCCACGGCCTCGGCGGCGCCGGTCTTGCTCGGGATCATCGACTGGGTCGCGGAGCGCGCACGGTAGGGGTCGCTGTGGTACACATCGGTCAGCACCTGGTCGTTGGTGTAGGCGTGGATGGTGGTCATCAGGCCTTGCTCGATGCCGAACTCGCGGTGCAGCACCTGGGCAATCGGCGCCAGGCAGTTGGTGGTGCAGGAGGCGTTGGAAATGATCTGGTGCGAGGCCCGCAGGATGTCGTGGTTGACCCCGTACACCACGGTGGCATCGGCGCCTTTGGCCGGTGCCGAGACAATTACCTTGCCAGCCCCCGCGGCCAGGTGTGCGGCGGCCTTGGCGCGCTCGGTGAACAGCCCGGTGCATTCGAACACCACGTCGATCGCTTCGGCCTTCCAGGGCAGTTCGGCCGGGTTGCGGATGGCGCTGACCGCGATACGGTCACCATTGACCGTCAGGCTCTCGTGGTCGGCCTCGACGCTGGCATCGAAGGTGCCGTGCACGCTGTCGTACTTGAGCAGGTGGGCATTCATGGCGCTGTCGCCCAGGTCGTTGATGGCGACGACCTGCAGGTCCTGGCGGTAGCCTTGGGTATACAGTGCGCGCAGGACGTTGCGCCCGATGCGGCCGAATCCATTGATGGCGATGCGTAGGGTCATGGCAGTACCTCTGGCAGTCCGAGTGAAACCTGTGGCAAAAAGGAGCTTCACTGAAACGGTTTTGTTGTTGGAATTACAAGATTATTCACTCGACGATAGAAAACAAGCCTTTTTAGTGGCAGTATTTTGTTTAAACATACAACGAGTGGTTGGGCGACGTTCCTCCAGTGATGCAGCAGGCTCCTTTACCTTGAGCCTAGGCCGCAATCGTTTGGAGGGGAAATGCCCGGCAAACCGCCCTTACAATTAGCCTGGAGTCCAGTACATGCATCCGCGCATCCTTGAGGTCACCCAGCGGCTGGTCGAACGTAGCCGTGCCACCCGCGAACGCTACCTGCAGCTGATTCGCGGCGCGGCCAGTGATGGCCCCATGCGTGCCAGCCTGCAGTGCGCCAACTTCGCCCACGGCGTGGCCGGTTGCGGCAGCGACGACAAGCAGACCCTGCGCCTGATGAACGCGGCCAACGTGGCCATCGTCTCGGCCTACAACGACATGCTTTCGGCGCACCAGCCGTACCAGCACTTCCCCGAGCAGATCAAGCAGGCCCTGCGCGAGGTCGGCTCGGTCGGCCAGTTCGCCGGTGGCGTGCCGGCCATGTGCGACGGCGTGACTCAGGGTGAGCCGGGCATGGAGCTGGCCATCGCCAGCCGCGAAGTGATCGCCATGTCTACCGCCGTGGCCCTGTCGCACAACATGTTCGACGCCGCGCTGATGCTGGGCATCTGCGACAAGATCGTCCCTGGTTTGATGATGGGTGCACTGCGCTTTGGTCACCTGCCGACCATTTTCGTCCCGGGCGGGCCGATGGTCTCCGGCATTTCCAACAAGCAGAAGGCCGATGTGCGCCAACGCTACGCCGAGGGCAAGGCCAGCCGCGAAGAGCTGCTGGAGTCGGAGATGAAGTCCTACCACAGCCCGGGCACCTGCACTTTCTACGGCACTGCCAACACCAACCAGCTGGTGATGGAAGTGATGGGCCTGCACCTGCCGGGCGCCTCGTTCGTCAACCCGTACACACCGCTGCGCGACGCACTCACCGCCGAGGCTGCGCAGCAGGTCACGCGCATGACCAAGGCCAGCGGCAGCTTCATGCCGCTGGGTGAAATCGTCGACGAAAAGGCGCTGGTCAACTCCATCGTTGCCCTGCACGCCACCGGCGGCTCGACCAACCACACCCTGCACATCCCGGCGATTGCCCAGGCTGCGGGTATCCAGTTGACCTGGCAGGACATGGCTGACCTGTCCGAGGTGGTGCCGACCCTGTCCCACGTCTACCCCAACGGCAAGGCTGACATCAACCACTTCCAGGCCGCGGGCGGCATGGCCTTCCTGATCCGCGAGCTGCTCGATGCCGGGCTGCTGCACGAAGACGTCAACACCGTGGCCGGCCATGGCCTGCGCCGCTACACCCAGGAGCCATTCCTCGATAACGGCAAGCTGGTGTGGCGCGAAGGGCCGCAGCACAGCCTGGACGAAAGCATCCTGCGCCCGGTGGCGCGGCCATTCTCGGCCGAAGGCGGCCTGCGGGTGATGGAGGGCAACCTTGGCCGAGGGGTGATGAAGGTGTCCGCTGTCGCCCCCGAGCACCAGGTGGTCGAGGCCCCGGCGCGGGTGTTCCACGACCAGCAGTCGCTGGCCGATGCATTCAAGGCCGGCGAGCTGGAGCGTGATTTCGTCGCCGTGGTGCGCTTCCAGGGCCCGCGCTGCAACGGCATGCCGGAACTGCACAAGCTCACGCCGTTCCTCGGCGTGTTGCAGGATCGTGGCTACAAGGTAGCGCTGGTCACCGACGGGCGCATGTCCGGTGCTTCGGGCAAGATCCCGGCGGCCATTCACGTTTGCCCCGAGGCTTATGACGGGGGGCCGCTGGCGCGGGTGCGTGACGGTGATATGGTGCGGGTCGATGGTGTCGAAGGCACGCTGCGGGTGATGGTGTCGGCCGAAGAACTGGCCAGCCGCGACCTGCCGCCAGCGCCCCAGGGCAACGACCTGGGTTGCGGGCGCGAGCTGTTCGGCTTCATGCGCATGGCGTTCAGCCCGGCAGAGCAGGGCGCCAGTGCGTTCACCTCGGCCCTGGAGAACCTTAAATGAAGGACCTGCTGGTTGGCGACATCGGCGGCACCAATGCCCGTTTTGCGTTGTGGCGTGACAACCAGCTGCATGAAGTGAAGGTCTTCGCCACCGCTGACTACACCTGCCCGGAACAGGCCATCGAGGCCTACCTGGAAGGCCAGGGTATCGCCCGCGGCGGCCTGGCGGCGGTGTGCCTGGCGGTGGCCGGGCCGGTCGATGGCGATGAGTTCCGCTTCACCAACAACCACTGGCGCCTGAGCCGCGTGGCCTTCTGCCAGACATTGCAGGTCGAGCGGCTGCTGCTGATCAACGATTTTACCGCCATGGCGCTGGGCATGACCCGCTTGCGCCCCGGCGAATTCCGCGAAGTGTGCCCGGGCCAGGCGGACCTGTCGCGGCCGGCCCTGGTCATCGGCCCGGGCACCGGGCTGGGCGTGGGCGCGCTGCTGCGCCTGGGCGAACAGCACTGGCAGGCACTGCCGGGGGAGGGCGGGCACGTCGACCTGCCGGTGGGCAATGCCCGCGAGGCTGCGATCCACCAACAGATTCATGACCAGATCGGCCATGTCAGCGCCGAGACCGTGCTCAGTGGCGGTGGCCTGCTGCGTCTGTACCAGGCAATCTGTGCGCTGGACGGCGACACACCCCGACACAAGACCCCGGCGCAGATCACCGATGCCGCGCTGGGCGGCGAGCCAAGGGCGTTGGCGGTGATCGAGCAGTTCTGCCGGTTCCTCGGCCGAGTCGCGGGTAACAATGTTCTGACGCTGGGCGCACGGGGTGGGGTCTATATTGTCGGCGGCGTGATCCCGCGCTTTGCCGAACTGTTCGTGCGCAGCGGGTTTGCCGCCAGTTTTTCCGACAAGGGTTGCATGAGCGGCTATTTCGCTGGCGTGCCCGTTTGGCTGGTGACGGCGGAGTTTTCCGGGTTGCTGGGGGCCGGGGTGGCCTTGCAGCAGGCGCTGGATCACTGACTGGGGCCGCTTTGCGGCCCTTCGCGGGCACGCCCGCTCCCACAGGTGGTGCGGCCGTACCCTGTGGGAGCGGGCGTGCCCGCGAAGGGCTGCAAGGCAGCCCCCAAAAAACAGGCAACAAAGACCTGTAACTAACAAGAGGACGGACCACCTTGAGCACTGCCGGAAAATCGATCCTGATGGTCGACGACGACCAGGAAATCCGCGAACTGCTGCAAACCTACCTGAGCCGCTCCGGCTTCCAGGTACATGCCGAAGCCGACGGCAAGGGCTTTCGCCGCGCCCTGGAAACCACCCCCTGCGACCTGGTCATCCTCGATGTCATGCTGCCCGACGAAGACGGTTTCAGCCTGTGCCGCTGGGTACGCCAGCACCCGCGCCAGGCACGGGTACCGATCATCATGCTCACCGCCAGCTCCGACGAAACCGACCGGGTCATTGGCCTGGAACTGGGCGCCGACGACTACCTGGGCAAGCCGTTCAGCCCCCGCGAACTGCAAGCGCGGATCAAGGCCCTGCTGCGCCGCGCCGAGTTCGGCCAGGCGGCGCCGGGCAGTGCGGTGCTGGCCTTCGACGACTGGCGCCTGGACACGGTCAGCCACCGCCTGTTCCATCGCGACGGTGAGGAGGTGATTCTCTCCGGCGCCGACTTCGCCCTGCTCAAGCTGTTCCTTGACCACCCACAGCAGATCCTCGACCGAGACACCATCGGCAACGCCACCCGTGGCCGCGAGCCGATGCCGCTGGACCGCATCGTCGACATGGCGGTCAGCCGCCTGCGCCAGCGTCTGCGCGATACTGACAAACCACCCCGGCTGATCCGCACCGTACGCGGCAGCGGCTACCTGTTGGCTGCCCATGTCTGCAGTGCGCCCTGAACGGCGCTGGCGCCTGCTGCCGCGTTCGCTACTGGGGCGCATGCTGCTGCTGACCCTGCTGGTAGTGCTGCTGGCCCAGGGTTTGTCGAGCATCATCTGGGTTGCCCAGTTACGCGCCAGCCAGTTGCAGGGCCTGCGTGCCAGCGCCAGCAGCCTGGCCCATTCGATGAGCGCCAGCGTCAGTTACTTCCGCTCGCTGCCGGTGGCCTACCGGCCGATGGTCCTCGACCAGCTGCGCAGCATGGGCGGCACGCGCTTCTTCGTGTCGCTCAATGCCAAGCCGCTGGACATGCCGGTATTGCCCGTTACCCCGCGCAAGCAGGCGGTAATCGATGTGTTCCGGCAAGTGCTGCATGAGCGCCTGGGTTCGCAGATGGAAATTTCCGTGGCGTTCGTCGCGCCAGACGACCTGCGCATCTTCAACAGTGGCCTCAAGCTCGACGAGCTGCCACGTTCCTGGGCCCATTACTCGCTGACCCTGGAGCCGCTCAACCCGCCGGTGCTGGTCACGCAGATCCGCCTGGGCGAGGGCGAGTGGCTGTACATCGCCTCGCTGCTGCCCGAGCCCTACACCAGCCTGGAAGCCGAGCGCCTGCCGCGCCAGCAGATAGGCTTCATCGTGCTGACCACGGCGTTGCTGCTGTTGTTCATCGGCTTGCTGGTGCACTGGCAGAGCTGGCCGCTCAAGCGCCTGGCGCGGGCTGCGCGGGAGATGTCGCTGGGCGCTGATGTGGCGCCAGTGGCCGAAGGCGGTGGCAGTGAAGTGGTCGAGGTGGGGCGCGCGTTCAACAGCATGCGCGAGCGCATCAGCCGCTACCTGACCGAGCGCAGCCAGCTGTTCAGTGCCATCTCCCACGACCTGCGCACACCGATCACCCGCTTGCGCCTGCGCGTCGAGCTGTTGGAGGACGAGCGCCTGCAGGCCAAGTTCAGCCAGGACCTGGACGAGTTGGAGCTGCTGGTCAAAGGTGCGTTGCAGTGCGTGAAGGACACCGACATCCACGAGAACATCGAGCCGGTCGACCTCAACCAGGTGCTGGAAATCCTGGCCGAGCCTTACCTGGGCGATGGCCGCATCACGCTCGAAGGCCGGGCGCTGGCGCCGTACCCGGGCAAGCCGCTGGCGTTGCGGCGCTGCATCGGCAACCTGATCGACAACGCCATCAAGTACGGCGAGCGGGCGCGGCTGCGCATCATCGACACTGCCGAGGGGTTCGTGCTGCAGGTGGATGACCAGGGGCCGGGGGTGCCGCAGCAGCAAATGGAGCAGGTGTTCGAGCCGCACTTCCGTCTGGCCGGGCAGCAGCAGGGGTACGGGCTGGGATTGGGGATCGCGCGCAACATAGCCCATAGTCATGGGGGAGAGGTGAGCTTGCTGAACCTGCGTGAGGGCGGGTTGCGGGTGACCTTGTATCTGCCGCGGAGCATGGACTGAAGGGTTGTGTTGCCTGTGCCGGCCTCTTCGCGGGTAAACCCGCTCCCACAGAG
Organism: Pseudomonas sp. LS.1a; assembly: GCF_022533585.1. Classification (NCBI taxonomy): domain Bacteria; kingdom Pseudomonadati; phylum Pseudomonadota; class Gammaproteobacteria; order Pseudomonadales; family Pseudomonadaceae; genus Pseudomonas; species Pseudomonas sp. LS.1a. The sequence goes on from NZ_CP092827.1 coordinate 1,095,617, forward strand.
GCCTCACAGGTCCATACAGACTCTGAGGCTAATGCAAAAACTTGTGGGAGCGTGTTTACCCGCGAAGAGGCCGGCACAGGCAACGCAAATGTCACTTGCTGGTGACAAATCCACCTTCCTTGGTGACATTCCCATCCAGGCCCGCTCACTAGAATTCGCACACGACTGGCAAGGATCAAGCTGGCCCATGAACACCTCCAACCTGCCTTCCACCCGCTGGTTCGACGCCCCGGCCCACACCGCCTGGCGCATGGCCGAAGGGCAGCGCCTGCTGACCTTCGCCAAGGCCGCGAAACTGCCCGACGGTTTTGGCAACCTGGATGCCAAGGGGCAGGTTGCCCCTGGTGCCCGCGCCGAAACCCTGAACACCGCCCGCATGACCCACTGCTTCGCCCTGGCTCACCTGCAGGGCGTGCCCGGTTACCTGGCCTATGCCGAACACGGTGTGGTCGCCTTGCGCGGCGCGCTGCAGGATGCCACCTACGGCGGCTGGTTCGCTCACCCCGGTGGCCATGACGACAGTGGCAAGGCGGCTTACCTGCACGCCTTCGTCGCCCTGGCTGCCAGTTCGGCGGTAATGGCCGGTGCTGGGGATGCAACAGCCCTGCTGGCAGACGCGGTGCAGGTACTTGAAGCGCATTTCTGGAGTGAAGAGGAGGGTGCCCTGCGGGAAGCCTTCTCCCGCACCTGGCAGTTGCCCGAGCCGTACCGTGGCGCCAACAGCAACATGCATGCGGTCGAGGCTTTCCTGGCCCTGGCGGATGTCACTGGCGACAGCCTGTGGCTGCAACGCGGCTTGCGTATCGCCGAACGCATCATCCACACCCATGCCGCCGCCAACGGCTACCGGGTCATCGAGCATTTCGACGCCCTCTGGCAGCCACTGCCGCACTACAACCAGGCGCACCCGGCCGACCACTTCCGGCCTTATGGCACCACGCCCGGGCATGCCCTGGAGTGGGCGCGGTTGCTGCTGCACCTGGAGGCCAGCCTGGAGCGGGCCGGGCTGCACGCACCCGGCTGGCTGCTAGGTAGTGCCCGCGCGTTGTTCGACGCTGCCTGCCAGCTGGCCTGGAACGTCGATGGCGCGCCAGGTTTCGTCTACACCCTGGACTGGGCCGATCGCCCGGTGGTGCGCGCACGCCTGCACTGGGTGCATGCCGAAGCCTGCGCCGCCGCCGCAGCCCTGTTGCAGCGCACGGGCGAGGCGCACTACGAGCAGTGGTACCGTCGTTGCTGGGACTTCATCGCCAACCATTTCATCGACCACGGCGCTGGCAGCTGGCACCACGAACTCGATGCGCACAACCACCCGGCCGCGACCATCTGGCCAGGCAAGCCCGACCTCTACCACGCCTACCAGGCGCTGCTGCTGCCGGGCTTGCCACTGGCACCCAGCCTGGCCAGCGGCCTGGCCGGTAATGTAACCAAACGATGACATTCGCGCGTCGCTTCGTTACCTGGCGAGGCGGACACGCTGTTTAGACTTCATGCAATGCAAGCGAAGACTTGCCCGGCATAACAACAAGAAAGGTGCCCCAATGAATCCCACGCTCCGTCTCGCTGCCGCCATCTCCCTGGCTTCCTTACTTCCGTTCAGTGCTCTGGCTGCCGACTCCAAAGGCAGTGTCGAGGTGGTGCACTGGTGGACTTCCGGGGGTGAAAAAGCGGCGGTTGATGTACTCAAGACCCAGGTCGAAAACGATGGCTTCACCTGGAAGGACGGCGCCGTCGCCGGTGGTGGTGGTGCCACGGCCATGACCGTGCTCAAGAGCCGCGCCGTGGCCGGCAACCCACCGGGTGTCGCGCAGATCAAGGGCCCGGACATCCAGGACTGGGCGGCCACCGGGCTGCTCGACGCCGATGTGCTCAAGGGTGTGGTCAAGGAAGAGAAGTGGGACTCACTGCTCGACAAGAAAGTCGCCGATACCGTCAAGTACGACGGTGACTATGTCGCCGTCCCGGTGAACATCCACCGCATCAACTGGCTATGGATCAACCCCGACGTCTTCAAGAAGGCCGGCATCGACAAGGCACCCGCCACCCTCGACGAATTCTACGCCACCGCCGACAAGCTCAAGGCCGCCGGCTTCATCCCGCTCGCCCATGGTGGCCAACCGTGGCAGGACAGCACCGTGTTCGAAAACGTGGTGCTGGCGGTGATGGGGGCCGATGGCTACAAGAAGGCCCTGGTCGATCTCGACAACACGGCCTTGACCGGCCCGCAGATGGTCAAGGCGCTGACCGAGCTGAAAAAGGTCGCCACCTACATGGACCCGGACGGCAAGGGCCAGGACTGGAACCTGGAAGCGGCCAAGGTGATCAACGGCAAGGCCGGCATGCAGATCATGGGCGACTGGGCCAAGAGCGAATGGACCCTGGCGAAGAAAACCGCCGGCAAGGATTACCAGTGCGTGCCGTTCCCCGGCACCGACAAGGCGTTCCTGTACAACATCGACTCGCTGGTGGTGTTCAAGCAGAACGACGCTGGCACGTCCGCCGGCCAGCAGGACATTGCGCGCAAGGTGCTGGGCGAGGACTTCCAGAAGGTCTTCAGCAGCAACAAAGGGTCGATCCCGGTGCGTAACGACATGCTCGCCGACATGGGCAAGCATGGCTTCGATGCCTGTGCGCAAACCTCCGCCAAGGACTTCCTCGCCGATGCCAAGACCGGCGGCCTGCAGCCGAGCATGGCGCACAACATGGCCACCACGCTGGCCGTGCAGGGCGCATTCTTCGATGTGGTGACCAACTACATCAACGACCCCAAGGCCGACCCGGCCGATGCGGCGAAGAAGCTGGCGGCGGCGATCAAGGCTGCCCAATAAGCGGCTCGGAGGCCAACGCAGCCTGACTGTGGGAGCGGCCTTGCGTCGCGAAAGGACCGCAAAGCGGTTCCAGAACCAGGCAGCGCAGTCCTTCCAGAACAGCTTCCTTCATCAGGCCCCCGGGGCTGCTTCGCAGCCCTTTCGCGACACAAGGCCGCTCCCACAAAAGCGGGCCGTTGTGCCTTTGAGGTGAACCATGACCACAGCAACCGCCCAACTGCGGGCCTCACCCCTGGACGCGCTACAGCGCTGGCTGCCCAAGCTGGTGCTGGCGCCGAGCATGTTCATCGTCCTGGTGGGTTTCTACGGCTACATCCTCTGGACCTTTGTCCTGTCCTTCACCACCTCGACCTTCCTGCCCACCTACAAGTGGGCCGGCCTGGCGCAGTACGCCCGGCTGTTCGACAACGACCGCTGGTGGGTGGCAAGCAAGAACCTGCTGCTGTTCGGCGGCCTGTTCATCGCCATCAGCCTGGCCATCGGCGTAGTGCTGGCGGTCTTGCTGGACCAACGCATCCGGCGCGAAGGTTTCATCCGCACCATCTACCTGTACCCCATGGCGCTGTCGATGATCGTCACCGGCACCGCCTGGAAGTGGCTGCTCAACCCCGGCATGGGCCTGGACAAGCTGCTGCGCGACTGGGGCTGGGAGGGCTTTCGCCTGGACTGGCTGATCGATCCCGACCGGGTGGTGTACTGCCTGGTGATTGCCGCCGTGTGGCAAGCCTCGGGCTTCATCATGGCGATGTTCCTCGCCGGCCTGCGTGGTGTCGACCCGTCGATCATCCGCGCCGCGCAGATCGACGGCGCCAGCCTGCCGCGCATCTACTGGCGCGTGGTACTGCCCAGCCTGCGCCCGGTGTTCTTCAGCTCGCTGATGATCCTCGCGCACATTGCCATCAAGAGCTTCGACCTGGTGGCGGCGATGACTGCCGGCGGCCCGGGCTACTCGTCCGACCTGCCGGCGATGTTCATGTATTCGTTCACCTTCAGCCGCGGCCAGATGGGCATGGGCTCGGCCAGCGCCATCCTCATGCTCGGGGCGATCCTGGCGATCCTCGTGCCTTACCTGTACTCGGAGCTGCGGAGCAAACGCCATGCATAGCCCTCTCGACAAGCCAGCGCTGAGCCCGAGCCGCATCGCCATCCACGCGGTGCTGTTGCTGGCAGTGCTGCTGTACCTGGTGCCGCTGGTGGTAATGCTGCTGACCAGCTTCAAGACCCCGGACGATATCAGCACCGGCAACCTGCTGAGCTGGCCGGTGGTAATTACCGGTATCGGCTGGGTCAAGGCCTGGGGCACGGTCAGCGGTTACTTCTGGAACTCGATCATGATCACCGTGCCAGCGGTGCTGATCTCCACCGCCATCGGCGCGCTGAACGGCTATGTGCTGTCGATGTGGCGCTTCCGTGGCTCGCAGCTGTTCTTCGGCCTGCTGCTATTCGGCTGCTTCCTGCCGTTCCAGACCGTGCTGCTGCCGGCCTCGTTCACCCTCGGCAAGCTCGGCCTGGCCAGCACCACGACCGGCCTGGTGCTGGTGCACGTGGTCTACGGCCTGGCCTTCACCACGCTGTTCTTCCGCAACTTCTACGTGAGCATCCCCGATGCCCTGGTCAAGGCTGCGCGCCTGGACGGTGCCGGGTTCTTCACCATCTTCCGCCGCATCATCCTGCCGATGTCCACGCCGATCATCATGGTCTGCCTGATCTGGCAGTTCACCCAGATCTGGAACGACTTCCTGTTCGGCGTGGTGTTCTCCAGCGGCGATTCGCAACCGATTACCGTGGCCCTGAACAACCTGGTCAACACCAGCACCGGGGCCAAGGAATACAACGTCGACATGGCGGCGGCGATGATCGCTGGCCTGCCAACCCTGCTGGTCTACGTGGTGGCAGGCAAATATTTCGTCCGCGGGCTGACTGCTGGCGCGGTAAAGGGGTAAGTCATGGCAACGCTCGAACTTCGCAACGTGAACAAGACCTACGGCAGCGGCTTGCCGGACACCCTCAAGGACATCCAGTTGTCGATCAGGGATGGCGAGTTCCTGATCCTGGTCGGCCCGTCGGGCTGCGGCAAGTCGACCTTGATGAACTGCATCGCCGGGCTGGAGCAGATCAGCGGCGGCGCGATTCTCATCGACCAGCAGGACGTCAGCGGCATGAGCCCCAAGGACCGCGATATCGCCATGGTGTTCCAGTCCTACGCGCTGTACCCGACCATGAGCGTGCGCGAGAACATCGAGTTCGGCCTGAAGATCCGCAAGCTGCCCCAGGCCGCCATCGACGAGGAGGTGGCGCGGGTGGCCAAGCTGTTGCAGATCGAGCACCTGCTGGCGCGCAAGCCGGCGCAGCTGTCCGGTGGCCAGCAGCAGCGCGTGGCCATGGGCCGGGCGCTGGCGCGGCGGCCGAAGATCTACCTGTTCGATGAACCGCTGTCCAACCTCGATGCCAAGCTGCGCGTCGAGATGCGTACCGAAATGAAACTGATGCACCAGCGCCTGAAGACCACCACCGTGTACGTCACCCATGACCAGATCGAGGCCATGACCCTGGGCGACAAGGTGGCGGTGATGAAGGACGGCATCATCCAGCAGTTCGGCACCCCGCAGCAGATCTACAACGATCCGGCCAACCAGTTCGTCGCCAGCTTCATCGGCTCGCCGCCGATGAACTTCATCCCGGTGCGCCTCACGCAACAGGACGGGCGCCTGCTGGCCGTGCTCGACAGCGGTCAGGCGCGTTGCGAGCTGCCCTTGGGGGTGGCCGCTGACGAACTGGATGGCCGCGAGATCATCCTTGGCATCCGCCCCGAGCAGATTGCCCTTGGGGCCGCGGAGGGCAATGGTCTGCCCGGCATTCGCGCCGAGGTGCAGGTGACCGAGCCCACCGGGCCAGACCTGCTGGTGTTCGTCACCCTCAACCAGACCAAGGTCTGCTGCCGCCTGGCGCCAGATGTGGCGTGCCGGGTCGGCGACAGCCTGAACCTGCAATTCGACCCGGCCCGGGTGCTGCTGTTCGACGCCGCCAGCGGCGAGCGCTTGCACCTGGCCACCACTGCCGCAGCCATGAAGGACAACGTGGCGCACTTCAAAGGCCGATAACTCGTCTACACCATCAATAAGAAAAAGAGGACGCAAAGGGATGGAACAGCGCAAATGCATCAGGACATTGGGCTCGCTGGCCTTGCTCGCACCACTGGCAATGGCCGGTAGCAGCGGCGCGCAGGCTGCCGAGGCCTTTTCCAGCGAATCGAAGTGGATGACCGGCGACTGGGGTGGCACCCGTACCGAACTATTGGAAAAGGGCTACGACTTCACCCTCGATTATGTCGGTGAGATCGCTGGCAACCTGCACGGCGGCTACAACGACGACAAGACCGCGCGCTATAGCGACCAGTTCGCCCTTGGCGCGCATCTGGATCTGCAGAAAATCTTCGGCTGGCACGATGCCGAGTTCAAGCTGGCGATCACCGAGCGTAGCGGCCGCAACCTGTCCAACGACCGTATCAGCGATCCGCGCGCCGGGCAGTTCAGCTCGGTGCAGGAAGTGTGGGGCCGTGGCCAGACCTGGCGCCTGACCCAGATGTGGGTCAAGCAGAAGTACTTCGACGGTGCGCTGGACGTGAAATTCGGCCGCTTCGGCGAGGGCGAGGACTTCAACAGCTTCCCCTGCGACTTCCAGAACCTGGCCTTCTGCGGCTCGCAGGTCGGCAACTGGGTTGGCGGCATCTGGTACAACTGGCCGGTCAGCCAGTGGGCGCTGCGGGTGAAATACAACATCACCCCGGAATTCTTCGTCCAGGTCGGTGCCTTCGAGCAGAACCCTTCCAACCTGGAAACCGGCAACGGCTTCAAGCTCAGTGGCAGCGGCACCAAGGGCGCGATCCTGCCGGTGGAAGCGGTGTGGTCACCCAAGGTCAACGGCCTGCCGGGCGAGTACCGCCTGGGTTACTACTACAGCACGGCCAAGGCCGATGATGTGTTCGATGACGTCAACGGTAACCCGCAGGCGCTGACGGGCGAAGCCTTCAAGTCGCACTCCAGCAAGCATGGCTGGTGGGTAGTGGCACAGCAGCAGGTCACTGCCCATGGCGGCGACGTCAACCGGGGCCTTAGCCTGTTCGCCAACTTCACCGTGCACGACCAGGCCACCAACGTCGTCGACAACTACCAGCAGGTAGGACTGGTCTACAAAGGCGCCTTCGATGCCCGGCCCAAGGATGACATCGGCTTCGGCGTGGCGCGCATTCATGTGAATGACGACGTGAAGAAACGCGCCGAACTGCTCAACGCCCAGAGCGGCATCAACGATTACGACAACCCAGGCTTCGTGCCGCTGCAGCGTACCGAGTACAACGCCGAGCTCTACTACGGCTTCCATGTGACCAACTGGCTGACCGTGCGGCCCAACCTGCAGTACATCAAGAGCCCCGGCGGCGTGGATGAGGTGGACAACGCGCTGGTCGCAGGGTTGAAGATTCAGTCGTCATTCTGAGGGCGATTGTTGTAAATTTACGCCAATCCATTTTCGGTACTATTTCGATAGTCGGCACCCACTGCCCTGCAGTGGGTGCCGGGGATAGGCCGAGACAGCGCTATCTCAAACAACAAGAGCTCTGAACCATGCCCGAACATCCGCTCCATCGCTTCTTTGCCTCGCAGCGGCCCCGGCCGACATTCGAGTGGGAGCGTTACCAGCAGCGCGATGTGCTGATCATCGATCACCCCCGTTGCCAGGCGGTGTTCAGCCGCCAGGGTGCGCAACTGCTGCATTTTCAACCGGCGGGTGAACGGCCCTGGTTGTGGTGCGCCGAGCAGTGGCCGCAGGTGGGAGCGATACGCGGTGGCGTACCGGTGTGCTGGCCGTGGTATGGCCGCCACCCCAGCGAGGACTTGTGGCCGGCCCATGGCTGGGCGCGCTTGCTGGACTGGAAGCTGGTGGACAGCCGCGAGGACGAGGAGGGCGTAACCCTGAAGTGGCGGCTGGACCTGTGCGACTGGCAGGTCGACCTGCATGCCCGGTTGGGCAGCCGCATGGAGCTGAGCCTGAGCACCGAGCACCAGGACAGCGAACCCTGCCAATTGAGCCATGCCCTGCTGGCCTACTGGCGTATCAGTGACGTGGCTGAGATAGCGCTGTCCGGGCTCGAGGATATCGAAGGCTACGACCGCCTCAACCGCCAGGTCTGCCGTGAGGATGGCGCGCTGAAGCTCAAGGGCGGCTGCCAGAAGGTCTACCCCGGCACGCCGCGGGTGCAACTGCAGGACCCGGCCTGGCAGCGCGAGCTGTGCATCGATACCGGTGACAGCGACGACACGGTGGTCTGGCACCCGGGCAACCGCCCGCTGATGGGCGTGACCGGGCGTGAATGCCAGCACTTCGTCTGTGTCGAGGCCGCCAGCGGCAGTGGTGAGGGCCTGAGCCTGGCGCCGGGGCAGCGTGCCCACCTGCGCCTGCAGGCGCACCGGCTCAGTTGAGCTCGTCGTCCTCGATCGGGTAGCGGCTGGCGTTGAGGCTTTCCTTGATCTTGCGCAGGTGCGGCTGGAAGTCCACGCCACGGCGCAGGGTCATGCCGGTGGCCAGTACATCGAGCACGGTCAGCTGGATGATCCGCGAGGTCATTGGCATGTAGATGTCGGTGTCTTCCGGCAGCGGAATGTGCAGGCTCAGGCTGCAGGCATTGGCCAGCGGCGAACCGGCGGCGGTCAGGCCCAGCACCGAGGCGCCGTTCTCGCGGGCCAGGCGGGCCACTTCGACCAGTTCGCGGGTGCGCCCGGTGTAGGAAATGATCACGAACAGGTCGCCAGTGTGCGCCACCGAGGCCAGCATGCGCTGCATCAGCACGTCGGCGTGGGCCGATACTGCGAGGTTGAAGCGGAAGAACTTGTGCTGGGCGTCCAGCGCCACCGGGGCCGAGGCGCCCAGGCCGAAGAAGTGGATCTGCCGGGCCTGGATCATCATGTCCACGGCACGGCTGACCTGCTGCGGGTCGAGCTGCTGGCAGGCGCTGTCGAGCGAGGCGATGGCGCTGGCGAAGATCTTCTGGGTGTAGGCTGCCGGGTCATCGTCAGCCTCTACCGCGCGGCTGACGTAGGCGGCGCCGCTGGCCAGGCTCTGCGCCAGCTGCAGCTTGAGCTCGGGGTAGCCGCTGACGCCGAACGAGCGGCAGAAGCGGTTGACGGTCGGTTCGCTGACCTTGGCCGCCTGGGCCAGCGCAGCGATGCTGAAACGGGTGGCTTGTTGCGGGTTGAGCAGGATGACTTCGGCGACTTTGCGTTCGGCCTTGTTCAGCTCGTCGAGGCGGCCCTGGATCTGTTCCAGGAGGTTTCGCACGCGGTCCATGGGTGTGTCCTTGGGTCGGGAAGACAGCCGGCTGTGGGAGCAGCAGGCTTTTTGCACGGTCGTCTATCGTACTGTCGGCGCGGTTGACGTACCACTTGTCTGTAACACTTGTGTGTAATGTTGTGGTTTTTACTACATTATCCCTTGAAAACCGTATGTGAAAGCGGTATTCCTAGACCAACTTTAGGAAAGAACCAACATCATGGCTGCGATCAGTGTCGAACCTTGCACCTTTGCCCTGTTTGGCGCCCTCGGCGACCTGGCATTGCGCAAGCTGTTTCCTGCGCTTTACCAGCTCGACCGGGCCAACCTGTTGCACCCGGATACCCGCCTGCTGGCGCTGGCCCGCGAGGCCGGTAGCGCGCAGGACCACCTGGACAGCATCGAAGCGCACCTGCGCCGGCATGTGCCCGAGGCCGATATCGAGCCCGCTGCGCTGGGCCGCTTCCTCGCCCGGCTGAGCTACCAGCACCTGGACTTCCTCCAGCCCGAGGGCTACCAGGCCCTGGCCGAGCAGTTGCCGGGCGAGCTGCCGCTGATCGCCTACTTCGCCACCGCAGCGGCGGTGTACGGGGCCATCTGCGAAAACCTCGACAAGGCCGGGCTGGCCGCGCGCACCCGGGTGGTGCTGGAGAAGCCCATTGGCCACGACCTGGAGTCGTCGCGCCGGGTCAACGATGCCGTGGCGCGGTTCTTCCCCGAGAGCCGGGTCTACCGTATCGACCACTACCTGGGCAAGGAAACGGTGCAGAACCTGATCGCCCTGCGCTTCGCCAACAGCCTGTTCGAAACCCAGTGGAACCAGAATTCCATCTCCCATGTGGAGATCACCGTCGCCGAGAAGGTCGGCATCGAAGGCCGCTGGGGCTACTTCGACAAGGCCGGCCAGCTGCGCGACATGATCCAGAACCACCTGCTGCAGCTGCTGTGCCTGATCGCCATGGACCCGCCCAGCGAACTGTCCGCCGATGCCATCCGTGACGAAAAGGTCAAGGTACTCAAGGCCCTGGCACCGATCACCGGCGAAGGGCTGAGCACCCGTGTGGTGCGCGGCCAGTACATCGCCGGCTACAGCGAAGGCAAGCCGGTGCCCGGTTACCTGGAAGAAGACAACGCCAACGCCCAGAGTGACACCGAAACCTTCGTCGCCCTGCGTGCCGACATCCGCAACTGGCGCTGGTCGGGCGTGCCGTTCTACCTGCGTACCGGCAAGCGCATGCCGCAGAAGCTGTCGCAGATCGTCATCCACTTCAAGGAAACGCCGCACTACATCTTCGCCCCGGAACAGCGTTTGCAGATCGGTAACAAGCTGATCATCCGCCTGCAACCGGACGAAGGCATTTCTTTGCGGGTGATGACCAAGGAGCAGGGCCTGGACAAAGGCATGCAACTGCGCAGCGGCCCGTTGCAGCTGAATTTTTCCGACACCTGGCGCAGTGCACGGATTCCGGATGCCTACGAGCGGCTGTTGCTCGAAGTGATGCGCGGCAACCAGAACCTGTTCGTGCGCAAGGACGAAATCGAATATGCCTGGAAGTGGTGCGACCAGCTGATCGCCGGCTGGCGTAACGCGGGTGATGCACCCAAGCCATACGCGGCAGGCTCCTGGGGGCCGATGAGCTCGATTGCACTGATCACGCGCGATGGGAGGGCGTGGTATGGGGATATCTGAACTGAAACTGCCAGCGGTTGTGACGGTGCATGAGCTGGCGGATGCCAAGGCGCTGGCCGCAACCCAGGCCCATGACGTGGCCGAGCGCCTGCGCGCGGCCATTGCCGCCAAGGGCCAGGCCTGCCTGGTGCTGTCCGGTGGCCGCAGCCCGGTGCCGTTCCTCGAAAAGCTGGCCAGCGAAAACCTCGACTGGGCCAAGGTTACCGTCAGCCTGGCCGATGAGCGCTGGGTGCCGGTGGAGCACGCCGACAGCAACGCCGGCCTGCTGGTCCGCCACCTGTTCAAGGGCGCGGCGGCCAAGGCCCGCTTCGTTGGCCTGTACCAGCAGGCGGAGAACCTCGATGTCGCTGCGGGCAAGGCCGATCAGGCCCTGGCCGAGCTGCCGCCAATCGACGTGCTGGTGCTGGGCATGGGTGATGATGGCCATACCGCCTCGCTGTTCCCCGCCAGCCCCAACCTGGAAGCAGGCCTCGACCTGGCCAACCCACGCCGCTGCCTGCCCTTGCTGGCACCGAGCGTGCCGCACCAGCGCCTGTCGATGACCCGCTCGCTGCTGGCCAGTGCCGCCTTTACCGCGCTGTCCGTACAAGGGCAGGGCAAACTCGCTACCCTGCGCGCCGCGCTGGCTGGCAACGACCTTACCGAAATGCCGATTCGCGCTTTTCTTCACGCCCCCCTGGACATCTACTGGTGCCCATGAGCCAAGGATCCACAGTCATGACCACCCTCGAACGCCCACAGCCCAAGCTCTCGATGGCCGACAAAGCCGCACGGATCGACGCCATTTGCAAAAAGGCGCGCATCCTGCCGGTGATCACCATCGCCCGTGAGGAAGACATCCTGCCGCTGGCTGATGCCCTGGCGGCCGGCGGTATCCGTACCCTGGAAGTGACCTTGCGCTCACAGTATGGCCTGAAGGCCATCCAGGTGCTGCGCGAGCAGCGCCCGGAACTTTGTGTCGGTGCCGGCACCGTGCTCGATCGCGGCATGTTCGCGGCCGTTGAAGCTGCGGGGGCGCAATTCGTCGTTACCCCGGGCATTACCCAGGACATTCTCGAAGCCGGTGTGGACAGTGAGATCCCGCTGCTGCCAGGCATCAGCACGCCGTCCGAAATCATGATGGGCTATGCCCTGGGCTACCGCCGCTTCAAGCTGTTCCCGGCGGAAATCAGCGGCGGTGTCGCGGCGATCAAGGCCTTTGGTGGCCCGTTCGGCGATATTCGCTTCTGCCCGACCGGCGGGGTGAACCCGGCCAACGTGCGCAACTATATGGCGTTGCCCAATGTGATGTGCGTGGGTGGCACCTGGATGCTCGACAGTGGCTGGATCAAGAACGGCGACTGGGCGCGGATCGAAGCGTGCAGTGCGGAGGCAATGGCGCTGCTGGACGCCAACTGAATTTGTTGTGTGCTTTACGGCTTATGGGGCGCTTGGTCGGCGCCCCTTTTTTTTGCCTGGAGATCTTGCAGTGCCTGTACCGGCCCTTTCGCGGGTGAACCCGCTCCCACAGGTACTGTACAGTTGCTGAGTGCAGCGCGATCCCTGTGGGAGCGGGTTCACCCGCGAAGAGGCCGGCACAGGCAGACAAAAAAGCCCGCATCAAACGATGCGGGCTTTTGCATTCATCACGCGACAGTTCAGGCCGCCTTGGCTTCCTGCTGGCTCAGCGAGCGGTTCAGCGCGCTGAACAGTGCCTTGAAGCTGGCCGTGGTGAAGTTTTCATCGATACCCACACCATGCACCGGGCGGCCACCGGCCACGCGCAGTTCGATATAGGCCGCAGCCTTGGCATTGGTACCGGCGCCAATGGCATGCTCGTTGTAGTCCATGATCTCCACGGCAATCGGCAGGCCGGCCACCAGCGCTTCCAGCGCGCCGTTGCCCTTGCCGCGCCAGTGCAGGGTGGTTTCGCCTTCACTGGCGACTTCCACTTCCACGGCGCTGTGGCCGTTCTCTTCCTGCAGGCGGTGACTGACCAGCGCGTACGGGGTGTTGGCCTGGAGGTATTCCTTGTGCAGCAGGCTGTAGATCTGCTGGGCAGTCATTTCCAGGCCCAGACGGTCGGTTTCACTCTGTACTACCTGGCTGAACTCGATCTGCATGCGGCGCGGCAGGCTGATGCCGTATTCCTGCTCGAGCAGGTAGGTGATGCCGCCTTTGCCCGACTGGCTGTTGACGCGGATCACCGCCTCGTAGCTGCGGCCGATGTCGGCCGGGTCGATCGGCAGGTAAGGCACTTCCCACAGCTCGCCTTCCTGCTGCTTGGCGAAGCCCTTGCGGATGGCGTCCTGGTGCGAGCCGGAGAACGCGGTGTGGACCAGGTCGCCCACGTACGGGTGACGCGGGTGCACCGGCAGCTGGTTGCACTCTTCGACCACCTTGCGCACGCCGTCGATGTCGGAGAAGTCCAGCAGCGGGTCGATGCCCTGGGTGTAGAGGTTCAACGCCAGGGTCACCAGGTCGACGTTACCGGTACGCTCGCCGTTGCCGAACAGGCAGCCTTCGGCGCGGTCGGCACCGGCCATCAGGCCCAGTTCGGTGGCGGCGATGCCGGTGCCGCGGTCGTTGTGGCAGTGCAGGCTGATGATGACGCTGTCGCGACGGCTGACGTTGCGGCAGAACCACTCGATCTGGTCGGCGTAGATGTTCGGCGTGGACACTTCCACGGTGGCCGGCAGGTTGAGGATGATCTTGTGCTCGGGGGTCGGGTTCCACACCTCGATCACCGCGTCGCAGACTTCCTTGGCGAACTCCATCTCGGTGGCGCTGAAGGTTTCCGGCGAGTACTGGAAGGTCCACTGGGTTTCCGGCTGCTGGGCGGCGTACTTGACGAACAGCTTGGCCGCGTTCACCGCGATGTCCTTCACGCCTTGCTTGTCCTGGTTGAAGACAATGCGGCGGAACGACGGGCTGGTGGCGTTGTACAGGTGGACGATGGCCTTCTTCGCCCCGCGCAGCGATTCGAAGGTGCGGGCGATGAGGTCTTCACGGGCCTGGGTGAGCACCTGGATGGTGGTGTCGTCCGGGATGTGGCCTTCTTCGATCAGCATGCGCACGAAGTCGAAATCGGTCTGCGATGCGGACGGGAACGAGGCTTCGATTTCCTTCACGCCAACCTGCACCAAGGTCTTCCAGAAGCGCAGCTTCTTCTCCGAATCCATCGGCTCGATCAGCGACTGGTTGCCATCACGCAGGTCGGAGCTGCACCAGATCGGCGCGGCGGTGATGGTCTTCGACGGCCAGGTACGGTCAGGCAGGTCGATGGTCGGGAAAGCGCGGTATTTCTTCGAAGGGTCTTTGAGCATGGTCATGGAAGCAATCCTTTTGTGTGCGGCCGAAATCGGGCCTGCCGAGCGATAACGAGATGAAAAGGCGAGGCGACGCGATTCAGCCTGGTAGTCGGGCGCTAACCAGGCAGAGGCTGCGATGTTGTCGGAGCAGGATGAGGGTGCTGAAGGTTTTCATGCCTTCAAACTTAAACAGTGGGGTGGGGGATGGCAAGCGTTCAGCAAAAATTGAGAGGAATGCTTAAAAAAAGCTGATAGGCGAGATTTTATCGCTATATTTTTCTGAGTGCTTCTCAATTTTTGCGCAGTCTTTTTCGATGGCGCAACGCGGTTGAACATGATGTCTCATGTGCTGGCCTCTTCGCGGGCGCGCCCGCTCCCACAGGTAAAGCACAGCCTTCAGGATCGGCGCATTACCTGTGGGAGCGGGCATGCCCGCGAAGCAGGCGCCCCGGTCTCAGGGCTGGAACGCGCCAATGAAAATCGCCGGATCCACCCGCGCATCATTCAGGCTGACGTTCCAGTGCATGTGCGGCCCGGTAGCCCGCCCGGTCGAGCCCACGCGCCCGACCACCTCGCCCCGGCGCAGCTGCTGCCCCACCTGCACATCGATCTTCGACATATGGCAGAACATGCTGATAAAGCCCTGCCCGTGGTCGACGAACACCGTGCGGCCATTGAAGAAGTAATCCCCCACCAGGATCACCTTGCCATTGGCCGGGGTCTTGATCGGCGTGCCGGCCGGTACCGCGAAGTCCAGCCCGGCGTGTGGGTTGCGTTCTTCACCATTGAAGAAGCGGCGCACGCCGAACTTGCTCGACAGCGGGCCACTGACCGGCTTGTCGAGGATCAGGTTGCTCGGCAGGGTCGGGCTGAAGCTGCGGTAAGCCTTGATCTGCTCGGCCAGTTCGCGGTCGATGCGCTTGAGGTCGGCCGGGTTCGGGTTGACCTGGCGGGTGTTCTTCAGGGTGATGCGCTGCTCGGGGTACTTCTTGCTGCCGACCGTGAAGGGCAGGGTACGGCCGCCTTGGTTCAGCACAGCGGTGCCGGGCTTCTGGGTGAGCGGGATGCCGACGATGGCCAGCCAGTTGTCCTGTTCCCTCACCACCAGCACCGGTTTGCCGTCGAAGCTGGCGGTGGGTGCACTGGCGGCGGGGCCGAGGTCGACCACCGCCACGCCGCCGGGTACCGGCTTGTTCAGCGTGCGGGTGATGTAGCTGGCCTGGGCGCCGCCGGCCAGCAGCAGGAGGGAAAGGGCAAGCAGGGGCGCGAGCAGGCGAGGCATGTGTCAGTCCAGAAGTGAGAGGGTGACCGGGGTCAGGTGGTTGTCTTCGACCCGCACCAACAGCTCGCCTTCGTTCAGGCGGGCGGTCAGGCGTTGGCCATTGCGGGTCTGTTCGGCGCTGCGGATGGCCTGGCCCTGTTCGTCCAGCAGGATGCTGTAGCCGCGGGCGAGGGTGGCCAGCGGGCTGACCACCTGCAGCGTCTGCAACTGGGCCTGGAAGCGCTGGCGGCGGTCCTTGAGCACTTCGCGCATCGCCCGCGGCAGGCGTTCGGCGAGGCTGTCCAGGCGTTGGCCCAGCAGTTTCAGGGTACGCCCAGGGTGCTGCGCGGCGAGGCGGGTATCCAGGCGTGCCAGGCGTTCGCGGCGCTGGTTGAGGTTGAGCATGAATGCACGGCGCAGGCGCATGTCCAGGTCGTCCAGGCGCTGGGCCTGCTGGCGCAAGCGCTCGCCCGGGTGGCGCAGGCGCCGGGTCAGCGACTCCAGGCGCAGGCGGTCGTGGGTCAGGCGGTTTTGCATGCGCAGCAGCAGGCGCCGTTGCAGGCCGTCCAGGCGTTGCTGCAGGCCGCTGTTGTCGGGTGCCAGCAGCTCGGCGGCGGCAGACGGTGTGGGTGCGCGCACGTCGGCGACGAAGTCGCTGATCGAGACATCGGTCTCATGGCCCACGGCGCTGACAATCGGTGTTACACAGGCGGCCACGGCCCGTGCCACGGCTTCTTCGTTGAAGCACCACAGGTCCTCCAGCGAGCCGCCGCCCCGGGCCAGGATCAGCGCATCGAAACCGAGGCTGTCGGCCAGGCGGATGGCGCGCACGATCTGTGCAACGGCTTCGCGGCCCTGTACTGCGGTGGGGATGAGGTTCAGTTCCACCTGCGGGGCGCGGCGGCCGAACACGCTGATGATGTCGCGGATCACCGCGCCGGTGGGCGAGGTGATGATGCCGATGCGCTGCGGGTGGGCCGGCAGCGGCTGCTTGCGTTCGGCGCTGAACAGCCCCTCGGCGCCGAGCTTTTCCTTCAGGGCCTCGAAGGCCAGGCGCAAGGCGCCGTCGCCGGCCGGCTCGACGGTGTCGATAATCAGCTGGTAGTCGCCACGCCCCTCGAACAGCGAAACCTTACCGCGCACCCGCACCGCCAGGCCGTCGCGCAAGGCCTGGCGCACCCGCGTGGCGTTCTGCCGGAACAGCGCGCAGCGCACCTGCGCGCCGCTGTCCTTGAGGGTGAAGTACATGTGGCCGGAGGCTGGGCGGGCGAGGTTGGAAATCTCGCCTTCCACCCACACGCTGCGGAACACGTCCTCCAGCAGCACGCGGGCGCGACCGTTGAGTTGGCTGACGGTAAGGACCTCGCGGTCCAGGCCGAGTCGTTCGAAAGGGTCTCTGATCATGGCGGGCATCATAAAGGACATCGGCCCCGGTTGTCTGTCCCGGCCCTGTCGCGATCTCAGTGGGAGCGCTGGCTTCGAGTTGACGCTGTACCTGTGGGAGCGGGTTCACCCGCGAACACCGGCGCAGCCGGTGCCATCCACCCTGCATCGCAGCCACGAATTGCCTGACCATCTGCCCCGCATCCCGCCTGCAAGCCATCGCCACAGTACTCTCACACCCTCCCTCCAGCGCCACGAAGCTGACTGAGGCTGGCGCAATCTCGCGCATGCACGCCGGCAGCAACGCCACCCCAAACCCCGCCTGAATCAGCTGCAACTGGGTGGTCTTGCGCGACAGCACCTGCGCCGCGCGCGGGAAAAAGCCTGCCTCCATGCACAACGAGGCCGACAGGTAGCTCAGCCCGCCACGGTCCCGATGCGGAATGGAAATGAAGCGCTCCTCGCGCAACTGTTCAAGCTTCACTTGTGGTGCGTCAGCCAGCGGATGCCCAGCGGCAACCGCCAGCAGCAATGGCTCACTGAACAGCGCATGCAGCACCACGCCTTCATGCTGGCGCAACACAGGCAAACGCAGCAGGCCGATATCCAGGCGTCCATTAGCAATATCCTCCAGCTGCGCCTCCGACGACTGCTGGGCAATTTCCAGCGAAACCCCCGGGTTGTCGCGCAAGTAACCGCCCAGGCGAGCCAGCAATGGGCCGGTCAGCGGCACTGTACTGGAGTGGTTCAGGCGCAGGCTGCCCTGCAGCCCTTCACCAATGTCGCGGGTCACTCGCTCGGCCTGCGCCAGGTCGGCCAGCAAGCGCCGCGCCCGCTCCAGAAAGGCCTGGCCAGCCAGTGTCAGGCGCGGCAGGCGCGCGGTGCGTTCGAACAGCGGCGTGCCCAGTTGCTGTTCCAGCTCCTTGATCTGCCGGCTCAGCGCCGACTGGGCAATGTACAGTCGCTCGGCGGCACCGCTGAAGCTGCCGCATTCGGCGATTTCCACGAAGTAACGCAACTGGCGGATCGACGTCATGTCATGCCTTTTCGAGATGGTTGTGGCGAAAAATGCATATTAGTCGGCATGGCTCATGGCTGGCTAACCTTTGCCTGTCTTCCCAGGAACTGCTGCCATGCTCGCTCAACTGTCGTTTTCCGGCCTCGACTGGCTGCCCATCCTGCTGGGTGTTGGCGTTGCCTACATCGTCTTCGGTATCGCCGGTTTCGGCACTGCGCTGGTGGCCGGCCCAGTGCTGATCCACTTCATGCCGCTGTCGCGGATCATACCGCTGCTGGTACTGCTGGACTTCGTCGCCGCCTTCGGCAACCTGCTGCCATCGCGCCGCGATGTCGTGCGGGGCGAGCTGCTGCGGCTGTTGCCGTTCATGGCCGTAGGCTGCACGCTGGGCGTGGTATTCCTGCTACAGCTGAAGTCCGACCTGTTGCTGCTGCTGATGGGCTTGTTCGTCACGGCATATGCCGTGTACGGGCTGGCGGTGAAGGTGCGGCCGGTCAGTCTGTCCGGTTTCTGGGCGGTGCCGATGGGCACGGCAGGCGGGCTGTTCGGTGCCTTGTTCGGCAGCGGTGGCTTTCTATATGCCCTGTACCTGAGTGCGCGGCTGGAGGTAAAGGAACAGGTGCGCGCTACCCAGAGCGCACTGATCAGTTGCAGTACAGTGGTGCGCCTGATGCTGTTCCTGACCGCTGGCGTCTATGCCGATCAAAGCCTGCTGCTGCTCGCCGCCTGCCTGTTGCCGGTCATGCTTGCTGGTCTCTGGACAGGGCGCAGGCTGACCCACCGGCTGTCCCGCGAAGCGTTCGTGCGCCTGGTCACCTGGCTGGTGCTGGCCAGCGGGCTGGCGCTGATCGGTCGCTATCTGAGCGCCTGAGCAGGCGGTAGAATTGCGTCATTACCGCAGTTTTTCAGGCTTGCCCCGTTCATGAACACCCAGAGCATCATCGTTCCCAAGCTGTCTACCGTCCCGGTGCATGAAGCCCGTGCCCGCGCCATCCTGCGCTGGCTGGTGCGCGAGAAAGTCGTCGAGGAACAGCTGACCACCTGTGGCCGCACCGGCAACCGCATGGCCCATGCCTTGGCCGAAGGTGCCCGCAAAGTGGCCCTGCACCCGGAGAAACTGCCCTTCGGCGAGCAGGTCAACGGCCTGGAGGTGATGCTCAAGCGCTGCATCTATACCCCTACCGAAGGTTTCCTCGAAGAGGCCGGTTGCCCCGAGTGCCGGCGTGAGGTGGGCGAGCCGCTGTTCGAAAGCCTCGAAGAATGGATGCCGGCGGTGAGCGACAACTTTACCTGCCCGCTGTGCGGCTTCGAAGATGACATCAATGGCTTCATTTACCTGCAGCCATGTGCCTTTTCCAACCTGGGGTTCATCTTCAACAACTGGGGCGAGGCCGGGTTCACCCAGGCCTTTCTCGACAGCTTCGCCGACTGGCTCGACCAGCCGGTGGCCGTGGTACAGGTAAAACTGCCACAAGGCTGACCGAAGGCCCTTTTTTTGCATTGAGCGGCGCGCCGTGCATGAGTATAATGGCGCGCTTCCATTTTTCCCGCCCGGGAGCCCCCGCGATGCTGCGTATCAGCCAAGAAGCCCTGACCTTCGACGATATCCTCCTTGTACCTGGCTATTCCGAGGTACTGCCTAATGAAGTCAGTCTCAAGACCCGTTTGACCCGTGGCATCGAGCTGAACATTCCGCTGGTTTCCGCCGCCATGGATACCGTGACCGAAGCGCGCCTGGCCATTGCCATGGCCCAGGAAGGCGGCATCGGCATCATCCACAAGAACATGACCATCGAGCAGCAGGCCAGCGAAGTCCGCAAGGTCAAGAAGTTCGAGGCTGGCGTGGTCAAGGACCCGATCACCATCGACGCCGACGCCACCGTGCGCGACCTGTTCGACCTGACCCGCCTGAACAACATCTCCGGCGTTCCGGTGCTGGCGAACGGCGACCTGGTCGGCATCGTCACTTCCCGTGACGTGCGCTTCGAGAGCCGCCTGGACGCCAAGGTCCGCGACGTGATGACCCCCAAAGAGCGTCTGGTCACCGTCCGCGAAGGCGCCAACAAGAACGAAGTCCGCGAGCTGCTGCACAAGCACCGCCTGGAAAAAGTCCTGATCGTTGACGACAAGTTCAACCTCAAGGGCATGATGACCGTCAAGGACATCGAAAAGGCCAAGGCCTACCCGCTGGCCAGCAAGGACGACCAGGGTCGCCTGCGCGTCGGCGCCGCAGTCGGCACCGGCAAGGACACCGGCGAGCGCGTTGCCGCCCTGGTGGCTGCTGGCGTTGACGTCGTGGTGGTCGACACCGCTCACGGTCACTCCAAAGGCGTGATCGACCGCGTTCGCTGGGTCAAGGAAACCTACCCGCAAGTACAGGTAATCGGCGGCAACATCGCCACCGGCGCTGCCGCCAAGGCTCTGGCCGAAGCTGGCGCCGACGCGGTCAAGGTCGGTATCGGCCCAGGCTCGATCTGCACCACCCGTATCGTTGCCGGTGTCGGCGTGCCGCAAATCAGCGCCATCGCCAACGTTGCCGCTGCACTGGAAGGCACTGGCGTGCCGCTGATCGCCGACGGCGGCATCCGCTTCTCGGGTGACCTGTCCAAGGCCATCGTTGCCGGTGCTTCCTGCGTGATGATGGGTTCGATGTTCGCCGGTACCGAAGAGGCTCCGGGTGAAGTCGAACTGTTCCAGGGCCGTTCCTACAAGGCTTACCGCGGCATGGGCTCGCTGGGTGCCATGGCACAGGCGCAAGGCTCGTCCGACCGCTACTTCCAGGACTCCTCGGCCGGCGCCGAGAAGCTGGTACCGGAAGGCATCGAAGGCCGTGTTCCCTACAAGGGCGCCCTGGCCGCGATCATCCACCAGCTGATGGGCGGCCTGCGTTCGTCCATGGGCTATACCGGCAGCGCAACCATCGAAGAGATGCGCACCAAGCCGGAGTTCGTACGCATCACCGGTGCCGGCATGGCCGAGTCCCACGTGCATGACGTGCAGATCACCAAAGAAGCCCCTAACTACCGCGTAGGCTGAGGCTTCCAGCTACAACAGAAAGCGGGGCTGTCACGACAGCCCCGCGTCGTTTCCGATTTCCACTGACGAGATTGAGTCATGGCCCTCGACATTCACGCTCACCGCATCCTGATCCTCGATTTCGGTTCCCAGTACACCCAGCTGATCGCCCGCCGCGTGCGCGAAATCGGCGTGTACTGCGAGCTGCATCCGTTCGACATGGACGATGAAGCGATCCGCGAATTCAACCCGCGTGGCATCATCCTCGCCGGCGGCCCCGAGTCGGTCCACGAAGCCAACAGCCCACGCGCCCCGCAGGCGGTGTTCGACCTGAACGTACCGGTACTGGGCATCTGCTACGGCATGCAGACCATGGCCGAACAGATGGGCGGCAAGGTCGAAGGTTCCGACCTGCGTGAGTTCGGTTATGCCCGCGTTGACGTGGTCGGCAAGAGCCGCCTGCTCGATGGCATCGAAGACCACATCGACGCCGACGGCGTGCTGGGCCTGGACGTGTGGATGAGCCACGGCGACAAGGTCACCCAGATGCCGGGCAACTTCCACGTGCTGGCCAGCACCCCGAGCTGCCCGATCGCCGGCATGTTCGACGACGCGCGCGGCTACTACGGCGTGCAGTTCCACCCGGAAGTGACCCACACCAAGCAGGGCGGTCGCATCCTGTCCCGCTTCGTGCAGGACATCTGCGGCTGTGAAGCCCTGTGGACCCCGTCCAACATCGTCGAAGACGCCATTGCCCAGGTGCGTGAGCAGGTCGGTTCGGCCAACGTCCTGCTGGGCCTGTCCGGCGGCGTCGACAGCTCGGTGGTTGCTGCGCTGCTGCACCGCGCCATCGGCGACCAGCTGACCTGCGTATTCGTCGACAACGGCCTGCTGCGCCTGCACGAAGGCGACCAGGTGATGGCCATGTTCAAGGAGAACATGGGCGTCAAGGTCATCCGTGCCGACGCTGAAAAGCAGTTCCTCGACAACCTGGCCGGCGAAGCCGACCCGGAGAAGAAGCGCAAGATCATCGGCCGCACCTTCATCGACGTGTTCGATGCCGAAGCCAGCAAACTGGAAAACATCCAGTTCCTCGCCCAGGGCACCATCTACCCGGACGTGATCGAGTCGGCTGGCGCCAAGAGCGGCAAGGCCCACGTGATCAAGTCGCACCACAACGTTGGTGGCCTGCCGGAGGAAATGAACCTCAAGCTGGTCGAGCCGCTGCGTGAACTGTTCAAGGACGAAGTGCGCAAGATCGGCCTGGAGCTGGGCCTGCCGTACGACATGGTCTACCGCCACCCGTTCCCAGGCCCGGGCCTGGGCGTGCGCATCCTCGGTGAAGTGAAGAAGGAATACGCCGACATCCTGCGTCGCGCCGACCACATCTTCATCGAAGAGCTGCGCAAGGCCGACTGGTACCACAAGACCAGCCAGGCATTCGTGGTGTTCCAGCCGGTCAAGTCGGTGGGTGTCGTTGGCGACGGCCGTCGCTACGCCTGGGTCGTGGCCCTGCGTGCCGTCGAGACCGTGGACTTCATGACCGCGCGCTGGGCGCACCTGCCGTACGAGCTGCTGGAAACCGTCAGCGGCCGTATCATCAACGAAATCGACGGTATCTCGCGCGTGACCTACGACGTTTCGAGCAAGCCGCCGGCCACTATCGAGTGGGAATAAGTTGAGCCACAAGGGCGCCGCAAGGCGCCCTTGTTGTATCTGCCCTCTGTATCGGCCTGTTCGCGGGCGCGCCCGCTCCCACAGGTAAAGCGCAGCTTTCAAATGCTGTGGTGTCCTTGTGGGAGCGGGCTTGCCCGCGAAGAGGCCAGCGCAGGCAAAAACGAGACTTCACTTAATCTTTCCCATTTGCAGGTGTATCGTATTCGCCCTTCATCGCCAGCCATGCTGGCAGCTTGATTGCGCAGAACACGAGGTACCCGCACCGATGTCCTTCACCCGTCGACAAATGCTCAAGGGCCTGACCGGCCTGGTTGTGGTTGGCCTGGGCGCCGGTGGCGCAGCGCGTTACTGGCTGGGCAAGGTCGAAGACGACAACGCCGGCCACGACTACGAGCTCATCGCCGCCCCTCTGGACGTCGAGTTGGTGCCTGGGCACAAGACCGAGGCCTGGGCCTTCGGCCCGTCGGCACCGGGTACCGAACTGCGCGTACGCCAGGGCACCTGGCTGCGGGTGCGCTTCATCAACCACCTGCCGGTCGAAACCACCATCCACTGGCACGGCATCCGCCTGCCGCTGGAAATGGACGGCGTGCCTTATGTGTCGCAGCTGCCGGTCAAGCCGGGCGAGTACTTCGACTACAAGTTCCGCGTGCCGGACGCCGGCAGCTACTGGTACCACCCGCACGTCAGCAGCTCCGAGGAACTGGGGCGGGGCCTGGTCGGCCCGCTGATTGTCGAGGAGCGCGAGCCGACCGGCTTTCAGCATGAGCGCACGCTCAGCCTGAAGAACTGGCACGTGGACGAGCAGGGCGCCTGGTTGCCTTTCAGCATTCCGCGTGAGGCCGCGCGCAACGGCACCGCCGGGCGCCTGATCACCATCAATGGCCAGGCCGATTCGGTCACCGAACTGCCAGCCGGCCAGGTGGTGCGGGTGCGTCTGCTGAACCTCGATAACACCTGGACCTACCGCATCAACCTCAAGGGCAACTGCGAGGCAAGAATCTATGCCCTGGACGGCAACCCGGTAACCCCGCGCCCATTGGACGATGACTACTGGCTCGGCCCAGGCATGCGTATCTGCCTGGCTATCCGTATTCCCGAGGCGGGCGAGGAAATCTCCCTGCGCGACGGCTTCGTGCGCCTGGGCACCTTGCGTTCGGTGGCCAGCAACGACGCGCCGAGCGACTGGCCACCGGCGCTGCCGCCCAACCCGATCGCCGAGCCGGACCTGGAGAATGCCGAGAAGCTGAACTTCAATTTCGAGTGGGCGGCGAAAGTCTCGGTCACTTCGGACCAGGACAGGCCGTCGAGCATGTGGCAGATCAACGGCCAGGCCTGGGATATCACCGACAAGACCTGCGCCGAGCGGCCGATCGCCACGCTGAAGCAGGGCAAGAGCTACATCTTCGAGCTGAAGAACATGACCCAGTACCAGCACCCGATCCACCTGCACGGCATGAGCTTCAAGGTGATCGGCTCCAACCGCCATGACATCAAGGAACCGTGGTTCACCGACACCTACCTGCTGGGCAAGAACGAGCGCGCCCAGGTGGCGCTGGTGGCGGATAACCCGGGCACCTGGATGTTCCACTGCCACGTCATCGACCACATGGAAACCGGCCTGATGGCCGCGATCGCGGTGGTCTGATGCGCCCGCAGATCATCGATCGCAGCCGTGATCAGGAATTCATGCGCCTGGCCCTGACCCTGGCCGCCGAAGGCGCGGCAATGGGGGAGGTGCCAGTGGGCGCGGTGCTGGTGCAGCATGGGCAGGTGATCGGGCAGGGCTTCAACCGGCCGATCATCGACAGTGACCCCAGTGCGCATGCCGAGATGGTGGCCATTCGCGCGGCAGCGAAATCCGCCAGTAACTACCGGCTGCCCGGCAGCACCCTGTACGTGACCCTGGAGCCGTGCAGCATGTGTGCGGGGTTGATCGTGCATTCGCGGGTGATGCGGGTGGTGTACGGCGCGCTGGAGCCCAAGGCGGGGATCGTGCAGAGTCAGGGGAAGTTCTTCGGGCAGGGCTTCCTCAACCACCGGGTGATGGTGGAGGGCGGGGTACTGGCGGAGGAGTGCGGGCAGATCCTCAGTGACTTCTTCAAGGCTCGCCGGGCCAAGTCTTGACCTGTACCGGCCCCTTCGCGGGTAAACCCGCTCCTACAGGAATACCACTATCTTCAAAACCAGTGATGTACCTGTGGGAGCGGGTTTACCCGCGAAGAGGCCGGTACAGGCCTACATCGGCGGCGACTGCTCCGCCGGCTTGTCCTTGTTCACCCCGGGCACATGCAGGCTGCCCTCGGCCACCTGGCCTTCGAGCTGCGGTTGGGTCACCCAGGTGAGGATGTCGTAGTAGCGGCGGATGTTGGCCACGAAATGCACCGGTTCGCCGCCCCGGGCATACCCATACTTGGTCTGCCGATACCACTGCTTCTGCGATAGCCGCGGCAGCATCTTCTTCACGTCCAGCCACTTGTTCGGGTTGAGCTTCTCGCGCCTGGCCAGGGTGCGGGCGTCTTCCAGGTGGCCGGTGCCGACGTTGTAGGCGGCCAGGGCGAACCAGGTGCGGTCCGGTTCCTGGATGCTGTCGTCGAGCTCTTCCTTGATCTTCATGAAGTATTTGGCGCCGCCCTGGATGCTCTGCTTCGGGTCCAGGCGGTTGGACACGCCCATGGCCTGGGCGGTGCGCTGGGTCAGCATCATCAGGCCGCGCACACCGGTCTTGGAGGTGACCTCGGGCTGCCACATCGATTCCTGGTAGCCGATGGCGGCCAGCAGGCGCCAGTCCACCTGCTCGACCTTGGCGTAGCTCTTGAAGTGCTTCTCGTACTTGGGCAGGCGCTGCTGCAGGTGCTGGGCAAAGGTATAGGCACCCACATAGCCCAGTACGTCGACATGGCCGTAGTAGCGGTCCTTCAGGCGTTGCAGGGTGCCGTTCTTCTGCGCCTTGTCGAGGAACTCGTTGACCTCGTTGAGCAGGCTGTTGTCATCACCGGCCGCCACCGCCCAGCGTTGGTCGCGGGTGTCGCCCAGGTCGAAGGCAACCCGCACGTTGGGGAAGTACACCTGGTTCATCGCCAGCTCGTTGGAGTCGACCAGGGTCAGGTCGATCTGCCCTTCGTCGACCATGCGCAGCAGGTCGACCACCTCGACGGCGTCGGATTCTTCGTATTCCAGGCCCGGGTACTGCTTTTTCAGCTCGGCCAGCTGGTCGGCGTGGCTGCTGCCCTTGAGCACCATGATCTTCTTGCCGACCAGGCCCTTGGCATCGGTGGGCCGCGTGCGGCCGTTGCGGTAGATGACCTGTGGGGTCACTTCCAGGTAAGGGTGGGAGTACTTCACCTGGGCCTTGCGCCGTTCGCTGGTGACCAGGCCGGCCGCCGCCAGCACCGGGCCGGAGGGTTTGCCGAGGCTATCGTACAACTCGTCGAGGTTATCGGCGGTCTCGATCTGCAGCTTCACGCCGAGATCCTCGGCGAAATGCTGGACCAGCTCGTACTCGAAGCCGGTTTCGCCGTTGCGGTCCTGGAAATAGGTGGCCGGGCTGTTGCGGGTGATCACGCGCAGCACGCCATCCTCCTTCACGCGCTCGAGAGTGCTGGGTTTTTCAACGCAGGCACCGAGCAACAGAAAGAGTCCGGTTGCGAAAAGCCATCTGGCGCAACGCTGGCGCAAAGCAGTGTGGGCGAACATAGGTTGCAGTATACGCAAAGGACTGGCCCAACCATATCTCGACAACTGTTAGCTTGTCTGGTAGCGGGTTCTGTGGTGTGGGTGCCTGCCTATGGAGGTTTGGCGCCTGTGAGATCGAGCGCCGCCCGCGCGGCGCTCGATCTCACAGGCGCCGGACCGGCAACGACGAACACCTGAATTTCTGACCCGAAAGTCCGGTTCCGCCGCCCGGCAGCCGTGGCTTAGAGCGGGTGCCGAAACCCTTTGAATTAGGCTAGAATGCACGGCCTCTAAGCACACCCCTTCCTGAGGCTGTCCCGACGATGTTGATCCTGCGCGGCGCTCCTGCCCTTTCTGCCTTTCGCCACGGTAAATTACTCGAGCAACTGAGCCAGAAAGTTCCCGCTGTTACTGGTTTGTATGCCGAATTCGCCCACTTCGCCGATGTCGACGGCGAGCTGACCGCCGACCAGCAGCAGGTGCTGGGCCGTCTGCTCAAGTACGGCCCGAGCGTGCCGGTACAGGAGCCGAGCGGCCGCCTGTTCCTGGTCGTGCCGCGCCTGGGCACCATTTCGCCCTGGGCCAGCAAGGCCAGCGACATTGCCCACAACTGCGGCCTGCAGTCGATCCAGCGCCTGGAGCGCGGTATCGCCTACTACGTTGCCGGCAGCCTGAGCGAAGCCGACGCCGAACTGATCGCCGCCGAGCTGCACGACCGCATGACCCAGCGCGTGCTCGGCCAGCTGGAGCAGGCCGCTGACCTGTTCAGCCATGCCCAGCCAAAGCCGATGACCTCGGTGGACATCCTCGCCGGTGGCCGTGACGCCCTGGCCAAGGCCAACATCGACCTGGGCCTGGCCCTGGCCGAAGACGAGATCGACTACCTGGTCAACGCCTTCCAGGGTCTCAAGCGCAACCCGAACGACATCGAACTGATGATGTTCGCCCAGGCCAACTCCGAGCACTGCCGCCACAAGATCTTCAACGCCAGTTGGGACATCGACGGCCAGGCTCAGGAAAAGAGCCTGTTCGGCATGATCAAGAACACCTACCAGATGCACAACGAAGGTGTGCTGTCTGCGTACAAGGACAACGCCTCGGTGATCGTCGGCAACGTTGCCGGCCGTTTCTTCCCGAACCCTGAAACCCGCCAGTACGGTGCGGTACAGGAGCCGGTGCACATCCTGATGAAGGTGGAAACCCACAACCACCCGACCGCCATTGCCCCGTTCTCCGGCGCCTCCACCGGCTCCGGCGGCGAAATCCGCGACGAAGGCGCGACCGGCCGTGGTGCCAAGCCCAAGGCCGGCCTGACCGGCTTCACCGTGTCCAACCTGCGTATCCCGGGCTTCGAACAGCCGTGGGAGCAGGCCTACGGCAAGCCTGAGCGCATCGTCGACGCCCTCGACATCATGATCGAAGGCCCGCTGGGTGGCGCTGCGTTCAACAACGAATTCGGTCGCCCGGCCCTGACCGGTTACTTCCGTACCTTCGAGCAGGCCATCAACACCCCGCACGGTGAAGAAGTGCGCGGCTACCACAAGCCGATCATGCTGGCCGGTGGCATGGGCAACATCCGTGAAGACCACGTGCAGAAGGGTGAGATCACTGTCGGCGCCAAGCTGATCGTGCTCGGTGGCCCGGCCATGCTGATCGGCCTGGGCGGCGGCGCCGCTTCGTCGGTGGCGACCGGTGCCAGCTCGGCTGACCTGGACTTTGCTTCGGTACAGCGCGAAAACCCGGAAATGGAGCGCCGTTGCCAGGAGGTCATCGACCGCTGCTGGCAGCTGGGCGACAAGAACCCGATCGCCTTCATCCACGACGTCGGCGCCGGCGGTATCTCCAACGCCTTCCCTGAGCTGGTCAACGACGGTGGCCGTGGTGGCCGCTTCGAGCTGCGCAACGTGCCCAACGACGAGCCGGGCATGGCCCCGCACGAAATCTGGAGCAACGAATCGCAAGAACGTTACGTGCTGGCCGTCAGCGCCGTCGACTTCGAGCGCTTCAAGGCCATCTGCGAACGTGAGCGTTGCCCGTTTGCCGTAGTGGGTGAAGCGACTGAAGAGCAACACCTGACCGTAAGCGACAGCCACTTCGGCAACACGCCGGTAGACATGCCGCTCGATGTGCTGCTGGGCAAGCCACCACGCATGCACCGTTCGGTTACCCGCGAAGCCGAGCTGGGCGATGACTTCGACCCGAGCAAGCTGGACCTGGACAACGCCGTTCAGCGCGTCCTCAGCCACCCGGCCGTGGCCAGCAAGAGCTTCCTGATCACCATCGGCGACCGCACCATCACCGGCCTGGTCGCTCGTGACCAGATGGTCGGCCCGTGGCAGGTACCGGTGGCCGACTGCGCCGTCACCGCCACCAGCTTCGACGTCTACACCGGTGAAGCCATGGCCATGGGCGAGCGTACCCCGCTGGCGCTGCTGGATGCCCCGGCGTCCGGCCGCATGGCCATTGGCGAGACACTGACCAACCTGGCCGCTGCACGCATCGAGAAGCTGTCCGACATCAAACTGTCGGCCAACTGGATGTCCGCTGCCGGCCACCCAGGTGAAGACGCCCGCCTGTACGACACCGTCAAGGCTGTCGGCATGGAGCTGTGCCCGGAGCTGGGCATCACCATTCCGGTCGGCAAAGACTCGATGTCGATGAAGACCAAGTGGAGCGACGAGGGCGTCGAGAAGAGCGTCACCTCGCCAATGTCGCTGATCATCACCGGCTTCGCTCCGGTCACCGACATCCGCAAGACCCTGACCCCGCAACTGCGCATGGACAAGGGTGAAACCGACCTGATCCTGATCGACCTGGGCCGTGGCAAGAACCGCATGGGCGCCTCGATCCTGGCCCAGACCTACGGCAAGATCGCTGCCCAGGCACCGGACGTCGACGATGCCGAAGACCTCAAGGCCTTCTTCGCCGTGATCCAGGGCCTGAACGCCGACGGTCACCTGCTGGCCTACCACGACCGTTCCGACGGCGGCCTGGTTACCACCGTGCTGGAAATGGCCTTCGCCGGTCACTGCGGCCTCGACCTGCACCTCGACCCGCTGACCGACAGCCGTGGCGACGTACCGGCCATCCTCTTCAACGAAGAGCTGGGCGCGGTCATCCAGGTTCGCCAGGATGCCACTCCGGACGTGCTGGCACAGTTCAGCGCCGCTGGCCTGGGTGAGTGCGTCGCGGTGATCGGCAAGCCGATCAACAACGGTGAAGTGTCCATCAGCCTGAACGGCGAAGTGCTGTTCGACGACGACCGCCGCATGCTGCAGCGCCAGTGGGCCGAGACCAGCTACCAGATCCAGCGCCTGCGTGACAACGCCGACTGCGCCGACCAGGAATTCGACCTGCTGCTCGAAGAGGACAACCCGGGCCTGTCGGTCAAGCTGGGCTTCGACGTCAACGACGACATCGCCGCGCCGTACATCAAGAAGGGTGTGCGCCCGCAAGTGGCCATCCTGCGCGAGCAGGGCGTCAACGGCCAGGTCGAGATGGCTGCCGCCTTCGACCGCGCCGGCTTCGCTGCCATCGACGTGCACATGAGCGATATCCTCGCCGGCCGTGTCGACTTCGAAGCCTTCAAGGGCCTGGTCGCCTGCGGTGGCTTCTCCTACGGTGACGTGCTGGGTGCCGGTGAAGGCTGGGCCAAGTCGGCCCTGTTCAACAGCCGCGCCCGTGATGCCTTCCAGGCCTTCTTCGAGCGTACCGACAGCTTCGCCCTGGGCGTGTGCAACGGTTGCCAGATGATGTCCAACCTGCACGAGCTGATCCCGGGCACCGAGCACTGGCCGCACTTCGTGCGCAACCGCTCGGAGCAGTTCGAGGCGCGCGTGGCCATGGTCGAAGTGCAGAAGTCCAACTCGATCTTCCTGCAGGGCATGGCCGGTTCGCGCATGCCGATCGCCATCGCCCACGGTGAAGGCCATGCCGAGTTCGCCAGCGAAGAAGCACTGCTGGCAGCCGACCTGTCCGGTTGCGTGGCCCTGCGCTACGTCGACAACCACGGCAAGGTCACCGAAGCCTACCCGGCCAACCCGAACGGCTCGCCGCGTGGTATCACCGGCCTCACCAGCCGCGACGGCCGCGTGACCATCATGATGCCGCACCCGGAGCGTATGTTCCGTGCCGTGCAGAACTCCTGGCGCCCGGATGAGTGGCAGGAAGATGCCGCGCTGATGCGTATGTTCCGCAACGCACGGGTGTGGGTGAACTAAGGCGTGTACAAGCTCGCCTTCTTCGTCCCCGCCAGCCACGTCGAAGTGGTCAAGGCCGCTGTGTTCGCCGCTGGTGGCGGGCGCATCGGCGACTATGACCACTGCGCCTGGCAAACCCTGGGCCAGGGCCAGTTTCGCCCGTTGGACGGCAGCCAGCCGTTCCTCGGGCAGGCCGGTCAGGTCGAGGTGGTGGAGGAGTGGAAGGTGGAGCTGGTGGTGGCTGACGAGCTGATTGTCCAGGTCGTCGCTGCGCTCAAGCAGAGCCACCCGTACGAGACGCCAGCCTACGAAGTCTGGCGGCTCGCCGAGTTCTAGACCGCATCAAGGCAATTCGCGGGTAAACCCGCTCCCACAGGGATCGCACAACCCTCGAATATTGTGCGATCCCTGTGGGAGCGGGTTTACCCGCGAAGAGGCCTTACAATCCAGGCACAATCTCCTTGCCCTGCCCGGGCCGCTTCAGCCACCCACAAGCCAGCAACCCCACCTCGAACAGCACCCACATCGGCACCGCCAGCATCGTCTGCGAAAACACATCCGGCGGCGTCAGGATCATCCCCACCACAAAGCAGCCGACGATCACGTAGGGCCTGCTGCGCCGCAACGTGGCCACATCGGCCAACCCCACCCAGACCACGATAAACGTCGCCACCGGGATCTCGAACGCCAGCCCGAACGCCAGGAACAGCGCCAGGATAAAGTCCAGGTACTGGCTGATATCGGTCATCATCGCCACGCCCTCCGGCGTCACGCTGGCGAAGAAGCCGAACATCATCGGGAACACCAGGAAGAACGCGAAGGCCATGCCGGCATAGAACAGCACGATGCTCGACACCAGTAGCGGAAGGGCAATGCGCCGTTCGCGGCGGTACAGCCCCGGCGCCAGAAAGCCCCAGGCCTGGTGCAGCAGCAGCGGCATGGCCACGAACAGTGCGCACATCGCGGTCAGCTTGAACGGCGTCAGGAACGGCGAAGTGACGCTGGTGGCGATCATGCTCGCGCCTTCCGGCAAGAAGCGCCGCAGCGGTTCGGAAATCAGCGTGTACAACGTCTGGGCGAAGGGGAACAGCCCGGCGAACACCAGCGCCACCAGTGCCAGGCAACGCACCAGTCGTTTGCGCAGGTCGCGCAGGTGTTCGGTCAGCGGCATGCTCGCCGCCGGGTCCATGGCAATACTCATGAAGCGTTTTCCTTGGGGGAAGTAACCGTAGCCGCATCATTGGCCGGCTCCGCGTTCAGGGTGATGCCCTGGCGGATCTCCTGTTCCAGGCGCTGCAAAGGCGCACTGTCGAGATTGGGTAGCTCGACAGCGCGCAGGTCGATCTCCCGCTCCACCTGCGTGCGCAAGGCGTGCATGGCCCGGCGCGCCTGGCCCAGGCCACGGCCAAGCGTGCGCGCCGCCACCGGCAGACGTTCCGGGCCCAGCACCAGTAGCGCGACGATGCCGACCAGCAGCAACTCGCTGAAGCCTACCTCGAACATCAGGCCTGACGATCCGCTTGAGGCTGTTGCGTGGCCTGGCCAGCCAGCGGGGCCTGCTGCTGTACGTGCGCCTGGCCAGGGGCGTTGGCGTCATTGTCGCCGCCCATGGACTTGCGAAAGCCCTGGATCGCCTCGCCCACATCGCTACCCAGGCCCTTGAGGCGCCTGGTACCAAACAGCAGGAATACGATCAGCAGTACGATCACCAGTTGCCAGATTCCAATGCCACCCATTGCGACCACTCCTGTAAGGTCATGAAAAGGAAGGGCAATCCTGCCTCGCGTAGATGACGTGCACATGACGAACGGTCACTGCCATCTACCTGCAACACCTGGCGTGTTGACTGGCGTCTTTATTCGGCGACAGAGGCAGGCAGGATGGGTGGCAGGCAACAGCGGGGCGTGGCCCTGCTGATGGTGATGGTGGTGCTGGCGATGCTGGCGGCGGGCATGGCCTGGCTGGTGGAAGATGGCCGGCGCCAGGTCGAAGACGTGCGCCTGTTGCACCAGCGGGTGCAAGCGCGGGCGATGGAACAGGCCGGCCTGGCCTATGCCGGGCAGGCCCTGCGTGACCCCAGTTGGCGGCTTAGCCCGCTGTTCTGGCAGGCCTTGCGCGGGCAGCCGCTGAACTATGATTTTGGCGCTGGCCAGGCGCAGTTGCTGGTGCGCGACCAGCACACCTGCTTCAACGTCAATGCGCTGCTCGGCGCTGATGGCGAGCGTGCCGCGCGCCAGTTGCGTTATCTGCTGGGTGACGACATGGCTGCCGAGCGCCTGGTCGATGCCTTGGCTGACTGGCTCGATGCCGACAGCGATGCCCGCCTGCAGGGCGCCGAAAGCGCCCAGTATTTGCGCCAGCAACCACCGCGCCTGGCGGCCAACCAGCCGATGCTCGATACCAGCGAGCTGAACCTGTTACTCGAGCCGGACGCCAGCCGCCAGAGCCGTTACCCGATGCTGTGTGCCTTGCCGCAGACCACTGGTTGGCGGCTGAATGCCAATGCCCTGGGGCTGGAGCATCTGCCGTTGCTGGAGGCGCTGTATGAAGGGCGTTATCCGCGCTCGTTGCTCAGCCGCATTATCGGCGGCCGGCCGGCGTCGGGGTATGTGGATGCAGCTGCGTTACGCCAGGCGCTGGGGGCAGTGGATGACGAAACCTTCGAACGGTTGAGCGAAGGGCTGCTGTTGAACAGTGGGTATTTCCTGTTGCAGCTGTCGTTCGCGGAGGAAGGGCGGGTGATACGCAGCGAGTTCCAGGTGGAGGCGCTGGGGGTGGTGCAATGGCATGCCCGGGTGCCGGCGCAGCAGGTGCGGGTGCGCAGCCGCGAGCCGATGGCCTGGTAAAGCTTTAAATAGCCGGGGCCGCAAAGCGGCCCCTGTACGCCGATCTAATCTCCCCGCTATCTGGTCTTGCGTTTACCGGCATCTGCTTGCCACCGGTATACCAAGGGGGCGCGACAGCCCCTCTGGACTGTAAAAACAAGTCTAATTACGGTTAATCATATGAAAGAGATCTTCAGGCGGTCTGCCTCGAATGGTCGATATAGATGCTTCGAAGGCTCCTCTTTCGAGATAAAGCTGGGTTGAGATTTGGGCGGCCAAAGCGAGGCCGATGCTATTTGTCGCATGGTGTGTTACATAAGCAGCTGTAACGCCGGCGGCAAAATTTTCGACGCGGTTAACCACTGTGGTGGATAAGGGTTCCAGCACTTCGGGGCTATTAATGATATTGTTTCCTATCGTTGCAGCAAACTCGAGGTCATCAATGTGTAGAGAAATATGAGGTGAGTCCGGTGCTGGTGTTTGTCCGGTTCTATGTAAGTTTATTCGTAAACTTGAGCTTTGCCAGTTGCTGCCTCCGATACGTAGCTGTGGTCTATCTACAGAAAGAGTTGGAAGCTGACCGGTCAGCCAATTTACTCCCCGCTTCAGCCATTCCCACCATTGTCCACTTGGGTCATTCCGGTTGATGGGATCGTTCTGGCAATAGCAGTAGCCGTTAGGCCCGCCCTTGCGAAATGGAGACTGAGTATCAGGTTGGAGAAATCGCCCTGATCTGGGGCTGTAGAATCGGTGTCCATTGCCGAGTGCATAACAGTCCAGCATTCTATCAAGCCGCTGCCCGCTGAAGGCAACAAGATGTGCTGATGGAGCTGTGTGCAGGAAACCATAGGGTGAATAGTTCTGCTGCGTGCTGCCAGGAATACCGCGCAATGCGGTGTTTGCATTGTCAGACTGCAAGATTTGACTGGTTGTTCTTTTTGTATCCAGTTCTGCTAATGCAATACCATTGGCCCAGAGCAGGTGACGTGTGCTGTCACTTGCTTGGCAAACCAATTGGTCGCCTTGAAAGAAAAAGTTTTTCCTTTTTGGCTGGAGCGTTGTTAGTTGCATATGCTTGGGCCGCGGAGTCGTAGGTGGTGGAATGATTTTCTACAGACTGGCGGCTGTCTACTGGCAGAATTATCAGGTGGCCGTTCCTACAAAGGATTGCATAACCTCTATAGGAACAGCCTTATGTCGCGATAGGGCCGCAAAGCGACTCTTGTGGGAAGATCGGTCAGACAGTCCCGATCTCCCCACCATCGATACGCTGAATCACCACCGTCGCAGCCCGCGGCCTTACCGTGGTGCCTGCCGGGGTGGCATCGGTGGCCTTGTCGGTATACGGCCAGTTACCCGGGTGCTGGATGTTGACGAACAGTGTCTTGTTGTCCGGGGTAAAGGTAATCCCGGTCACTTCGCACTCGTTCGGCCCGACGAAGAAGCGGCGCAGGTCCACCTGGTTCTGCGCGTTCACCGGCACCTGCTTGCCGCTGGCATCCACCAGCTGGGTAGGGATCACCGCCAGCAATTGGTCGTTGGTGTAGTCGGTCACGGTGCTCTCGCCGTTGTCGGTCTCGAACCACAGCACGCCACGGCTATCGAAGCTCATGCCGTCCGGGCTGGCGAACTGGTTCAGTTCGGTCAGGCCGGAGCGGTTGATGTCGGCGGTGCCGGCAGCGTTGGCGCCGAACACGAAGATGTCCCAGGTGAAGCTCAGGTGGTCGTCGCTGTCGTGCCAGCGGATGATGTGGCCGTGACGGTTCGGGCCGCGCGGGTTGGCTGCATCGGCCTTTTCTGGCGTGCGCGCGCTGTTGTTGGTCAGGGTCAGGTACACGTCGCCGTTGAGCGGGTTGACCGTGGTCCACTCCGGGCGGTCCATCGGCGTTGCGCCCACGGCATCGGCGGCACCACGGGTGTTGAGGATGATGCCCGGCAGGTCGCCAAACAGCGCGCCCAGGGTGCTACCGCCAGTGGTGGCGGTGGCCACGTCCAGCAACAGCCATACACCCGTGCCGTCGGCATTGAAGCGGGCCACGTACAGCTTGCCCTGGTCGAGGTACTTGGCGCCGGTGGCCAGGCGGTCGGCCGGGTTGGCGTCGGCGGCGTCCCACACGGCGGTGGACACCCACTTGTACAGGTACTCGTTGTTCGAGTCGTCACCCATGTACCACACCAGCGGCTTGCCGGCGACGGGCAGGCCTGGGGCGCAGCCTTCGTGGCGGAAGCGGCCCAGCGCGGTGCGCTTGGTGGCCAGGGTGCTGCTGTTGTACGGGTCGATTTCAACGATGTAGCCGTAGGTGCTGGCTTCGTTGCGGTAGTCGTCGGTGGCGCTGGCGCCTTTGACGGTGACATCGAAACGGGCGAACTCGTCGGCCACCTCGCTGCTGTCACCGGCTGCGGTTTCCCACTTGTACTGGCCGCTGGAAGTGCCCACGCCAATGCGGCGCTGGTCTTCGGGGCGGGTGCCCTTGTTGACGAAGATGCCTGGCCAGTTCTCTTCACAGGTCAGGTAGGTGCCCCACGGGGTGTAGCCGTTGCCGCAGTTGTTGTTGGTGCCGCGGCAGTGGGTACCGGCGGTGGAATACTTGGTCTTGACATGGTCGGTACCCCGCAGCGGGCCGGTGATTTCCATGCGCGAAGCGGTAGTGAAGCGGCGGTTGAGCGGGTCGTTGTCGACCACCTGCCAGCGGCCACCGATTTTCTGCAGGCGCACCACGCCGGCGCCGTGGGCGTTGATTTCCTTGCGCACCTCCTCGGCCGGGCGCTTGCCGTTGACATCGGTGGTCGGGCCGGCAGGGTGCAGGGCGGCGGTGTCGATGTACTCGAAGTTGATCGCCAGCAGGCCGTCTTCGGAGCTGCCGTTGATGGGGAAGAAGTGCATGCCGTCATGGTGCATGCCCATGGCGTTGGCCTGGTCGGTCGAGGTGTTGCTGCCGTCGGGCTTCCACGGGTTGCCGTTGCTGTTGATCGGCGTGCCCCAGGGCGCCAGCACGTAGGCGCTGTAGCCGGCGGCAACCACGCAGGCGTCGGTGCGCGAGCCCGGGATGGACTGGAAGCCCAGTGCCAGTTTCGGCACTTCCGGCTCAGTCACGGGTGGCTCGGTGACCGGATCATCGTGATCGGAGCCACCACCGTCGAAGCAGCCTGTCAGGCCGGTACCGGCAATCATGGCGATGGCGGCGCCCAGGCTGCCGCGCATCACACTGCGGCGGCTCAGGTAAGCATCCATGACGTTGGCCATCGGCAGGTTGCCGCTTTGGTTCCGGTCCAGGTTGTCGCCGGTATCTCGACTCATCAGGGTGTCCTTATGTTGGCTGAGTTAGAGGAAACCGCGACTTTAGTGCGCAAATATGATGATTCATTGGCAGAAATGTTAAGGGGGTTTTAAAACAACTCGCTCTTAGAAGCATGGCCTACAGATCCATTTGGAATGACTGTCGGATTTCTGCCATCAAACTGTAATGCCAACGCCGCAACATCCGGGTCCCTGAATGAACATGGATAAGGATGGCAGGTTCGATGGCAAGCAGTGTGCACAGGCGCGAAGTGATTGGCTGGATGGGTGTCGGTGCCTTGGCACCGTTGCTCGGCGCCTGCTCCGCCTTCCCTGGCCAGCAGGGCGGCAACGCCCGCCTCGACCTGCTGTACGTGGCCGATACCCTCGATGCCCGCCAGCCTGGCCAGGCCGTGGTGCCGGCCACCCGCCTGGGGCCGGTCAGCCACCTGGGCCGCGCCCCATGGATGACTGGCAGCAGCGCCAGTATCGCCTACCCGCGACTGGCGCCACTGCTCGATGCCAGCCAGGCTGCATCTGCCCAACTGGGCGGCTACGCGGTGCTGGCGGCGTTGCTGGAGCAATTGCGCGGCGAGGCTGGGGCGGGCAACAGCCTGACCCTGGAAAACGGCCAAGGCTGGAATGGCAGTGGCCTGGCTTACCTGACCCAGGGCGAAAGCGGCCTGCAGGGCAGCCAGCTGCTGGGCATCGAAGCACGGGTCAGCAGCGACGAGCGCGTGCTGTGGCCACAGCGCAGCCCGGCGCTGTATCGCCAGGCTACCGCCGTTACCCTGGGCGCCGGGCTGGCGGACACGCAACGTCAGGCGTTGGGCCTGGAAGCCTTGCACATCTTCGAACGCGGCGGCGCACGTATTGCCGTGGTCGGCGTGACCGACCCCTACGCCCAGGACCAGAAAGCCTCTCTTAAACAGTGGTACCAGTCATTGCAGCCAGTGTTCGAACAGGCCCGGCGCGAGGCCGACCTGGTGGTGGCCATGGCCGATGTCGGTACCGGGCCGGGCCTGTGGCTGGCCGAGCGGGTGCCGCAGATCGACGTGCTGCTGTGCGCTCGTGGCCAGGACCTGTGGCCGGCGCCGGTCGAGGTGAGCCAGGCCAGCGGCCGCCGCGTGCCGGTGCTGTTCGCCGGGTGCCGGGGCAGCGGCGCCTTTCGCCTGCGCTGCCAGCGCGTGGCCGGGCTGTGGCAGTTCGACGGGCGTTTCTTCCCGGCCTTTGAACAACAGCTGGCACCCGCCGCACAGCAGCGTGTCGGGGCATTGCAGGCAGAACTGCGCCAGCAGCGCGCCGGCCATGCGGCCTGGCTCGACCAACCGCTGGCCCGCGCGCCCCAGGCG
The DNA here is from genome assembly GCF_022533585.1 of Pseudomonas sp. LS.1a. Lineage (NCBI taxonomy): Bacteria > Pseudomonadati > Pseudomonadota > Gammaproteobacteria > Pseudomonadales > Pseudomonadaceae > Pseudomonas > Pseudomonas sp. LS.1a. Next base: position 1,133,431 of record NZ_CP092827.1, read on the forward strand.
CTGTGGCGCCGCGACACCCGCGGCGGCAGTTGGGACCGCCTGCTGCATCAGGCCCTGGCCGACGACAGCAGCATGCCAGTGCTGCTGCCGGGCCTGCGTTATGACTACCCGCTGCCCGCCGGGGCGGCCATCACCCGTGAACACCTGATCAGTCTCACCGGTGGCTACCCGGCACCGGTGGTCGAAGCGCCGGCCCGGCAGGTCGAGCAAGTGCTGGAAAACGCCGCGGAGCAACTGTTCGGCGACCCGCTGCTGCTGGACAACAGCCAGGACCTGCCGCGCTGGCAGGGCCAGGCCTGGCGTGTCAGCTACAGCCCGCAAGGCAAGCGCATCAGTGGCCTGGAGCCGGTGCAGGGCCTGTGCCGCACCTTTGGCCTGCAATTCGAAACCCAGGCTGGCGAGCCGCTGTGGCAACGGGTCGAAGCCTGGCTCGCCCGGCAGCCGGCCGACTGGCAACTGGTGCCGCTGCAACTGCCCGAAGTGCGCTACGTACAGGGGCACCCGGGCTGGCACCCAAGGCAGCTGGCCTCGTGATGCTCGCCTCGCGCCTGCTGACTGGCGCCGGCCTGACCCTGGCCGGCTGGCTGGCCGCCCAGTGCGTGCTGCAACTGGGCCGCCAGCCGCAACCGGCCACTGCGCCCGCAGCGGCCAACAAGCCGCTGCCTGGCTTGATGGTCGGCCATTGGCAGGTACCCGTCGACGACGGTGCCATCGCCATCACCCACTTGCCGCTGCAATACCTCGGCGGCCTCAAGGCCCAGCCGCTGGCTTCCAGCGTGGTAGTGCTGCGCTATGGCGAGCAGGTGCGCACTTTGGCCCGCGGCCAGCGCCTGGCGCCAGGGATCGTGCTGCAGGACATCGACAGCGATGGCCTGATTTTCAACAACCAGGGGCGGCGTGAGCGCCTGCCCTGGCCGCCACGCCCCGCCGTGACCGGCTTCAAGCGGCAAGGATGAACGATGCTTGTTAGATATTGCGTGGCGACCGTGCTGAGCCTGACCCTGTCCATGGCCTGTGCCGAAGAGCCGGTGTTCGATGACAACGGCACGCCCCTGTACGAGGTCAACTTCGTCGACACCGAACTGGGCGAGTTCATCGATAGCGTGTCGCGCATCACCGGGACCACCTTCATTGTCGACCCCCGAGTCAAGGGCAAGGTCACCGTGCGCACCGTCGACCTGCACGACGCCGATGCCATCTACGACATCTTCCTGGCCCAGTTGCGCGCCCAGGGCTACGCCACTGTCGACCTGCCCAACGGCAGCGTGAAGATCGTTCCCGACCAGGCCGCTCGCCTGGAACCCGTGCCGGTGGAGGCCGGAGGGCAGCAGGGGGAAGGCAGCGACAGCGTGGCTACTCGGGTATTCAATGTGCGCAACGCCGCCAGCGAGCAGGTGCTGGGCATTCTCAAGCCTCTGATCGACCCTCGGGTCGGTGTGATCACACCTTACCCGGCGGCGCACCAGTTGGTCGTTACCGACTGGCGCAGCAACCTGGAACGTATCGCCAGCTTGCTGCGCCAGCTCGACCGCCCCCAGGAGACACCCGGCAACGGCAGTACTCAGGTCATCTACCTGCGGCATGCCAATGCTGGCGAAGTGGTCAAGGTGTTGCGCGGGCTCAGCCAGGAAGGCATGGCGCCCGCTGAAGGTGCGGGCGAAGGCGAGGGCAAGGACCGGCTCGTGGTGGCTGCTGCCGGCGGCTCGGGCATCCGCCTGGAATACGAAGAAGGCACCAACGCCGTGGTCATGGTCGGCCCCGACAGCGAGCTGGCCGCCTACCGCGCCATCGTCGAGCAGCTGGACATTCGCCGTGCCCAGGTCGTGGTGGAAGCGATCATCGCCGAGGTGTCCGACAGCAGCGCCCAGGAACTGGGTGTGCAGTGGCTGTTCGCCGACGAGAAGTTCGGTGCCGGCATTGTCAATTTCGGCAGCAACGGGGTGAACATCGCCAACATCGCCGGGGCCGCCGCCAGTGGCGACAACGAGGCCCTGAGCGACCTGTTGTCCAGCACCACCGGCGCCATGGCGGGTATCGGCCATTTCGGTGGCGGTTTCAACTTCGCCATGCTGGTCAATGCGCTGAAGGGCAAGAGCGGCTTCAACCTGCTGTCCACGCCCACCCTGCTGACCCTGGACAACGCCGAGGCGTCGATCCTGGTTGGCCAGGAGGTGCCCTTCGTCACCGGTTCGGTGACGCAGAGCAACGCCAACCCGTACCAGACCATCGAGCGCAAGGAGGTCGGGGTGAAGCTGCGCATCAAGCCGCAGATCAACATCGACAACAGCGTGCGCCTGGATATTGTCCAGGAGGTGTCATCGATTGCCGAGTCAACCGCTGCCAGCGACGTGATCACCAACAAGCGCGAGATCAAGACCAAGGTCATGGTCGAGGACAACGGCCTGGTGATCCTCGGCGGCCTGATCAGCGACGAACTGAGCACCAGCGACCAGCGCGTGCCGCTGCTAGGCGATATCCCTTACCTGGGCCGGCTGTTCCGCTCCGACGCCACCAAGAACACCAAGCAGAACCTGATGGTGTTCATTCGCCCGCGCATCCTGCGTGACGGGCCGAGCCTGGCCGGGCTCAGCGAAGCCAAGTACCGCACCTTGCAGCAGACCACGCCGCTGCAATTGCCTGACCTGGCTGATGCACAAGGTGCTACGCCGCTGCTGCAAGTGTTTCCCTCCAGCCGCGCACGGCTGGAAGGCGGTACCTGGTGATGCTGCCTTATCGCCAGGCACGGCAGAGCGGGGTGGCCATGGCCCCGGCGGAGCAGGGCTGGCAGCTGTGGCTGCGGCGCGACGCCGACAGTGCCCAGTTGCAGGAGCTGTTGCGCGTGCACGGCCAGCCCAGCCTGCTCGAATACCTGGAGCCTGCGCTGTTCGACGAACGCCTTGGCCAGCTGTACCAGGCTGGTGATGCCGCCACCGAGGCGCTGATCGAAGGCATCGGTGACCAGGTCGACCTGGACAGCCTGATGAGCGAAATGCCGCGCATCGAGGACCTGCTGGAAAGCGACGACGAAGCTCCGGTAATCCGCCTGATCAACGGCCTGTTCGGCCAGGCCCTGCGCCTGCGCGCCTCGGACATTCATATAGAAACCTTCGAGCAGAGCCTGGTGGTGCGCCTGCGGGTCGATGGTCACCTGCGCGAAGTGTTGCGCCCACCGCGTGCACTGTCGGCCATGCTGGTGTCGCGGATCAAGGTCATGGCGCGCCTGGACATCGCCGAAAAGCGCCAGCCCCAGGATGGCCGTATCACCCTGCGTGCGGCGGGGCGTGAAGTGGATGTGCGCGTTTCGACCCTGCCCGGCATCCATGGCGAGCGGGTGGTGATGCGTGTGCTCGACAAGCAGGCCAGCCTTTTGGCGCTAGGCAACCTGGGCATGCCGGCAGCGGTGTTGCAGGGCCTGCGCAGCTGCCTGGCGCGGCCCAACGGCATCGTGCTATCCACGGGGCCGACCGGTTCGGGCAAGACCACTACCTTGTACGCCAGCCTCAACAGCCTCAACGACGGCAGCCGCAATATCCTCACCGTCGAGGACCCGGTGGAATACGCCATCGCCGGCATCGGCCAGACCGCCATCAACCCGCGTGCCGGGCTGACCTTCGCCAGTGGCCTGCGCGCCATCCTGCGCCAGGACCCGGACGTGATCATGCTCGGCGAAATCCGCGACCAGGAGACCGCGCAGATCGCCGTGCAGGCCAGCCTCACCGGCCACCTGGTGTTATCCACACTGCACACCAACAGTGCGGTGGGCGCGGTGACCCGCCTGCGTGACATGGGCGTCGAGCCGTTCCTGATCGCCTCGTGCCTGCGCGGCGTACTGGCCCAGCGCCTGGTGCGGCGCTTGTGCAGTTGCGCCGTGGCGCACCCACTGCAACCGGCGGAACGTGACCTGTGGCCCGAGCTGGCGGCACTGGGCAGCAGCTACCACGCAGTGGGCTGCGAGCAGTGCCAGGGCAGCGGTTATGTCGGGCGCCTGGGCCTGTATGAATTCATCGAACTGGACGCCGGGCTGATCGGCCTGCTGTACGACGGCGCCAGTGAACTGGCCATGCAGGACTACCTGGCCGAACGCCGGCAGAGCCTGGTGGCGATGGCCAGCGGCTGCCTGGCCCGTGGCGAGACCAGTTTTGCCGAAGTACTGCGTGTGGTGCAGGGCTGAGCCATGCCGACCTATCGCTACCAGGCCGTCGATCTCGCCGGCAAGCCCCACAAGGCCAGCTTGCAGGCCGACAGCGAACGTCATGCCCGTCAGTTGTTGCGCGAGCAGGGCCTGTTCGCTCGCCGGTTGCAGCGTCACGAAGCCGGCACCCGGCAACCCCGGCGCCAGCGCCTGAGCCGCGCCCAGCTGTGCGAACTGACTCGTCAGCTGGCCACCCTGACCGGTGCCGGCATCCCTCTGGTCGACGCCCTGGCTACCCTGGAACGGCAACTGCGCCAGCCCGCCCTGCACAGTGTGCTGGTGGCCTTGCGCGGCTCGTTGGCCGAAGGCCTGGGCCTGGCCCGCAGCCTGGCCCGTCAGGGGGCACCGTTCACCGGCCTGTATTGCGCGCTGGTCGAGGCCGGCGAGCGCTCCGGGCGCCTGGCCCAGGTGCTGACCCGCCTCGCCGACCACCTGGAGCAGGTACAACGACAACAGCACAAGGCACGTACCGCGCTGATCTACCCCACCGTTTTGATGGGGGTATCACTCGCCGTGGTAGTAGGCCTGATGACCTTCGTCGTGCCCAAGCTCACCGAACAGTTCGCCCACGCCGGGCAGAGCCTGCCGCTCATTACATCGCTGCTGATCGGTCTGAGCCAAGGGCTGGTGCAGGCCGGGCCCTGGCTGTTGGCGCTGGCCCTGCTGCTCGGCGTGCTCGGCGGCTGGTTGTTGCGCAAGCCGTACTGGTGCCTGCGCCGCGACCAGTTGCTGCTACGTCTGCCACACATTGGCAGCCTGCTGCAGGTGCTGGAAAGCGCGCGCCTGGCACGCAGCCTGGCGATTCTCAGCGGCAGCGGTGTGGCCCTGCTCGAAGCCCTGCAAGTGGCCACTGAAACTGTCGGCAACCGGCGTATCCGTCTGGCCATGGAGCAGGTGCGCCAGCAGGTGCAGGGCGGCACCAGCCTGCACCGCGCGCTGGATGCCAGCCAGCAATTCCCGCCGCTGCTGGTGAACATGGTCGGCAGCGGTGAGGCCAGCGGCACCCTGGCCGACATGCTCGAGCGCGTGGCCGACGACCAGGAGCGCGGCTTTGCCCGCCAGGTCGATACCGCCATGGCGCTGTTCGAACCCCTGATGATCCTGGTGATGGGCGCCGTGGTGCTGTTCATCGTGCTGGCGGTGCTGCTGCCGATCATGCAACTCAACCAGGGCCTGCAACTGTGACGACAAGGAGTACTGCCATGCAGCATCGACGTAACCGCCAGCGCGGTTTCACCCTCATGGAAATCATGGTGGTGATCTTCATCATCGGCTTGCTGATCGCCGTGGTTGCGCCCAGCGTGCTGGGCAACCAGGACAAGGCCATGAAGCAGAAGGTGATGGCCGACCTGGCCACCCTAGAGCAGGCGCTGGACATGTATCGCCTGGACAACCTGCGTTTCCCCAGCAGCGAACAGGGCCTGGCCGCGCTGGTGAAAAAGCCGGCCCAGGAACCGCTGCCACGGGCCTGGCGCAGTGACGGCTACGTGCGCCGCCTGCCGGAAGACCCGTGGGGCACCCCATACCAGTACCGCATGCCCGGCGAACATGGCCGGGTCGACGTGTACTCGCTGGGCGCCGATGGCCAGCCGGGCGGCGAAGGCCAGGATGCCGACCTGGGTAACTGGGAGCTGTAACGGGTGCGTTGTCAGCGGGGCTTCAGCCTGATCGAGTTGCTGGTGGTGCTGGCCATCGCCGGGCTGATGACCGGGCTGGCGGTGGCTGGGTTCGGCAACAGCCAGGCCAGTGTCGATCAGGCCCTGCAACGGCTGGCGACCGAGACCCGGGCACAGGCCGCGCTGGCCCGGCATGCCGGGCAACTGCGCGGGCTGCGCTGGAATGGCCAGCGCCCGGAGTTCGTCCGGCGCGAGGGCAATGGCTGGGTGGTCGAAGCCGTCGCCCTCGGCGACTGGCCCAAGGGCCTGCACCCGGACTGGCCGGCCAGCCCGCAGCCGCGCCTGCTGTTCACCCCGCATGGCTGGGCGCAACCGGGCAATGTGCGCTGGCGCTGGGCCGATGGCAGCCAGCAATGGGCCTGGAGCCGCGCTGGCCGCTTGCAGGTGGTGGTTGCCCCATGAAGCAGCATCAGCGTGGCTTCACCCTGCTGGAAGTGACCGTGGCCCTGGCGATCGCCGCAGTGCTGGCGGTGATCACCAGCCAGGTTCTGCGCCAGCGCCTGGCGGTGCAGGACAACCTGCAACAGCACCGCCTTGGCCTGCTGTGTGCGCGCGAACTGCAAACCCGCTTTGCCGTCGAGCAGTACTGGCCAGCTGCAAACCAGGTTGGCGGTGAACTGAGCCAGGGTGGCCAGCGCTGCCACTGGCAACTGCAACTGCGCCGCACCGGCGTACGCGACCTGCGCCGTGGCGAACTGCTGCTGTTCGCCGACCGCGACCAGCGCCTGCCGCTGGGCCAGTACACCGTATTCCTGGAGCGGCCATGAGTTACAGAAATCCTGAAGCTTGTGCGGTCCCTGTGGGGGCGGGTTTACCCGCGAAGCAGGCACCGCGGTGTGTGGCACCGGCTTCGCCGGTGTTCGCGGGTGAACCCGCTCCCACAGGGAAGGCGTATACCCGTCAGCCCGGTATCCTGCCCACGAAGCGCCGCCAGGCCGGCCTGACCCTGATCGAGCTGATGGTTGCCCTGGCCCTTACCGCCGTGCTCGGCATCATGCTCGCCGCCCTGGTCAACGGCTGGCTCAAGGTCCGCGAACGCCTGCAGGTCACCACCCGGGAAACCTCGGTGCTGGACTTCTGCCTGGCCCTGGAGCGTCGCTTCGACAGCCCGGTGATGCGCCGTGTCTACGACCAGCGCCTGCCCCTGGCCAGCCGCTGGCTGGACTGGCAACCGGCAAGCAACCAGTTGCTCTGGGTCGCCACCACCGGCCTGCCGGAAGCCGAAGGCGGCTCGCGCCTGCAACGCCAGCGCCTGCGCTTCGAGGCACGCGAGCAGCGCCTGCTGCTGGAAAGTTCGGCCGACCTTTACGCCGCCGCCGCCCCAGGTTGGGTCCAGCGCGAACGGCTCGATCGGGTCAGTGCCATGAATGTTCTTTATTACCAGGGCGGCCGCTGGCTGGCCTGGCCTTCCGACCAACCTGCGCACCCCGGCCGTGGCGTGCGTCTGGAGCTGCAGCGTGACGGAGCACCCTATGTCTGCACCTTCGCCCTCCCGTGGGGGCGCTCATGAAGTTTGAATGGCGGCGGCGCAGCCCGGCCCAGACATGGCTGTTGCTGCGACCGGGCATTGTCTGGCACTGGGCGCTGGTCGAGGGTGACCTTGTGCAACGCCAAGGCCAGGGCGAGCCCCCGGCGAACCTGCTGGCCCGTGTGGCGTTGGTCCTGCCTGCCCAGGCCTGCAGCCATTTCCGCGTGCCGGCACCGCCCGGCCTCAAGCGTGAAGAATGGCCGCTGTTGCTCGAAGACCGCCTGCTGCAGGCCATCGATGAGGTGACATGCGCCTGCCTGGCTCGCGAGCCTGGCCATCTGCGGTTACTGGTGGTGGCCCGTCAGCAACTGGACGACTGGCGCGGGCAGTGTGCCGAATGGGGCTTGCAGGTGGCGCGTTGCTGGGCGGAGCTGCAGCTGCTGCCGCCCCCTGAGGCGGGCTATGCCTGGCAATGGCAGCGCACACCCGGCATGTCCTTGTACATAGGGCTGGCCGAAGACGGGCAGGAGCACTGGCTGGCTTGGCCGGAGGGACTGGGCGAGGTGCCACGGCAACCGTGGGCGGCGCTGCAAAAGGTCTCGCTGAGCGGCGACTGGCCAAGTACGTTGGTACCGCTCGATACATTGCCCGGCCTGTTCGAGCGTACCCGCAAGGTGCGCCCGCTGCCGGCGGTTTCCCGGCCGCAGCAACGGCTGCTCGCTGCCTGCCTGGTACTGGCTGCCATCTGGGGCGGGCTGTGGTTGAGCACGCAGTGGGGCCAGGCGCAACGCTGGCGCAGCCAGGTCATCGCCGTGACCGGTGAGCAGGCCAGCCCGCGGCACGCCGCGCAGGCCCTCAAGCGCCTGCGCGAAACCGAACTGCAGCAGCAACTGCGCACGCGCCAGCTCGACGACCTGCAGGCGACGTTGCAGGCCTGGTTGCGTGAGCACCCCGGCTGGCGCCTGCAAGCGGTGCGCTTCGATGGCCAGCGCTGGCACCTGCGGCTGGAGGGCGAGGGCAGTGCGCCGCCATGGAGCGACATGGCTACAGCTGCCGGGGCCTCCGTCCAGGTGCAAGATGGCCAAGTGGTGTTCGACCTGGGAGCGGCCTCATGAACCGGGACTGGCTAAAGCGTCATCGTCTGAAGTTCGCCTGGGCACTGATTGCTTTGTTGCTGGCCTTCCTTGCCCTGCGCGCAGGCCTTGCGCAATGGCGCGAGCTCAGCCAGTGGCGCGGGCTGGCCGAACAGGCCGCCAGCCTGCAGCGCGGCCCGGGGTTGAACCTGGAGCGGCTACGCCAGTCGGCTCAGGCGCGGCAGATCGAACTGGCCGAGGTCGATGCGCACGACAAAACCTGGCAACTGCATGGGCAGGTGGCCGACGAGCGCGTGCTGCAAGGCTGGTTGCAAAGCCTGCGTGCAGAAGGTGCCCAGCTACTGCAATGGGGGCTGGAGCAGGATGCCAAGGGCCTGCGCTTCAACCTGGTGGTGCAGCCATGAGCCGCAAGGGCATGGCGTGGGTTGTGCTGGTATTCGTGCTGTCGGTAGTGGTTGAGCTTCCGGCCAATTGGGTGGTGCGTGCGTTCGGCCTGCCAATGCGTGACGCCAGTGGCAGCCTGTGGCAAGGCCAGGCCCGACAGTTGGGCCCGGTCGGGCCTTTGCACTGGACGGTGCAGCCTTGGCGCTTGCAGGCGAATGCGCAGTTGGGCTTTCAGGGCCAGGCCTGGCAGTTGCGTGCCGAAGGCTGGCCTTGGCGCTGGCGGCTCGACGCCTCTGCGGTGGGCGCCCAGGCGACCGTTCCGACGGATTATCGCCTGGCGGGTCAGTGGCAGGGGGCATTGCGAATTCAGGGGGCAGGGCGCCAATGTCTTACCAGTGAAGGCCGCATAACGGTAACCGACCTTGCCCTGAGCGAGCCCTGGTCGCTCGGCCTGGGGCAGGGCTGGCTGGAGATGGACTGCCAGCGCGGCTGGCGCCTGCGCGGGCAGTTGGTGCAGCAGGGGCAGCATCAACTGGCTGTGGATGCCGACCTGCCAGGGCGCCGGGCGCAGGTAGTGTTCGAGTTGCAGCCGGAGGCGGCGCTGACACCCTTGCTACGTGGGGGGCAGTGGATTGGGCCACAGGCATTGGCAGGGCAGCGAGACTTGCGCTGGTAAGGGGAAATGCGTGGAGATTGCATGAAGGCTGGGAGGTGATTGGCTTGAGTCTTGAGTGGGGGCGCAAATCGAGCGCCGCGCGGGCGGCGCTCGATCGTGCAGGCGCCGGAAATGCTCCGACAAACCTCAAGGCCGAATCTCGATCAACGTCCCATCCCGCACCAGGTCCCACACTTCCTGCATGTCGCGGTTACGCATGGCAATGCAGCCATCGGTCCAGTCCAGGGTATGGAAGTACCACTCCGGGTACTCGTCGTTGATCGGTGTGCCATGAATCATGATCATGCTGCCGGCACTCACCCCTTCTCGGGTGGCACGGGCGGCATCGGTGATGTTCGGGTAATTGATGTGTATGGCCAGGTTGAAGCGGTCGCTCTGCTTGCGCCAGTCCAGCCAGTACAGGCCCTCGGGGGTTTTCTTGTCGCCCTCGCGTTCCTTGGCGCCCTTGGGCTGCTTGCCCAGGGAGATGCGGTAGGTTTTCAGCGGCTCGCCACGGCTGATCAACTGCAGGCGGCGTTCGGACTTGATCACCAGCACCTTGTCGATCAGCGGCTGCATGGCCTGCTGCGAAGGCGAGGGTGTTTGCACTGCCGGCTGGGGCTTGCGGAGGATGGTCTCGGTGAAGGCCGCCTGGGACACCGAGGTAACGCAAAGGCAGAAAAGGGCAAACAACCAGCGCATGTAACGGTATCCCTGAAGGCTTCTAGGTAGTGGTCGAGACGTTCATCGGCGGCAGGTATTCATGGCCTATGGGGTAATGCTGCCCGATGCGGTCGCGATAGTAGCATTCTAGTGTGCGAGTGACGGTGCGGAAAGCCAGCTCGCCCCACGGAATCTCATGTTCTTCGAACAGCCGCACTTCCAGGCTTTCGACACCGACCGCGAAATCAAGGTCTGCCAGCTCGGCGCGGAAGAACACGTGCACCTGGTTGATGTGTGGCAGGTCGAACAGCTGGTACAGGCTCATGCTGCCGACCCGGGCGCAGGCTTCCTCGACGGTTTCGCGACGGGCGGCCTGGTCGAGGGTTTCGCCGTTTTCCATGAAACCGGCAGGCAGGGTCCAGAAGCCGCGGCGTGGCTCGATGGCGCGCCGGCACAGCAGCACCTGGCTGCGCCAGGTCGGCAACACGCCGGCGACGATGTTGGGGTTCTGGTAGTGGATGGTCTGGCAAGACTCGCAGACATACCGCAGGCGGCTGTCGCCCTCGGGGATCCGCTGAGTGACCGGCTGGCCGCACGCGCTGCAGAATTTCATGTGTCGTTCCTTTTGCTCTGGGCTATCTTGGCGCGCCGGCCGGGCCGCCGCAAGCGCACAGGGCTTGGGTGCTTCGCGCCTTTGGTGCATCATGCAAGACAGGCCTTGGATACGAGCGTGCGCAATGCTGGACGAGCTACTTCGCCGAATGAGCAACCACCAACCCGCATCACTGGAAACCGACCGACGGTTCCCCGAAGCGGCGGTTCTTTTGCCCATTACCCGCAGCGAAGCGCCCGAACTGGTCCTGACCCTGCGCGCCAAAGGCCTGTCCACCCATGGCGGCGAAGTGGCCTTTCCCGGCGGTCGCCGCGACCCGGAAGACCCCGACCTGGTGTTCACCGCGCTACGTGAAGCTGAAGAGGAAATCGGCTTGCCGCCCGGCCTGGTGGAAGTGATCGGCCCGCTCAGCCCGCTGATTTCGCTGCATGGCCTGAAAGTGACGCCATTCGTCGGGCTTATCCCCGATTTTGTCGAATACCGCGCCAATGATGCCGAGATCGCGGCAGTATTCACCGTGCCGCTGGAGTTCTTCCGCCAGGACCCGCGCGACCATACCCACCGTATCGATTACCAGGGGCGCAGTTGGTATGTGCCCAGCTATCGCTATGGTGAATACAAGATCTGGGGGTTGTCGGCGATCATGATCGTCGAACTGGTCAACCTGCTGTTCGATGCCGGCATCAGCCTGCACCAGCCCCCTGAGCGTCACATCGAAAACTGAGCGGGGCCAACCCCGTCGTCTGCGTTGCAGCCTGAGGAGCAAGCATGAAATACCGCCTGGGCGACCTGCGGGTCGAGAGCCACCCCACCAGTTGGGCCGCACCCAACGCCACGCTGATCGGCAAGGTGCGCCTGCAGGCCAATGCCAGCGTGTGGTTTGGCGCGGTGCTGCGCGGGGACAACGAGCTGATCGACATTGGCGAGGGCAGCAACGTGCAGGATGGCACGGTGATGCACACCGACATGGGGTCGCCGCTGACCTTGGGCAAGGGCGTGACCGTTGGCCACAACGCCATGCTGCATGGCTGCACGGTGGGCGACTACAGCCTGGTCGGTATCAACGCGGTGATCCTCAATGGCGCGCGTATCGGCAAGCACTGCATCATCGGCGCCAATGCGTTGATTGCAGAAGGCAAGGAGATTCCCGACGGTTCACTGGTGATGGGCTCGCCGGGCAAGGTGGTGCGTGAGCTGACCGAACAGCAAAAGCGCATGCTCGAAGCCAGTGCTGCGCATTACGTGCACAATGCCCAGCGTTATGCACGGGAGTTGGTGGTTGACGATGAGTGATGTCGTAGAGCGGCCGGTGGCCTCGCCGTGCGTGAGCATCTGTGCACTGGACGAGCAGGATATCTGCACCGGTTGCCAGCGTAGCGTGGCGGAAATCAGCCGCTGGGGGCGGATGGACAACGACGAGCGCCGCGCGGTGCTCAGGCGTTGCCATGAAAGGGCAGTGGAGGCCGGCCTCATCCTGTAGGCTGACGCGCCCCCCTGTGGGAGCGGGTTCACCCGCGAACACCGGCGCAGCCGGTGCCATCCACCGTGTTGGATTCTTCGCGGGTGAACCCGCTCCCACAGGCATTGCGCAGCCTTCAAAGCTGATGTTGTACCGATGGGGCGGGTTTACCCACGAACAAGCCAGCGGTAATCTGTGCGGCTTGCCCACAGACTACCCGCCATGTTCTATCTGATTGCCTACATCAGCAGCGTAGTGCTGATCAACTACGCCTTCTCCAGCGCGCCGCACCTGGACATCATCTGGTCCGCCTGGGGCGGCCTGGTGTTCATCCTGCGCGACATGGTGCAGACCCGTTTCGGCCATGGTGCACTGGTCGCCATGCTGGTGGCGCTGGTGCTGTCCTATGTCACCTCGGAACCGGCCATCGCCCTGGCCAGTGCCACCGCGTTCTTCATTTCCGAACTGATCGACTGGCTGGTGTTCAGCATTACCCGCCGACCGCTGCGCGACCGCCTGTGGCTGAGCTCGGCACTGAGCATCCCGGTCGACACCTTCATCTTCTTCGGCATGATCGGTGCCCTGACCCCAGCCGTGATCGGCACCGCCATGGCCTCGAAATTCGCCGGTGTCACCGCCGTGTGGCTGGCCATGGCATTTCGCGCCCGGCGGGCCGCCGTGGCGGGTTGATGGTGTAGAATAGCGGTCCTTTTTCAGCGGGCGGCGCCAAGCCTGGTGCGGCCCCGGACGCCTTCGAGGACCTGAAATGACCCGTATCGGAACCCCCTTGTCGCCCACCGCGACCCGTGTACTGCTCTGCGGCTGTGGCGAGCTGGGCAAGGAAGTGGTGATCGAGCTGCAGCGCCTGGGCGTCGAAGTGATCGCCGTCGACCGCTACGCCAATGCCCCGGCAATGCAGGTGGCGCACCGCAGCCACGTGGTCAACATGCTCGATGGCGTGGCCCTGCGCGCCGTGATCGAGGCCGAAAAACCGCACTACATCGTCCCTGAAATCGAAGCCATCGCCACCGCCACCCTGGTCGAGCTGGAAAACGAAGGTTTCAACGTGGTGCCGACCGCCCGCGCCACCCAGCTGACCATGAACCGCGAAGGCATCCGCCGCCTGGCCGCCGAAGAGCTTGACCTGCCAACCTCGCCATACCACTTCGCCGACACCTACGAAGACTACGCCAAGGCCGTGGCCGATGTCGGCTACCCGTGCGTGGTCAAACCGGTGATGAGCTCGTCGGGCAAGGGCCAGAGCCTGCTGCGCAGCGATGCCGACCTGCAGAAGTCGTGGGACTACGCCCAGGAAGGCGGCCGCGCCGGCAAGGGCCGGGTCATCGTCGAGGGCTTCATCGATTTCGAATACGAAATCACCCTGCTGACCGTGCGCCACGTCGGCGGTACCACCTTCCTCGAGCCAGTCGGCCACCGCCAGGAGAAGGGTGACTACCAGGAGTCGTGGCAGCCGCAGGCCATGAGCCCGAAGGCACTGGCCGAGTCGCAGCGGGTGGCCAAGGCGGTCACCGATGCCCTGGGCGGTCGTGGCCTGTTTGGCGTGGAACTGTTCGTGAAGGGCGACCAGGTGTGGTTCAGCGAAGTCTCGCCACGCCCGCATGACACCGGCCTGGTGACCCTGATTTCCCAGGACCTGTCGCAGTTTGCCCTGCATGCCCGTGCCATTCTTGGCCTGCCGATTCCGGCCGTGCGCCAGTTCGGCCCGTCGGCGTCGGCGGTGATCTTGCCTGAGGGGCAGTCGCAGCAGACCAGCTTTGCCAACCTGGGCGCTGCCTTGAGCGAGCCGGATACCGCCATTCGCCTGTTCGGCAAGCCGGAAATCAACGGTACCCGCCGCATGGGCGTGTGCCTGGCGCGTGACGAGTCGGTCGAATTGGCGCGGGCCAAGGCGACCCGTGCTGCGCAGGCGGTCAAGGTCGAGTTCTGATCCGATCGGGGCTGCGTTGCAGCCCTTCGCGGGCACGCCCGCTCCCACAGGTTTCGGCGCTACCCCTGTGGGAGCGGGCGTGCCCGCGAAGGGCCGCAACGCGGCCCCAATTACTTACAGCTGCGTATTGCGGGTCTCTTTCAGGCACAGTACGGCAATCAAGCTGATCACCGCCGCCGCCGATACATATCCCCCCACCCAACTTAACCCACCCATGCTCACCAGCTTCTGGGCAAAGAACGGTGCCGCCGAGGCCCCGACGATGCCGCCCAGGTTATACGCCGCCGAAGCGCCGGTATAACGCACGTGAGTCGGGAACAGTTCAGGCAGCAGTGCCCCCATCGGCGCAAAGGTCACGCCCATCAGGAACAGCTCGATGGCCAGAAACAGCGCCACGCCTGCGGTCGACCCCGAAGTCAGCAGCGGTTCCATGGCAAAGCCCGAGGCTACCGCCAGCAGGCCGCCGACGATCAGCACCGGTTTGCGCCCGTAGCGGTCGCTGAGCCAGGCCGACAGTGGTGTGGCCAGGGCCATGAACACCACCGCGAAGCACAGCAGGCCAAGGAACGTCTCGCGGCTGTAGCCCAGCGTGGTCACGCCATAGCTCAGCGAGAATACCGTGGAGATGTAGAACAGCGCGTAGCACACCACCATCGCCGCTGCGCCCAGCAGGGTCTGCAGCCAGTATCTGGAAAACAGGTCGACCACCGGCATTTTCACCCGCTCGTGGCGGGCCACGGCCTTGGCGAACACCGGGCTTTCTTCAAGCTTCAGGCGCACATACAGGCCCACCAGTACCAGCGCGGCGCTGAGCAGGAACGGAATGCGCCAGCCCCACTCGCGGAACTGCTCGTCGCTGAGCACCAGGGCCAGGGTCAGGAACAGGCCGTTGGCGGCCAAAAAGCCGATCGACGGGCCCAACTGCGGGAACATGCCGAACCAGGCTCGCTTGCCTTCCGGCGCGTTCTCGGTGGCCAGCAAGGCCGCACCACCCCATTCGCCGCCCAGGCCCAGGCCTTGGCCAAAACGCAGCAGGCAGAGGATGATCGGCGCCCATACACCAATGCTGTCGTAGCCCGGCAGCACGCCGATGGCCGTCGTGGATACGCCCATCAGCAGCAGTGAGGCGACCAGGGTCGACTTGCGGCCGATACGGTCGCCAAAGTGGCCGAACAGTGCCGAGCCCAGCGGGCGGGCGAGGAAGGCGATGCCGAAGGTAAGAAAGGCCGCCAGCATCTGCGCAGTGCCCGACCCGGACGGGAAGAACACCGGGCCGATCACCAGTGCAGCGGCGGTGGCGTAGACGTAGAAATCGTAGAACTCGATGGCGGTGCCGATGAAGCTGGCGGTGGCTACCCGCGCGGGCGAGTTGACCGGCGCGGCAGGCGCTTCGGCATAGGTGCTGCTGATTGTCATTAAGTAGGTCCCTAACAGTCTGGTCCAGCTCCATGGGCGTGCGAGGCAAAAGGCAAGCACCGCTGCGTGGACGCGGGAGCGTTTTGTTGTTGTGTGCGCCCGACTGACGATAGCCCAAGGGGGATAGGGGCGGGGGCGGGCACTGTTCGGGGTGTTGAAGCAGGACCGCAGGGCGTGTCAGTGGAGCGGACTGGCCGTGGGGCGCCGGGTGCGGGTAGCAGGCGGGACGGCGGGGCTGGGTAAGCGTGACCCGAGTATAGCTATCGGGTCACGGTCCACACCAGTACCTTGCTGGCACAATTGTCCTCTGTTTCGAGGATTTCCAGGCGATAGCGGCCGATCTTCAGGCAAACGGCGCTTTCCGGGATGCTTTCCAGCGCCTCGGTGACCAGCCCGTTGAGGGTTTTCGGCCCGCCGTCGCAGGGCAGGTGCCAGCCCAGGCTGCGGTTGATTTCGCGTAGCGAAGCGGTGCCGTCGATGACGAAGGTGCCATCGGGCTGCGGGTGCACATGGGGGTTGACCAAACTGTGTTCATCCTCGAACTCGCCAACGATCTCTTCGAGGATGTCTTCCAGGGTGACGATGCCCAGCACTTCGCCGTACTCGTCCACCACCACGCCCAGGCGGCGCTGCTGCTTGTGGAAGTTCAGCAGCTGCATTTGCAGGGGCGTGCTCTCCGGCACGAAATAGGGCTCGTAGCAGGCGCCGAGCAGCGTCTCCAGGGTCAGCTCGGCCTTGGGCAGCAGGTGGCTGATCAGCTTGGTGTTGAGGATCGCTTCAACCTGGTTGATGTCGCTGTGGTACACCGGCAGGCGGGTGTGGCGGCTGACGATCAGTTGCTCGATGATGCGCTCGATCGGCTCGTCGAGGCTGATGCCGTCCACTTCGTTGCGCGGTACCAGGATGTCGTTGACGGTCATCTTGTCCAGTGACTGCAGGCCGTCGAGCAGGCCGTGGCGCGGCGCTTCGTGTTCCTCGTCCTCGTCGAACTCGTCGGCTTCCTGCGGGTGCAGGGCCACGGCCGTGGGTTGCACGCGGAACGGACGCAGGATCAGCTTGGCAACGCCATCCAGCAGGCAGGCCAGTGGTTGCAGCAGGGTGAGGGGCACTTTCAGCAGGCTGGCGCCGAGGCTGACGAACGCCTGCGGGTTGCGCCGGGCCAGGCGCCGCGGCAGGTATTCGGCGAACACCAGCAAGGTGAGGGTGGCGGCCAGCCCGGCCAGCCAGAAGCCGTGTTCGCCGCTATGGCGCTGGCCGACCAGGCAGGCCAGGCCCAGCACCAGCAGCTTGCCCAGGCTGGCGCACAGCACCAGGGCCTGGGCCGGCAGCACGGGCTGGCCGTCCTCGCCGGCGCGCAGCGCGCCATTGAGTTGCAGGCGGGCGGCATCCACCGCAGTGAATAGCGACGACCACAACAGCGCCAGTGCCAGGGTGCCGAATAGCGGTGCGTACGGCAGGGTATCCATGGGCGGCCGTCAGATATGCAGGATGAATTCGCGAACCAGCTTGCTGCCGAAATAGGCCAGCATCAGCAGGCAGAAACCGGCCAGCGTCCAGCGGATGGCCTTGTGGCCACGCCAGCCCAGGCGGGTGCGGCCCCACAACAGTACGCTGAACACTACCCAGGCGACACAGGCCAGCAGGGTCTTGTGTGCCAGGTGCTGGGCGAACAGGTTGTCGAGGAACAGCCAGCCGGAGATCAGCGACAGCGACAGCAGGCACCAGCCGGCCCAGAGGAAGCCGAACAGCAGGCTTTCCATGGTTTGCAGCGGCGGGAAGTTGCGGATCAGCCCGGACGGGTGCTTGTTCTTCAACTGGCGGTCCTGCAGCAGCAACAACAGCGCCTGGAACACCGCGATGGTGAACAGCCCGTAGGCCAGGATCGACAGCAGGATATGCGCGAGGATGCCCGGCTCTTCGTTTACCAGCGGTACCGTGCCAGGGGGCGCGAACTGGGCCAGCAGCGCAGTCACCGCACCCAGCGGGAACAGCAGCACCAGCAGGTTCTCCACGGGTATGCGCAAGCAGGCCAGCAGGGTCAGGGCGATGACCGCCACGGCGATCAGGCTGGCGGCACTGAAGAAGTCCAGGCTCAGGCCCAGCGGGGTGATCAGCTGGAAGAACAGCGCACCGGCCTGGGCGAGCACCGCGAAGGCACCCAGCAGGGCAAGCAGGCGCTTGTCGGCCTTGCGGTTACGGGCAAGGTAGGAACCCTGGTAGATGGCCGCGGCTATATATAGGCCGGCGGCGATCAGGTTGGGGAGGAGGCTGGGTGAGGAGAACATAAGTCCTGGTTGGCGAGCCTTAAAGAGACGGAGTTTGGCATAGATCGCGCTGGTCTAGGAAGACTGGCAGGCTGCGGTGCGGTATTCGCGGGTGAACCCGCTCCCACAGGTATGGCGCCGGTTTCGAATGGGGTGGGGACCCTGTGGGAGCGGGTTCACCCGCGAAGAGGCCGGCACAGCCACCGATTATCTACCATACCGCCGCCAAGGTGTGCGCCGCCGTCGCACTTCGCTATAATCGCCGCCTTGCTGTGCCCGGCGGGTATGCATTCCCCCTGGGCGCCTGACAAACCTCGGCTTTTACTGGGCCTGAAAGGATCACCATGTTCGAAAACCTGACCGACCGCCTGTCACAGACGCTGCGCCATGTCACCGGCAAGGCCAAGCTGACCGAAGACAACATCAAGGACACGCTGCGCGAAGTGCGCATGGCCCTGCTCGAGGCCGACGTTGCCCTGCCGGTGGTCAAGGATTTCGTCAACAGCGTCAAGGACCGTGCAGTCGGCACCGAAGTGTCGCGCAGCCTGACCCCTGGCCAGGCGTTCGTGAAGATCGTCCAGGCCGAGCTGGAAAGCCTTATGGGCGCGGCCAATGAAGACCTCGCGCTGAACGCCGCCCCGCCCGCCGTGGTGCTGATGGCCGGCCTGCAGGGCGCCGGTAAGACCACCACCGCCGGCAAGCTGGCGCGCTTCCTCAAGGAGCGCAAGAAAAAGAGCGTGATGGTAGTGTCCGCCGACGTCTACCGCCCGGCGGCGATCAAGCAGCTGGAAACCCTGGCCAACGACATCGGTGTCACCTTCTTCCCGTCCGACATCAGCCAGAAGCCGGTGGCCATCGCTGAAGCGGCCATCCGCGAAGCCAAGCTGAAGTTCATCGATGTGGTCATCGTCGACACCGCCGGCCGTCTGCACATCGACGCCGACATGATGGACGAGATCAAGGCGCTGCACGCCGCGGTCAAGCCGATCGAGACCCTGTTCGTGGTCGACGCCATGACCGGCCAGGACGCCGCCAACACCGCCAAGGCGTTTGGCGAGGCGCTGCCGCTGACCGGCGTGGTGCTGACCAAGGTCGACGGTGACGCCCGTGGCGGTGCCGCGCTGTCGGTGCGTGCCATCACCGGCAAGCCGATCAAGTTCATCGGTATGGGCGAGAAGACCGAAGCCCTCGAACCATTCCACCCCGACCGTGTCGCCTCGCGCATCCTCGGCATGGGTGACGTGCTCAGCCTGATCGAGCAGGCCGAGCAGAACATCGACAAGGCCAAGGCCGACAAGCTGGCCAAGAAGCTGAAGAAGGGCAAGGGCTTCGACCTCGAAGACTTCCGCGATCAGCTGCAGCAGATGAAGAACATGGGCGGCCTCGGCGGCCTGATGGACAAGCTGCCGAGCATCGGCGGGGTCAACCTGTCGCAGATGGGCAACGCCCAGGGCGCGGCCGAGAAGCAGTTCAAGCAGATGGAAGCGATCATCAACTCCATGACCCCGGCCGAGCGCCGTGATCCAGAGTTGATCAGCGGCTCGCGCAAGCGCCGTATCGCCATCGGTTCCGGCACCCAGGTGCAGGACGTCGGCCGCCTGATCAAGCAGCACAAGCAAATGCAGAAGATGATGAAGAAATTCTCCGCCAAGGGCGGCATGGCCAAGATGATGCGCGGCCTGGGCGGGATGCTGCCGGGCGGCGGCATGCCGAAGCTGTAACCCCTATTCCGGGTGCCTGCCGTTCGTCCGGCAGGCGCCCAGAACCCCCGCTGTGGCGGGGCAATGGCCGCGGATTTCGCGGCTCAACCGGCAGATCTGGACGGCAGGGCAGGGCCTTGCCGAAAAAGTCATTTGCAAATGTCCGTGTATTCCCCGAGAATATGCGGCCTTTTGGGCACCCGTGTGCCTATTTGGCATTCAGATTTGCAGTACCAGCTGCTGTATCAACTGCAGCACCGACTATAGGAACGATGTTCACATGGTAACCATTCGTCTGGCCCGTGGCGGCTCGAAAAAGCGCCCATTCTACCACCTGACCGTGACCAACTCGCGTAACGCCCGTGACGGCCGTTTCGTTGAGCGCGTAGGTTTCTTCAACCCGATCGCTGCTGGCGCCGAAGTCAAGCTGTCGGTCAACCAAGAGCGCGTCAACTACTGGCTGAGCCAGGGTGCACAGCCGTCTGAGCGCGTTGCTCAGCTGCTGAAGGACGCTGCCAAGGCTGCTGCCTGAGCAGTATGAACGCGACGCCAGAAAAGGCTGACGACCTCATCGTCGTTGGCAAGATTTTTTCGGTTCACGGCGTTCGCGGCGAGGTGAAGGTGTATTCCTTTACCGATCCGATTGAAAACCTGTTGGATTATCCGCGCTGGACGCTTCGGCACGAAGGCAAGGTAAAGCAGGTCGAGCTGGTCAACGGTCGTGGCTCCCAGAAGGGCCTGGTCGTGAAGCTGAAAGGCCTCGATGATCGCGATGAAGCCCGTCTTCTGAGCGGTTACGAAATCTGCATACCGCGGAGCCTTTTGCCCAACCTGGCTGCTGACGAGTACTACTGGTACCAGTTGGTGGGCCTGAAGGTCATCAACCAGGACGAACAACTGTTCGGCAAGGTCGATCACCTGTTGGAGACCGGTGCGAACGATGTAATGGTGGTCAAGCCCTGCGCAGGCAGCCTGGATGATCGCGAGCGTCTGTTGCCCTATACGGCGCAATGCGTGCTCGACATCGACCTGGAAGCTGGCGTGATGCGGGTTGAATGGGACGCGGACTTCTAAACGATGGGTAACCTTCGCGTAGACGTCATCACGTTGTTCCCCGAGATGTTCTCGGCCATCACGGAGTACGGCATTACCAGCCGCGCGGTGAAACAGGGGTTGCTTCAGGTGACTTGCTGGAACCCGCGGGACTACACCACAGATCGTCACCACACGGTGGATGATCGGCCGTTTGGCGGTGGTCCGGGCATGGTGATGAAAATCAAGCCTCTGGAAGACGCCCTGGTTAGCGCCAGGCAAGCGACCGGAGCAGCGGCGAAGGTGATCTACCTTTCGCCACAAGGCCGCAAGCTGACTCAGCAGGCGGTCAAAGGCCTGGCCGAACAGGAATCGTTGATCCTGATCGCCGGTCGTTATGAAGGCATCGACGAGCGCTTTATCGAGGCTCATGTCGATGAGGAGTGGTCGATTGGCGACTATGTGCTTTCCGGTGGCGAGCTGCCGGCCATGGTACTGATCGATGCGGTTACACGGCTGCTGCCCGGAGCTTTAGGGCATGTGGACTCGGCGGAAGAAGATTCTTTCACCGACGGTCTGCTCGATTGCCCGCACTACACCCGACCTGAGGTGTATGCGGATCAGCGTGTTCCCGACGTGTTGCTAAGTGGCAACCATGCACACATCCGGCGTTGGAGAATGAAGCAGTCCCTTGGTAGGACCTTCGAACGACGCGCCGATCTTCTGGAAAGTCGCTCGCTTTCTGGAGAAGAGAAGAAGCTGCTCGAGGAATATCTCCGCGAGCGGGACGATAGTTAAACGTATCGATGGTGGATCACGTATCCATCTTAGGAGCACAGCATGACCAACAAGATCATCCAGCAGCTCGAAGCCGAGCAGATGAGCAAGGAAATCCCGACCTTCGCACCAGGCGACACCGTTGTCGTTCAGGTTAAAGTGAAGGAAGGTGAGCGTTCCCGTCTGCAGGCGTTCGAAGGCGTCGTTATCGCCAAGCGTAACCGCGGTCTGAACAGCGCCTTCACCGTGCGCAAGATCTCCAGCGGCGTTGGCGTAGAGCGTACCTTCCAGACCTACAGCCCGCAAATCGACAGCCTGGCCGTGAAACGTCGTGGTGACGTGCGTAAAGCCAAGCTGTACTACCTGCGCGACCTGTCCGGCAAAGCCGCTCGCATCAAGGAAAAACTGTCCTGAGTACAGTTTGCCCGGTGGCCAAGGCCGCCTAGCGAGAAAAAAGCAGCCTTCGGGCTGCTTTTTTGCTTTTTGCCCCCCGAAGATGTGATTGCCATGACTACCCGAGACCAGGAAATCCTGCGCCGCACCGAGCTGTCGGTGACCCGCGTGACCAAGGCGGTATTTCCCAACACCACCAACCACCACAACACCCTGTTCGGCGGCACCGCCCTGGCCTGGATGGACGAAGTGTCGTTCATCGCCGCCACGCGCTTCTGCCGCCTGCCGCTGGTGACCGTGTCCACCGACCGCATCGACTTCAAGCACCCGATTCCGGCGGGCTCGATCGTGGAGCTGGTGGGGTCGGTGATCAAGGTGGGCAATACCAGCTTGCAGGTGCAAGTGGATGTATTTGTCGAGAATATGTACCTGGATGGGCGCGAGCGAGCGATCCATGGCGTGTTCAGCTTCGTCGCCATCGACGAGGACAAGCGCCCGGTGCCGGTTCTGCCCCAGGCCTGAGTTCTCCTGCACTGGCCCTTTCGCGGCTAAAGCCGCTCCCACAGGGATCGCACATACCTC
This sequence comes from Pseudomonas sp. LS.1a, assembly GCF_022533585.1. Taxonomy (NCBI): domain Bacteria; kingdom Pseudomonadati; phylum Pseudomonadota; class Gammaproteobacteria; order Pseudomonadales; family Pseudomonadaceae; genus Pseudomonas; species Pseudomonas sp. LS.1a. The sequence continues at coordinate 1,155,747 of NZ_CP092827.1, forward strand.
GAGGGCGGTGATATCCCTGTGGGAGCGGCTTTAGCCGCGAAGAGGCCAGTACAGACAACAATTATGCTGCTGTGAAACACTAAGCCACCTTCAACACCCAGCAGCCCCGCATGCCCGTCCTAGACCACCCCCTGATCGACCAGTTCCTCGACGCCCTGTGGCTTGAAAAGGGTCTGTCCGACAACACTCGCGTGTCCTACCGCAGCGACCTGGCCCTGTTCAACGGCTGGCTGCAGGAACACGGCGTCAGCTTGCCCGACGCTGGCCGCGACCTGATTCTCGACCACCTGGCCTGGCGCCTCGACCAAGGCTACAAACCGCGCTCCACGGCACGCTTCCTGTCCGGCCTGCGTGGCTTCTTCCGCTACCTGCTGCGGGAAAAGCTGGTGGCCATCGACCCGACCTTGCAAGTCGACATGCCGCAACTGGGCAAGCCACTGCCCAAGTCGCTGTCCGAAGCCGACGTCGAAGCCTTGCTGCAGGCTCCGGACCTGGGCGAAGCCATCGGCCAACGTGACCGCGCCATGCTCGAAGTGCTCTACGCCTGCGGTCTGCGGGTTACCGAACTGGTCAGCCTGGCTCTCGACCAGGTCAACCTGCGCCAGGGCGTGCTGCGGGTGATGGGCAAGGGCAGCAAGGAGCGCCTGGTGCCCATGGGCGAAGAGGCGGTGCTGTGGCTGCAGCGCTACCTGCGCGATGGCCGCGCCGAACTGCTCAATGGCCGCCCCAGCGACGTCCTGTTCCCCAGCCTGCGTGGCGAGCAGATGACCCGCCAGACCTTCTGGCATCGCATCAAGCACCATACCCGGGTCGCCGGCATCGACAAACCGCTGTCGCCACACACCCTGCGCCACGCCTTCGCCACCCATCTGCTCAACCACGGTGCCGACCTGCGCGTGGTACAGATGCTGCTGGGCCACAGTGACCTGTCGACCACGCAGATCTACACCCATGTCGCCAAGGCCCGCCTGCAGCAACTGCACGCCCGGCACCACCCGCGTGGATGAATGTTTTTCATGTTCCGCCGACCGGTCCTTGCAAGGCCCTTCACCGGCGGTGTGATGTGGTAGGCTTGAGCGGTTTGCACCAAGGGCCGCACGGTCACCGCGTATTTTCCGCAGGTGGCGCCCTCCGGCCCCTGTCCGCCTTCAGGAGTTCCCATGCGCGTGACCCAGTTTTTCGCCGCCGCCGCGTTGGCGCTGGCCAGTACCTTTGCCGTTGCTGCGGCAACCGACAGCAATACCGCTGCCGAGCAGGCCATCCGTAAGTCGTTGCAGAACCTCGAGCTGGAAGTGCCCGTCGAAAGCGTGGCCAGCAGCCCGGTCAGCGGCCTGTATGAAGTCAAGCTGCAGGGTGGCCGCGTGCTCTATGCCAGCGGCGACGGCCAGTTCGTGATGCAGGGCTACCTGTTCCAGATCCAGGACGGCAAGCCGGTCAACCTCACCGAAAAGACCGAGCGCCTGGGTATTGCCAAGCTCATCAACGGCATTCCAGCCGCCGAGATGGTGGTTTATCCTGCCAAGGGCGAGACCAAGTCGCACATCACCGTGTTCACCGACACCACCTGCCCGTACTGCCACAAGCTGCACGCCGAGGTGCCCGAACTCAACCGCCGCGGTATCGAAGTGCGCTATGTCGCCTTCCCGCGCCAGGGTCTCGGCTCGCCGGGTGACCAGCAGTTGCAGGCCGTCTGGTGTTCCAGTGACCGCCGTGCGGCGATGGACAAGATGGTCGAGGGTGAGGAAATCAAGGCCGCCAAGTGCGCCAACCCGGTCAGCAAGCAGTTCCAGCTGGGCCAGTCGATCGGCGTCAACGGCACGCCGGCGATCGTCCTTGAAAGCGGCCAGGTCATTCCGGGCTACCAGCCGGCACCGCAGGTCGCCAAGCTGGCGCTGGCCAAGTAATCCAATTCAGTACGCCGTCGTCATGGGGTGACGGCATGTTTCACGGTCGGCATAGGTGTCGGCCGTTCAATGGGGAGTTCACAGTGAAACCGGTCAAAGTAGGCATCTGTGGGTTGGGGACCGTCGGTGGCGGAACCTTCAATGTACTTCAGCGCAACGCCGAGGAGATTGCCCGCCGTGCCGGGCGCGGTATTGAAGTGGCACAGATCGCCATGCGCTCGCAGAACCCGAACTGCCAGATTACCGGTACCCCCATTACCGCTGACGTGTTCGAAGTTGCGAGCAACCCGGAGATCGACATTGTCATCGAGCTGATCGGTGGCTACACCGTGGCTCGCGAACTGGTGCTCAAGGCCATCGAGAACGGCAAGCACGTGGTCACCGCCAACAAGGCGCTGATTGCCGTGCACGGCAACGAAATTTTCGCCAAGGCCCGCGAGAAGGGTGTGATCGTCGCCTTCGAAGCGGCCGTGGCCGGTGGCATCCCGGTGATCAAGGCCATCCGCGAAGGCCTGTCGGCCAACCACATCAACTGGCTGGCCGGCATCATCAACGGCACCGGCAACTTCATCCTCACCGAAATGCGTGAGAAGGGCCGTGCCTTCCCGGATGTGCTGGCCGAAGCCCAGGCGCTGGGTTACGCCGAAGCCGACCCGACCTTCGACGTCGAAGGCATCGATGCCGCGCACAAGCTGACCATTCTCGCCTCGATCGCTTTCGGCATCCCGCTGCAATTCGACAAGGCCTACACCGAAGGCATCACCCAGCTGACCACTGCTGACGTGAACTACGCCGAGGCCCTGGGCTACCGCATCAAGCACCTGGGCGTGGCCCGCCGCACTGCCGAAGGCATTGAACTGCGCGTACACCCGACGCTGATCCCGGCCGATCGCCTGATCGCCAATGTCAATGGCGTGATGAACGCTGTCATGGTCAACGGCGATGCTGCCGGTTCCACCCTGTACTACGGCGCTGGTGCCGGCATGGAGCCTACCGCTTCGTCGGTGGTCGGCGATGTGGTCGATGTGGTCCGCGCCATGACCTCCGACCCGGAAAACCGCGTACCGCACCTGGCCTTCCAGCCGGATTCGCTGTCGGCCCACCCTATCCTGCCGATCGAAGCCTGCGAAAGCGCCTACTACCTGCGCATCCAGGCCAAGGATCACCCGGGGGTACTGGCCCAGGTGGCCAGCATCCTCTCGGAGCGTGGCATCAACATCGAGTCGATCATGCAGAAGGAAGCCGAGGAACAGGACGGCCTGGTGCCGATGATCCTGCTGACCCATCGCGTGGTCGAGCAGCGCATCAACGATGCCATCGTCGCCCTGGAAGCCCTGCAGGACGTGGTCGGCAAGGTCGTGCGCATTCGCGTCGAGCAGCTCAACTAACAATAGTGCCGGCGGGCCGCCAGCGCGGCCCCGGCCCCAGCATCGAAGGTTTGCACCCATGCGCTATATCAGTACCCGCGGCCAGGCACCGGCCCTGAATTTCGAAGACGTCCTGCTGGCTGGCCTGGCCAGTGACGGCGGCCTGTACGTCCCGGAAAACCTGCCACGTTTCACCCAGGAAGAAATCGCCTCGTGGGCCGGCCTGCCGTACCACGAACTGGCTTTCCGGGTGATGCGCCCGTTCGTCGAAGGCAGCATCGCCGACGCCGACTTCAAGAAGATCCTCGAAGAAACCTACGGCGAGTTCGCTCACGCCGCCGTTGCCCCGCTGCGTCAGCTGAACAGCAACGAGTGGGTGCTGGAGCTGTTCCACGGCCCGACCCTGGCGTTCAAGGACTTCGCCCTGCAACTGCTCGGCCGCCTGCTCGACCACGTGCTGGCCAAGCGCAACGAGCGCGTGGTGATCATCGGTGCCACCAGCGGTGACACCGGTTCCGCCGCCATCGAAGGCTGCCGCCGTTGCGACAACGTCGACATCTTCATCCTGCACCCGCACCAGCGCGTGTCGGAAGTGCAGCGCCGGCAGATGACCACCATCTTCGGTGACAACATCCACAACATCGCCATCGAAGGCAACTTCGACGACTGCCAGGAAATGGTCAAGGCCAGCTTCGCCGACCAGTCGTTCCTCAAGGGCACCCGCCTGGTTGCGGTCAACTCGATCAACTGGGCGCGGATCATGGCCCAGATCGTCTACTACTTCCACGCTGCCCTGCAGCTGGGTGGCCCAGCGCGTTCCGTGGCGTTCTCGGTACCGACCGGCAACTTCGGCGACATCTTTGCCGGCTACCTGGCACGTAACATGGGCCTGCCGGTCAGCCAGCTGATCGTCGCCACCAACCGCAACGACATCCTGCACCGCTTCATGAGCGGCAACCAGTACGTCAAGGAAACCCTGCACGCGACCCTGTCGCCGTCGATGGACATCATGGTCTCGTCCAACTTCGAGCGCCTGCTGTTCGACCTGCACGGCCGCAACGGTGGCGCCATTGCCGAGCTGATGGCCAACTTCAAGCAAGGTGGCGGTTTCAGCGTCGAGCAAGACCGCTGGACCGAAGCGCGCAAGCTGTTCGACTCGCTGGCAGTGAACGACGAGCAGACCTGCGAAACCATTGCCGAAGTGTTCGCAGCCACCGGTGAAGTCCTCGACCCGCACACCGCGATCGGCGTCAAGGCCGCCCGCGAGTGCCGCCGCAGCCTGGACACGCCGATGGTGGTGCTGGGTACCGCGCACCCGGTCAAGTTCCCGGAAGCGGTGGAGAAGGCCGGTGTGGGCAAGGCACTGGAGCTGCCGGCGCACCTCAGCGACCTGTTCAGCCGTGAAGAGCGTTGCACGGTGCTGGCCAATGACCTGAAGGCTGTGCAGGGCTTTGTCAGCCAGCATGGTAACCGCGGCAAACCGCTGTAAACATTGGGGCCGCTCTGCGGCCCATCGCCGGCAAGCCAGCTCCCACAGGGATTGCCCTTACCCTGGGACTATGCGGTCGGGGTAGGAGCTGGCTTGCCGGCGATGGGCTGCGGAGCAGCCCTAATTCTCTGAATCTTCCCACTGCTCCATCAGAAACATCCTATTCAGGCCGCCCAGGGCAAAGTCTAAATTAGCCGGTCCTCCCATCAGGAGCGGCTCATGCACCAGCCCTACGTGTTGATCCACCAGGCTCGCCCATCCCACCAGATCCTCCTGCACCAGGCCCTCAACGCCCAGGGCATGTTCCATGTGCGCATCAGCGAAACCAGCGCAGACCTCGACGCCTGCCTGAGCGCGGATCGCCGCCCCGACCTGCTGATCCTTGACCACGCCATGCCAACCCGGGCCGGGCTTGCCGTGCTCGAACAGCAGCACCGAACACGCGCTTTGCTGTTTGTCGGCCAGGCTGCTCCCAGGCGCCGCAACCTTGCCCAAGAGGCCAGAAGCCGCGGGCTGTGGGTGCTCGCCGAGCTGCCCTGGCCGCTGTCGATGCCACGCCTGCAGCGTGCCCTGCAAGCAGTGCAGGTAAGCACCTGGCGGCGTATTCAAACTGTCACGTCCGCCCAGCATGCTCACTGAAGCAGCCGCGGTGTAACGAACTTTCCGCTGCGTCTGTTGGTCAGTTCCTCTATATCCCACCACGCAGCGAGTGATCCGGATGGAAAGAATCTGCAGACTGCTCAACGAAGCCCTGACCCCCTATCAGACCCACTTCGGCGTCGCCGATGCCCAGGGTAATCGCCAATTGACCGTTCACGACCGCCTCACCGGTATCACCTTGCGGCGCACGGTCAGCGAGCGCCAGTTGCAGGAGCAACGCCTGTTGATCGATCTGGTGGATGGCCTGCACCGTGACCTGCAGATCGCCGAAGGGCGTTTGCAACCCTGCGTGATCGCGGCGCTGCAGCAACGCCAGCAACCCCATGGAACCTTTGCCTGAGTGGCTTTTCAGAAGTAGCAAGGGCAGTCAGCCAGTGCTTTGCTCCGGCGCTGGCAGGGCTGTCACGGGAAGCCCCCAAGGGCTTTCGCTTGGCCCCGGGCGTGTTTCCCCAGCGCCCGGGGTTTATTTTTTTTTGTGTTGCCTACACCGGTACTATCGCCGGCAAGCCAGCTCCACAGGTACTGCACATGGCTTGAGGTTGGTGCGGTCGAGGCAGGAGCTGGCTTGCTGGCGATAGGGCCGGAACAGAGGGGATCAATGGCCTTCGAAGAAGCGCTTGCTCTCTTCCAGGTAGTCTTCCTGCAGCGCCGGGTCCAGCCAGCGTGCATACAGCCCCGGCAACACATCCCGGCGCAGGGCAGGCAGCAGCTGGTCGATGTGCGCAATCGCCTCACGCCCCAGCTCACTGTTCGAACAGCCTACATGCAGAAACTGGTAGTGGTTCACTCCCTGTACAGGATGAAACCGGTAGTCGGCCAGTGTTCCGCCTTGCTGCTCGACCAGGTAGCGCACTTCAGGCCAGTAGCCGAGCACCATGCGCAGGCGCCCCAGCTGTTGCATCTGCAGCAGGTTGGCGGTGGCGTCGTTGCCGTAGTGGCGACTGAGCGCGGTGTCGGGTAACTGGCGCAGGATGGCGTCGATCTGCGTGCCGTAGCTGCGCTCGGCGACAACCCCCAGCTTCAGCGGGGTCTTGCTCAGCAGGCCATGCAGGTCTACCTCCTGGCCGTCGAGGTAAGGAGCCACCAGCGTCTCGCTGTCCTTGCGCAGCACCAGGCCGCCACTGAGCACGCCCAGGGAGGGCATGGAAAACCGCACATACTCGGCGCGCTCCGGTGTCCACAGCAGGGTCGGGTCGCAGGTGAAGCTCTTCGGGTCCTGCAGCATCTGGATACCGCGGGCGCGGTTGATCCGCACGATGCTGTGGTCGTACTCGGGCATCTGCCCGATCAGCAGGGGCAACAGCTGGTCGATCACCCCTTGGCCTTTTCCCGGCCCTTCGAAAATGGTGAACGGCGGCAGGTCACGCACCAGCCAGAAGATGCGCTCCTTGGCGCTTGCAGGCTGCAGCAATGCGGGCAGCAGCCCGCACAGCAGGATCAGGTGACGTAGGCAACGGGCAGCGCGCATGGACCAGGGCAGTGCCAGGTTCAGACCGTGCCTGCTGCGCGCAGGCTGGCGATGGCCGCCGCGTCGTAGCCCAGGCTGCCGAGCAGCGCCTCGGTGTGTTCGCCCAGCGCCGGGCCGACCCACTCGGTGGAGCCGGGGGTGTCCGACAGCTTGGGCACGATGCCTGGCATGCGGAACGGCTTGCCGTCCGGCAGTTTGGCCTGCAGGAACATTTCGCGTGCCAGGTACTGCGGGTCGTTGAACATGTCCTCGGCCGAATAGATGCGGCTGGCCGGCACTTCGGCGGTATTCAGCACCTGCATCAGTTGCTCCAGCGGCAGGCTGTTGGCCCAGCGGTCGATGACCCCGTACAGCTCGTCACGGCGCAGGTCGCGGCCATCGTTGGTGGCCAGGGTCGGGTCGTCGGCCAGGTCGGTGCGGCCAATGGCCTGCATGAAGCGCTTGAAGATCGCATCGCCGTTGGCGCCGATCTGCACATGCTTGCCGTCGGCGCTGGTGTGGATGGAGGAGGGCGTGATGCCCGGCATGATGTTGCCGGTGCGTTCGCGGATAAAGCCGAACACATCGAACTCCGGGACCATGCTTTCCATCATGGCGAAGATCGCTTCGTACAGGGCCACGTCCACCACCTGGCCCTGGCCGCCGTTGACTTCCCGGTGCCGCAGCGCCATCAGTGCGCCGATCACCCCCCACAGGGCAGCAATCGAGTCACCGATGGAAATGCCCGTGCGCACCGGTGGGCGGTCGTCGAAACCGGTGATGTAGCGCAGGCCGCCCATCGACTCACCCACGGCGCCGAAGCCCGGCTGGTCCTTCATCGGCCCGGTCTGGCCGAAGCCTGACAGGCGCACCATAACCAGGCGCGGGTTGAGCGCGTGCAGCACATCCCAGCCCAGGCCGAGCTTTTCCAGCACGCCCGGGCGGAAGTTCTCGATCAGGATGTCGGCCTCGGCCAGCAGGCGCTTGAGAATCTCGCGACCCTCGGGGTGCTTGAGGTTGAGGGTAAGTGACTGCTTGTTGCGGGCCTGCACGAACCACCACAGCGAGGTGCCCTCATACAGCTTGCGCCATTTGCGCAACGGGTCGCCGCCATCGGGCGATTCGACCTTGACCACCTCGGCGCCGAATTCGGCACAGATGCGCGAGGCGAACGGGCCAGCGATGAGGGTGCCGAGTTCGACAACTTTGAGGCCGGCGAGGGGTTTGCTGGGCGTAGTCATGGGGCATCCGTGGCAGCTGGGCAGATGCGTGGTTTTATCATAGGTCCGAAGCGGCAGATACTGCTGCGGGGCAACGAAGGGCAGTATCGGTTAGACTGTGCCACTTTTCTTTGCGCAAGAAGCCCGTCGACCATGGCCCAGCCGTCCACCACCTATAAATTCGAACTGAACCTGACCGACCTCGACCGCGGCGTGTACGAAAACGTCCGTCAGACTATCGCCCGCCACCCTTCGGAAACCGAAGAACGCATGGCTGTGCGCCTGCTGGCCTACGCCCTGTGGTACAACGAAAACCTGTCGTTCGGCCGTGGCCTGTCCGATGTGGACGAAGCGGCGCTCTGGGAAAAAAGCCTGGACGATCGCATCCTGCACTGGATTGAAGTGGGCCAGCCGGACGCCGACCGGCTGACCTGGTGCTCGCGCCGCACCGAGCGCACCAGCCTGCTGGCCTACGGCAGCCTGCGTGTATGGCAGAACAAGGTGGTAGATGCGGTCAAGGGCCTGAAGAACCTGAGCATCGCTGCCGTGCCGCAGGAGGTGCTGGAAACCCTCGCCACCGACATGCCCCGTACCATCAAGTGGGACGTGATGATCAGCGAAGGCACCTTGTTCGTCACCGACGACCGTGGCCAGCACGAAGTGCAGCTGGAGTGGCTGCTGGGTGAGCGTGGCTGAAGCCCCCCATGCGTATCGAACCTCGCCCGCTGCCGCCGACCCTGCCATTCCTGGGTAACCTGCCACCCTTGCTGACCCGCCTGTACGCCGCGCGCGGCGTGCAAAGCGAGGCCGAGCTGGACAAAAGCCTCGCGCGCCTGCTGCCGTACCAGCAGCTCAAGGGCATCGAGGCCGGCGTGGATCTGCTGGTCGAGGCTATCGACCAGCGCCAGCGCATCCTCATCGTCGGCGACTTCGATGCCGACGGCGCCACTGCCAGTACTGTCGGCGTGCTGGGCCTGCGCCTGCTGGGCGCGACCCACGTCGACTACCTTGTGCCCAACCGCTTCGAATACGGTTACGGCCTGACCCCGGAAATCGTCGAGGTGGCGCTGCAACGCCAGCCGCAGCTGCTGATCACCGTGGACAACGGCATTTCCAGCGTCGACGGTGTGGCAGCCGCCAAGGCCGCCGGGCTCAAGGTGCTGGTCACCGACCACCACCTGCCGGGCGCGGAGTTGCCCGACGCCGACGCCATCATCAACCCCAACCAGCCGGGCTGCAGTTTCCCGAGCAAGGCGCTGGCCGGGGTAGGGGTGATCTTCTATGTGCTGATGGCCCTGCGTGCGCGCCTGCGCGGCCTGGGGCGCTACGAAACGCAGCCGCAGCCGAACATCGGCGAATTGCTCGACCTGGTAGCCCTGGGCAGCGTCGCGGACGTGGTGCCATTGGACGCCAACAACCGCATCCTGGTGCACCAGGGCCTCGAACGCATTCGCGCCGGCCGCGCCCGGCCGGGGCTCAAGGCCATTCTGGAAGTGGCCCGTCGCGATCACCGGCGCATCACCTCGACCGACCTCGGTTTCATCCTCGGCCCACGGCTGAACGCTGCCGGACGCCTGGACGACATGAGCCTGGGCATCGAATGCCTGCTGTGTGAAGACGCGGCCCTGGCCCAGGACATGGCCCGGCAACTGGACGACCTGAACCAGGACCGCAAGTCCATCGAACAGGGCATGCAGCGCGAGGCCCTGGCGCAGCTCAAGGACCTGCCGGTCGAGTCGATGCCATATGGCCTGTGCCTGTTCGATGCCGACTGGCACCAGGGGGTGATCGGTATTCTGGCGTCGCGCCTGAAGGAGCGTTACCACCGGCCGACCATCGCTTTCGCCGACGCTGGCGAGGGGATGCTCAAAGGGTCGGCGCGCTCGGTGCCGGGGTTTCACATTCGTGATGCCCTGGACGCCGTGGCGGCGCGTCATCCGCAACTGATCAGCAAGTTCGGCGGCCACGCCATGGCGGCGGGCTTGTCGTTGCCTGAAGCCAATTTCCCGGCATTTGCCGAGGCGTTCGACGAAGAAGTGCGACGCCAGCTGCGTGAAGAGGACCTGACTGGGCGCCTGTTGTCCGATGGCAGCCTGGCGGTGGAGGAGTTCCACCTCGACCTGGCCAAGGCCCTGCGCCATGCCGGGCCCTGGGGGCAGCACTTTCCCGAGCCGCTGTTTCATGGCGTGTTCCAGCTGGTGGAGCAGCGTGTGGTGGGCGAGCGGCACCTGAAGGTGGTGCTCAAGAGCGAGTGCGGTTCGGTGCGGCTGGATGGCATCGCTTTCGGCGTCGACCGCGAAGTGTGGCCGAATCCTACGGTGCGTTGGGTCGAGTTGGCGTACAAGCTGGATGTGAACGAGTTTCGTGGTAATGAAAGTGTGCAGCTGATGATTGCCCACATGGAGCCGCGCTGACTGCAAGTACCGTAGCTCCCACAGGTACCTCATTGCCTTCAGGCCTTGTGATATCCCTGTGGGAGCGGGTTTACCCGCGAACACCGGCGCAGCCGGTGCCATGCACCGCGTCGCCTGCTTCGCGGGCATGCCCGCTCCCACAGGGCCTGCGGCGGTCTCAAGGCTTGCACTGTACCTGTGGGAGCGGGTTTACCCGCGAACACCGGCGAAGCCGGTGCCATGCACCAAGTCGCATTCTTCGCGGGTAAACCCGCTCCCACAAGGCTCTGCGGCGAGCTGGCCAATGTGCCCCATGTGCGATCGATGAGCACAGCAAACTCAGCGCGCCATACCTAACTCGGCATCATCCATCAGCGCCTTGGCCATCGCACTGAGATAGTGCGCAGCCCAGATCATCATGGGTTTCTCATCCATCAGCCCGACGATGGTCAACTCCCGTACATAGCCCATCAGTTCCGAAGCCTGATCACGGGCGTCTCGGCACGGAATGCCCGCTTCGATGCGAAATAATGGGTGGGTCTGGTTTTCACCTTGAAAGAAAGTGGTCTTGCCGACGGTGAATTGGGTGTCGTCTGTGTTCATTGATCCCTCTCCTGATCTTTCTGAGCGTTTTGTCGGAGGAGAAGAAATGAGGGGTGGATCAGGGACTGTCTTTTTCATATCAATCACTCGTATGGTTGCTGATTGACCGCCTCTCCGATTCCACACGAAGGGTGGCAGTTGTACGCGGTGTGGAATCCAGGCTACGAGTAAACCCGGTAGGCTTTGCGGCCTTCCGCGCACAACTGCCATGACGACAGCTACTCGGTAATTGATCGGGATTCCACCCCCGGCCGCTGAGTACCAGCGACCAGCAAAGGCTAGAGAGTCAGGATTCCAGTCACAATCAGACGCGAGTCGACAGGACTTGTAGGGTATTTCCTCAGCCTAGGCTTCACCAGATCTGGGCCGTAAGGAATATCTGAAACTCTGATCAGACATTGAGCAGGTAACGCAGAGCCGCTCAACCTCTATCAAATCCCATTGAACCTCCCCCCCAACCATTCTGGTCTAGTCTGAAGTTATGACCGGACCTAGGCCAGGGACGTGCAATTGAGTGTCCGGGCCGGATCACCATTGGAGTCCTTGGGAGGTGCCCTCATGAGCCTGCTGCTCGAGCCTTACACCCTGCGTCAGCTGACCCTGCCCAACCGTATCGCCGTTTCGCCGATGTGCCAGTATTCCGCCGTCGATGGCCTGGCCAACGACTGGCACCTTGTTCATCTGGGCAGCCGCGCCGTGGGTGGCGCGGGCCTGGTAATCACTGAAGCCGTGGCGGTGACTGCCGATGGTCGCATTACCGCCGAAGACCTCGGCCTGTGGAATGACGCTCAGATCGCCCCGCTGCAACGCATCACCCGTTTCATCACCGCCCAGGGGGGCGTGCCCGGTATCCAGCTGGCTCACGCCGGGCGCAAGGCCAGCACCTATCGCCCGTGGCTGGGCAAGCAAGGCAGCGTCAAGCTCGAGGAGGGCGGCTGGCAGCCGGTAGGGCCGTCGAAGATCGCCTTCGATCCGCAACACACACCGCCACGCGAGCTGACCCATGACGAAATCCAGGATGTGATCGCCGCCTTCGTCGCTTCGACCGAGCGTGCCCTGAAGGCCGGTTTCAAGGTGGTCGAGATCCACGCCGCCCATGGCTACCTGTTGCACCAGTTCCTGTCACCGTTGAGCAACCAGCGTCGCGACGAGTACGGCAGCAGTTTCGAAAACCGTATCCGCCTGACCCTGCAGGTGGTCGAGGCTGTGCGCAAGGTCTGGCCTGCCGAGTTACCGCTGTTCGTGCGGGTATCGGCGACCGACTGGGTCGAGGACGGCTGGAACCCGGATGAAACCGTCGAACTGGCCCGCCGCCTGCGTGGCTTGGGCGTCGACCTGATCGACGTGTCCTCCGGCGGCACCTCGGTCAATGCCGAAATCCCCACAGGGCCCGGCTACCAGACCCGCTTCGCCGAGCGTGTGCGCAAGGAATCGGAAATTGCCACCGGCACCGTGGGCATGATCACCGAACCGGCCCAGGCCGAGCACATCCTGCGCACCGGCCAGGCCGACATCATCTTCCTCGCCCGCGAACTGCTGCGCGACCCGTACTGGCCGCTGCATGCTGACGACGACCTGGGCGGCAACAAAGCTACTTGGCCTGCGCAATACCAGCGCGCCACCAGCCGGGCCAACCCGATTCACGAGTCGGACTTGCGGGATTGACCTGACCCAAGCATTACGCTCCTACACGGTATTGCACCGCCTTTGAATGCGGTGCGGTATCTGTGGGAGCGGGCATGCCCGCGAAGAAGGCGACTCGGTGTATGGCACCGGCTTCGCCGGTGTTCGCGGGTAAACCCGCTCCCACAGAGGTCGCGCAAAGTCAGGCGTTGATACTTACTCCTTTTCTATTTACTTCCAAATAGTCGTCCACTGCCTCTTTGAACGCGGCAGGCAATAGCCTGCGCGACCGAGCGTGAAACCCGACGATATCGCAAGTTGTGCAAAGGTGCCCGACCCATGAATGGTCTTCCTTGCTGTATTTCACCTTTGCTCGTTGCCCTCGATATTCCATGTCATCCAGCCTCGTGATAATCCAGTTTCGATGACTACAAGCTAAAGGATGTGGCATTAGGAATGGGCCGAACCGATTGCAGGAAAGCTCCTGGGCTGAGGTGCCGGTCTCAACCCAGGCTTTACCCTTAATGCTTGATCATCACATGCCGCACACAGGTGTAGTCCTCCAGCCCATACATCGACATGTCCTTGCCATACCCCGAATGCTTCTGCCCGCCATGGGGCATTTCGCTGACCAGCATGAAGTGGGTGTTCACCCATGTGCAGCCATACTGCAGGCGCGCCGCCAGGCGGTGGGCGCGGCCGGTGTCGCGGGTCCAGACCGATGAGGCCAGGCCGTAGTTGGAGTCGTTGGCCCATTCCAGCGCCTGCGCTTCGTCGCTGAAGCGGGTCACCGACACCACCGGGCCGAACACTTCATTGCGCACGATTTCGTCATCCTGCAGCGCATCGGCCAGCACCGTCGGCTCGAAGAAGAAACCGTCGCCATCAATCGCCTTGCCACCCGTCACCAGGCGAATGTGCGGCTGGGTAACCGCGCGTTGCACAAGGCCCGCGACCTTGTCGCGGTGCTGGGCGCTGATCAGTGGCCCCAGTTCGGTGTCCTCGGCTTCCTGCAGGCCCGGCTTGAGGCTGGCCACTGCGGCCCCCAGGCGTTCGACGAAACGCTCGTAGATGCCATCCTGCACATACAGCCGACAGGCCGCGGTGCAGTCCTGGCCGGCGTTGTAAAAGCCGAAGGTACGGATGCCGTCGATGGCCGCGTCGATGTCGGCATCGTCGAACACCAGCACCGGGGCCTTGCCGCCCAGTTCCATGTGCATGCGTTTTACGCTGTCGGCGGTGGCGCTGATGATGTGCGCGCCGGTGGGGATCGAGCCGGTCAGCGACACCATGCGCACCTTGGGGTGGTTTACCAGCGGGTTGCCGACCGTCTGGCCACGGCCGAAGAGGATGTTCAGCACCCCCGGTGGCAGCAGGTCCTGGGCCAGTTCGCCAAGGCGCAGGGCGGTCAGCGGGGTCAACTCGGAGGGCTTGATCACCACCGTGTTGCCGGCAGCCAGGGCCGGGGCGATCTTCCACGCCAGCATCATCAACGGGTAGTTCCACGGCGCGATCGAGGCCACCACGCCCAGCGGGTCACGGCGGATCATCGATGTGTGGCCCGGCAGGTACTCGCCGGCTGCCGAGCCGCCCAGGCAGCGTGCTGCACCGGCAAAGTAGCGGAACACGTCGGCAATTGCCGGGATCTCGTCATTCAGCGCGGCGCTCAGCGGCTTGCCGCAGTTCTGCGATTCCAGCCGGGCCAGTTCATCGCCATGGGCTTCGATTGTGTCGGCTAGCGCCAGCAAGGCTTGCGAGCGGTCCTTGGGGCTGGTTTGCGACCAGCTGTCGAAGGCCTGGTCGGCAGCGCTCACGGCGCTGTCCACCTGGGCTTCGCTGGCTTCGTTGATTTGCGCCAGGGCAGTGCCCAGCGCCGGGTTGAGCACGGTCCAGGCCGGGCCTTGGCCAGCGACCAGCTGGCCATTGATCAGCATCTGCGTTTGCATCGGGGACTCCTCCAGGGTCATTTGCCACTGCCCGCGACGCTTTCGCCGCCACGGGTCAGGTAATAGGCGCCAAGGATTGGCAGCATGGTCACCAGCATCACCAGCATGGCGACCACGTTGGTCACCGGCACGTCGCGCGGGCGGCTGAGCTGGTTGAGCAGCCAGATCGGCAGGGTGCGTTCGTGGCCGGCGGTGAAGGTGGTGACGATGATTTCGTCGAACGACAGGGCAAAGGCCAGCATGCCGCCGGCCAGCAGCGCCGAGCCGAGGTTGGGCAGGATGATGTAGCGGAAGGTCTGCCAGCCGTCGGCGCCCAGGTCCATCGAGGCTTCGATCAGGCTCTGCGAAGTACGCCGCAGGCGGGCGATCACGTTGTTGTAGACGATCACCACGCAGAACGTGGCGTGGCCGACCACGATGGTGAACAGGCCGGGCTCTATCCCTAAGGTCTTGAACGCCGAGAGCAGGGCGATGCCGGTGATGATACCGGGCAGGGCGATGGGCAGGATCAGCATCAGCGAAATGCTCTCCTTGCCGAAAAAGCTGCGCCGGTACAGCGCCGCCGAGGCCAGCGTGCCGAGCACCAGGGCGATCAGCGTGGCCAGGCAGGCCACCTGCAGCGACAGCTTGATCGCCTCCAGCACATCGGGCCGGGCGAAGGCCACGGCGAACCACTTCAGGGTAAAGCCCTTGGGCGGGAAGCTGAACGCTGCGTCTTCGGTGTTGAAGGCATACAGGAAGATGATCAGGATCGGGAAGTGCAGGAACAGCAACCCGCCCCAGGCCGCCAGGCGCAGCCCGGTCGAGGCTTTTTCAGAGTGCATCGAAGGCCCCCAGGCGCTTGACGATGGAAAGGTACGCCGCGATCAGCACGATCGGCACCAGGGTGAACGCGGCGGCCATCGGCATGTTGCCGATCGCCCCTTGCTGGGCATAGACCATGCTCCCGATGAAGTAACCGGGCGGGCCGACCAGCTGCGGCACGATGAAGTCGCCCAGGGTCAGCGAGAAGGTAAAGATCGAGCCGGCGGCAATGCCCGGGATCGACAGCGGCAGGATCACTTGCACGAAGGTTTGCCTGGGCCGCGCGCCGAGGTCTGCCGAGGCCTGCAACAGCGACGGCGGCAAGCGCTCCAGCGAGGCCTGGATCGGCAGGATCATGAACGGCAGCCAGATGTACACGAACACCATGAAGCGCCCCAGGTGTGAAGTCGACAGCGTGCTGCCGCCAACGCCCGGCAGCGCCAGCACCGTTTGCAGCAGGGCATCCAGGTGCAGCTGCTGGACGAACCACTGGGCCACGCCGCCCTTGGCCAGCAGCAGGGTCCAGGCGTAGGTCTTGACGATGTAGCTGGCCCACATCGGCATCATCACCGCGATGTAGAAAAACGCCTTGGTCTTGCCGCTGGTGTAGCGCGCCATGTAGTAGGCGATGGGGAAGGCCAGTACCGCACTGGCCAGCGACACCGCCAGTGCCATGCCCAGGGTGCGCAGGATGATGTCGAAGTTCGACGGGTTGAACAGCGCGGCGAAATTGCCCAGGGTCAGGTCCGGGGTTACCGCCATGGTGAAGTCGTCGAAGGTATAGAAACCCTGCCACAGCAGGTTCAGCAGCGAGCCCAGGTAGATCGCGCCGAACCAGGTCAGCGGCGGTATCAGCAGCAGGGCCAGGTACAGGTTGGGGCGCCGGTACAGCAGGTTGGACAGGCCGCGCAGTGTGCTCATGTCAGCGGCCCTCGGTTTCCCGCAGCACCGTCATGGCTTCACGGGGCCAGTGTGCCTGTACCCGTTGCCCGGGTTGCCAGGCCTGTGCCTGCGCCTGCCAGCGGTCGTTGGCCTGGCTCACCGCCAGTAGCTGGCCGCTGTCCAGTTGCAGCTCGTAGCGAGTGGCACTGCCCTGGTACTGGATATCGTGCAGCAGGCCGCTGACCTGGACATGCTGACCGGCTGTGGCCGGGTCGCCGAGACGGATGTGTTCGGGGCGGATGGAGAAGGGCGCCGGGCTGCCATTGAGCAGCGTGGCCAGTTCGCCGCGCACAACGTTGGAGGTGCCGACGAATTCGGCAACGAAGGGGGTGGCCGGTTGCATGTACAGATTGCGCGGGGTGTCGACCTGCTCGATGCGGCCACGGTTGAACACCGCCACCCGGTCGGACATCGACAGCGCCTCCGTCTGGTCATGGGTGACGAAAATGAAGGTGATACCCAGCTGGCGCTGCAGCTTTTTCAGCTCGCCCTGCATCTGTTCGCGCAGCTTCAGGTCCAGCGCGCCCAGCGGCTCGTCCAGCAGCAGGACCCGTGGCCGGTTGACCAGTGCGCGGGCCAGGGCCACGCGTTGGCGTTGGCCGCCGGACAGCTGCGCCGGCTTGCGCGCGCCGTAGCCGGCCAGGGCCACCATGGCCAGGGCTTCTTCGGCGCGGCTGTGGCGTTCGGCCTTGGCCACGCCTTTTACCTTCAGGCCGTAGGCGATGTTGTCCAGTACGTTCATGTGCGGGAACAGTGCATAGTCCTGGAATACGGTGTTGACGTCGCGCTGGTAGGGCGGCACGCCGGCGGCTTCGACGCCGTGGATGCGGATCGAACCGCTGGTGGGTTGCTCGAAGCCGGCGATCAGGCGCAGGCAGGTGGTCTTGCCCGAGCCAGAGGGGCCGAGCATGGAGAAGAATTCGCCATCGATGATGTCGATGCTGACCTGGTCGACGGCCTTGACCTCGCCGAAAGTGCGGGAAACCTGGGTGAACTGGACGGCTAGGGGCATGCATGGGCTCCGGACAACTGGCTTACTCCTGTGTCGGCCTCTTCGCGGGCTTGCCCGCTCCCACAAGTTGCTCACCGCCTGTAAGGGTGGTGCTTTACCTGTGGGAGCGGGTTCACCCGCGAAGAGGCCGGCACAGGCATTCAGGCAACCTCAGCGCCCACCCATGATCGCAATGTAATCCTGGGTCCAGCGGCTATACGGCACGAACTTGCCCCCCTGGGCCTGCGGGGTTTTCCAGAAGGCGATCTTGTCGAAGTTGTCGAAGCCATTGGTCTTGCAACCTTCGGCCCCCAGCAGCTCGCTGCCGGTGCAGGCCGCCGGTACCGCCGGCAACGAACCGAACCAGGCCGCCACATCACCCTGTACCTTCGGCTGCAGCGACCAGTCCATCCACTTGTAGGCACAGTTGGGGTGCTTGGCCTCGCTGTGCAGCATGGTGGTGTCGGCCCAGCCGGTCGCGCCTTCCTTGGGAATGGTCGAGGCCACGGGCTGTTTCTCGGCCTTCAGGCCATTGACCATGTAACCCCAGGAGCTGGAGGCGACCACGCCTTCGTTCTTCACGTCGCTCATCTGCACCGTGGCGTCATGCCAGTAGCGATGGATCAGCGGTTGCTGCTGGCGCAGCAGTTCCAGCACGGCCTTGTACTGCGCTTCGCTCAGCTCGTACGGGTCCTGGATGCCCAGCTCCGGCTTGGCCGTCTTCAGGTACAACGCCGCGTCGGCGATGTAGATCGGCCCATCGTAGGCCTGCACGCGGCCTTTGTTCGGCTTGCCATCGGGCAGGTTCTGCGGCTCGAACAGCACACCCCAGCTGGTGGGCGCCTGCTTGAACACGTCGGTGTTGTACAGCAGCACGTTCGGCCCCCACTGGTACGGGGTACCGTAGACCTGCTTGTCGACTACGTACCAGCTACCGTTCTGCAACCGTGGGTCGATGTTCTTCCAGTTGGGGATCAAGGCGGTGTTGATCGGCTGTACCCGCTTGCCCGCGATCAGCCGCAGCGAGGCATCGCCCGAGGCGGTGACCAGGTCATAGCCGCCCTTGGTCATCAGGCTGACCATCTCGTCCGAGGTGGCAGCGGTCTTGACGCTGACCTTGCAGCCGGTTTCCTTCTCGAAGCCGCTCACCCAGTCGTAGGCCTTGTCGCTTTCACCGCGCTCGATGTAGCCGGGCCAGGCGACGATGTCCAGGCGGCCCTCGCCGGGCCCCAGGGCCTTGGGCGGTTCGCCAGCCTGCAGGCTGGCGCTGGCCAGCACGGCGCAGGCGGTGAGGCCGAGCAATGCGGTCTTGTGCACTGACATGGTGTTCCCTCTTCTTGGAGATTTTGGTCGGGGCAGTCATCAAGCAAGCCTGAAGCGATCGTTGTAAGCGTAGTGCGATTGCGTGCGGTGTTGGCGATATCGAGTCTAGTTGGCTTTTTGCCAGCCAATGCAACATCCGGAAGCAAATCCCCCCATGGCGATCGGGCAGGCAGGGCTTAACCTGACGGCTCCCTTGGCCAACGTGGAGACCGTTTGATGAATACCCGGGGATTGCTCGACCAGTTGCTCAAGTCCGGCCAGGACTTGCTCGCCAGCCAGGCCGGCAAGGGCAGCTCTGGCAAGCCTGGTACCAGTGCCGGCGGCCTTGGCAGCCTGCTTTCCGGTGCCGGTGGTGGTGCCTTGGCGGCGGGCGCCATGGGCTTGCTGCTGGGCAGCAGGAAAGCCCGCAAATATGGCGGCAAGGCCCTCACCTATGGTGGCCTGGCGGCACTCGGTGTGCTGGCCTACAAGGCCTACGGCAACTGGCAGGCGCGCCAGCAGGTAGCCGCCGCCGAGCCACAGACCGTCGACCGCTTGCCGCCGGCCCAGGCCGAACAGCACAGCCAGGCGGTGCTGCGGGCGCTGGTGGCGGCGGCCAAGTCCGATGGCCACATCGACGAACGCGAGCGAGCGTTGATCGAGGGCGAATTCACCCGCCTGGACACTGACCGCGAATTGCAGCACTGGCTGCATGCCGAGCTGAACAAACCACTGGACCCGGCCGAAGTGGCCCGTGCCGCGCAAACGCCGGAGATGGCCGCCGAGATGTACCTGGCCAGCGTGATGATGGTCGACCAGGAAAACTTCATGGAGCGCGCCTACCTGGACGAACTGGCCCGCCAGCTGCGCCTGGACCCTGCCCTGCGCCAGGAACTGGAAAGCCAGGCAAGGCTTGCCGCCGGCCAATAGGCGCGGCCTTTGTGGGAGCGGCCTTGTGCCGCGAATGGGCCGCTCCCACAAGAAATGCGCCTTTCCAGGGAGAGCAAATGACCTGTCCATCAGGCAGGTTACCTAGTCACCCCACATTTCAGCCGCATGACCGCTGGGCGCCTGGGCTATACTTCGGCGATTTTCCCGCTCGTTGTGAATTCCTGAGGGCTGAATGTGAAGAACTGGACCTTGCGCCAACGGATCCTGGCAAGTTTCGCCGTGATCATCGCCATCATGCTGCTGATGATCGTGGCCGCCTACTCGCGGTTGGCGACCATCGCATCCGCCGAGCAGGCAGTGGGCAGCGACAGCATTCCCGGGGTGTACTACAGCTCGATGATCCGTAGCGCCTGGGTCGACAGCTATGTCACCAGCCAGCAACTGGTGGGCCTGTCCAACCGTCGTGAAATCACCTCGGCCGACATGGAGCTGTTCAAAGGTTTCGAGGACCGCCTGAAGCAGTACATGGCGAGTTACCAGGCTACGATCCTGAGTCAAGCCGACCAGAGCCACTTCAACACCTTCGTGAAACTCGAAGAAAACTACATGAAGATCGTCGGCCAGGTACTGGAAGCCTACCGTCAGCACGACTATGACGAAGCCCAGCGGTTGATCAACGAGGTGCTCACCCCGGCCTGGGTCAATGGGCGCAAGCATCTGAACCAGGTTATCGAAGACAATCGGACCTCTGCTGAAACCGCCACCAACGAAATTGTCAGCGCCGTGAACACGGCCAAGGGCAGCATGGTGGTTTCGCTGTTGCTGGCGATCATCGCCGCGGGCATTTGCGGCCTGCTGCTGCTGCGCGCCATCACTGCACCCGTGCAGCGCATTGTCCATGCCCTGGACAAACTGCGCTCGGGTGACCTGAGCATGCGTCTGAGCCTGGACCGCAAGGACGAGTTCGGCGCCATCGAAAGCGGCTTCAACGAAATGGCCGAGGCCTTGGCCAACCTGGTGTCCCAGGCCCAGCGTTCGTCGGTGCAGGTGACCACCTCGGTGACCGAAATCGCCGCCACCTCCAAGCAACAGCAGGCCACTGCCACCGAAACCGCCGCCACCACCACCGAAATCGGTGCCACCTCGCGTGAGATTGCCGCTACCTCGCGTGACCTGGTGCGCACCATGAGCGAAGTCACCTCGGCCGCCGATCAGGCCTCCAGCCTGGCTGGCTCCGGCCAGCAGGGGCTGGCGCGCATGGAAGAAACCATGCACCAGGTGATGGGCGCCGCCGACCTGGTCAATGCCAAACTGGGCATCCTCAACGAAAAGGCCAGCAACATCACCCAGATGGTGGTGACCATCGTCAAGGTCGCCGACCAGACCAACCTGCTGTCGCTCAACGCTGCCATCGAAGCGGAAAAGGCCGGCGAGTACGGCCGCGGCTTTGCCGTGGTGGCCACTGAAGTGCGCCGCCTGGCCGACCAGACTGCCGTGGCCACCTACGACATCGAGCAGATGGTGCGCGAGATCCAGTCGGCGGTGTCGGCCGGGGTCATGGGCATGGACAAGTTTTCCGAAGAAGTACGCCGCGGCATGTTCGAGGTGCAGCAGGTGGGCGAGCAGCTCAGCCAGATCATCCACCAGGTGCAGGCCCTGGCGCCGCGCGTGCTGATGGTCAACGAGGGCATGCAGGCCCAGGCCACGGGTGCCGAGCAGATCAACCAGGCGCTGGCCCAGCTCAGCGATGCCAGCACCCAGACCGTCGAGTCGCTGCGCCAGGCCAGTTTCGCCATCGATGAGCTGAGCCAGGTGGCCGCGGGCCTGCGTGGCGGCGTGTCGCGCTTCAAAGTCTGACTGCGATGAACGACTTGCAAACGCGCGCCGCGCGGGCGGGCAACGCGAAGGGGGCGTTGTATCTACAGTTTCGCATCCGCGAGCAACGCTTTGCCCTGAGCGTGTACGAGGTGATCGAGGTGCTGCCACAGCAGCCACTCAAGCCGATCGCCAAGGCGCCTGCCTGGGTCGCAGGCATCCTTGCACACCGAGGCCTGCTGGTGCCGGTGGTCGACCTGGCGGCATTGAGCTTCGGCCAGCCGGCAGCGCAGCGCACCAGTACCCGCCTGGTGCTGGTGCACTACCGAGGCGGCTTGCAGCTTGGCCTGATCCTGGAGCAGGCCACCGAAACCCTGCGTTGCCACCCCGACGAGTTTCAGCCGTATGGCATGGACAGCGGCGAAGCCCCGTACCTTGGCCCGGTGCGTCAGGATGAGCAGGGCTTGTTGCAGCGCATCGAAGTCAACGAACTGTTGCCAGATGCCGTGCACGAGTTGCTGTACGTGAATGATCCGACAGGGATGCCGACATGATCGAACAGCGTTTTTTCCGTTTCTTGCGCGAACGCATCGGCCTGGACGTGGAGTCGGTGGGCGCGCCCATGGTCGAGCGTGCGCTGCGCCAGCGTTGCGTAGCCGTGAACGCCGCGGACCTGGATGATTACTGGCTGCACCTGCAGCAGTCGATGGATGAGCAACAGGCGCTGATCGAAGCCGTCATCGTCCCGGAAACCTGGTTTTTCCGTTACCCCGAATCCTTCACCGCCCTGGCCCGCCTGGCGCACAAACGCCTGGCCGAGCTGGCCGGGGCGCGCCCGCTGCGCTTGCTCAGTTTGCCTTGCTCGACCGGCGAGGAGCCCTATTCGCTGGCGATGGCCTTGCTCGACGCCGGTATCGCGCCGGGGGCGTTCATGATCGACGGCATGGACATCAGCCCCAGTTCCGTGGCCAAGGCCGGGCAGGCCGTATACGGGCGCAATGCCTTCCGTGGCAGCGACCTGGGCTTTCGTGCGCGTTACTTCCATGCCCTTGACGAAGGTCACCAACTGCATGAGCGGGTGCGCGAGCAAGTCAGCCTGCAAGTAGGTAACGTGCTCGACCCGGCGCTGGCCAGCCGCGATGGCCTGTACGACTTCGTGTTCTGCCGTAACCTGCTGATCTATTTCGACGTGCCGACCCAGCAACGGGTATTCGAGGTGCTCAAGCGTCTGTTGCATCCACAGGGCGTGCTGTTCATCGGCCCGGCCGAAGGTAGCTTGTTGGCGCGGTTGGGTATGCGCCCGCTGGGGATTGCCCAGTCGTTCGCCTACGTGCGCGAGGAAGGCGGTGGCGCTGCGCTGGTTACGCCACCGGTGCAGCCCTCGCGGGGCGCAGTGCCAACACTGGCCAAGCCGGGCTCTTTACAACCGAGCGCAGCGTTGCCGCGCCCACTGCGCGTGCTGCCCGTGGCCGCCAAGCCAGCGCCGGCCCGCGAGCACAGGCGTGAGGAGGCAAGCGAGTTGCTGGCCAGCATTGCCCGGCTTGCCAATGCCGGCGCCAGCGAACCGGCCCGTGCCGAATGTCAGCGCTACCTGGACCAGTTCGCGCCTTCGGCGCAGGTGTACTACTGGCTTGGGCTGCTCAGCGATACCGAGGGCGATGCACAGCAGGCATTGACCCACTATCGCAAAGCCCTGTACCTGGAACCACAGCACCCCGAGGCGCTGGTGCATCTGGCGGCCTTGCTGGCGGCCCAGGGCGACCTGGCCGGTGCCCGGCGCCTGCAGGAGCGCGCCGCGAGGGTTGGCCGGGAGTCTGAACGATGAAAGAAGCCGCGATGCAGTTGCTCGCCGAGGATGACGCGCACATCGACGACTGCTGGAACCGCATAGGCGTGCACGGCGACAAACAGTGCCCGCTGCTGGAGCGCCACGTTCACTGCCGCAACTGCGAGGTCTATGCCGCTGCTGCCACTCGCCTGCTCGACCGCTATGCGTTGATGCAGGACCACCAGGCTGCCGTGGCGCCGCCGGTCGAGGAAAGCAGCGGCCGCTCCATGCTGCTGTTCCGACTGGGTGAAGAGTGGCTGGCGCTGGCCACTGCCTGCCTGGCCGAAATTGCCCCGTTGCAAGCGGTGCATTCGCTGCCGCACCAGCGCTCGCGGGTGTTGCTTGGGGTGGCCAACGTGCGCGGTGCGCTGGTGCCATGCCTGTCACTGGCCGACCTGCTGGGTGTGCAGGCCAGCGCTGGCGAACCACGCAGCGGCCGATCGATGCCGCGCATGCTGATCCTGGCCGCCAAGGGTGGGCCGGTAGTGATGGCGGTCGAGGAGATCGACGGCATTCACCGGCTCGACCCGCTGCTGCTGGGCAGTGGCCAGGACGCCACCCACTTCACCGCTGCGGTCCTGCAATGGCGCGGCCGTAGCGTGCGAGTGCTGGACGATCAACACTTACTGTCTGCCGTGCAGCGGAGCCTGTCATGACCCCAGAGCAAATGCGCGACGCATCGTTGCTCGAACTGTTCAGCCTGGAGGCCGAGGCGCAGACCCAGGTGCTCAGCGTCGGCCTGATGGCGCTGGAACGTAACCCTACGCAGGCCGACCAGCTCGAGGCTTGCATGCGTGCCGCCCACTCGCTGAAGGGGGCGGCGCGGATCGTCGGGGTGGACGAGGGTGTCAGCGTCGCCCACGTCATGGAAGACTGCCTGGTAGCTGCGCAGGAGGGCCGCCTGCGTCTTAGCGCCGAGCACATCGATGCCCTGTTGCAGGGCACTGACCTGCTGATGCGCATCGCTACGCCTGGCGACACCGGGGCGCAGGCGACCCTGCCGGTGTTCCTCGCGCAAATGGCCAACCTGCTCGACCCGGGAGCGGCAGTCATGCCCCCCATGCCACCAGCCTTGCCAGCAGTGTCGGAAACGCCGGTGCAAGCAGTGCAAGCCGAAGCTTTTCCGTTGCCTGTCGAGCCCTTGGAGCCCGAACCTGATCCGGCCCTGCATCGCAAGGCCGGCAAGCGCGCGGGCGAAGGTACGGAACGGGTATTGCGGGTAACCGCCGACCGCCTCAACAGCCTGCTCGACCTGTCCAGCAAGTCGTTGGTGGAAACCCAGCGGCTCAAGCCTTACCTGGCCACGCTGCAGCGCCTCAAGCGCATGCACGGCCAGGGCATGCAGGCGCTCGACGGCCTGCGCATGCAGCTGGAGGACAGTGGCCAGAGCAGCGAGGTGCTCGAAGCCCTGGCACAGACCCAGCGCCTGCTGGCGGAAACCCAGCAGATCCTGCAGCAGCAGGCTAGCGACCTGGACGAGTTCGGCTGGCAGGCCAGCCAGCGCGCGCAACTGCTTTACGACACCGCACTGGCCTGCCGGATGCGGCCGTTTGCCGATGTGTTGACCGGCCAGAGCCGCATGGTGCGGGACCTTGGCCGCTCGCTGGGCAAGCCGGTGCGGCTGCTGGTGGAAGGGGAGAAGACCCAGGTCGACCGCGATGTGCTGGAAAAGCTCGAAGCGCCGCTGACCCACCTGTTGCGCAACGCGGTCGACCACGGCATCGAACTGCCCGAGCGTCGTCTGCTGGCGGGCAAGGCGGAGGAGGGCGTGATTCGTCTGCGGGCCTCGCACCAGGCCGGTATGCTCAGCCTGGAACTGATCGACGACGGTGCCGGCATCGACCTCGAGCGCCTGCGCAGCAGCATCGTCGAGCGTGCCCTGTCGCCCGCCGACACGGTGGCGCGGATGAGCGAGGCAGAGTTACTGACGTTCCTGTTCCTGCCCGGTTTCAGCCTGCGCGACAAGGTCACCGAGGTGTCCGGCCGCGGCGTGGGCCTGGATGCGGTGCAGCACATGATCCGTGAGCTGCGCGGTTCGATCGAGCTGACCCAGCTGGCCGGGCAGGGCTGCCGTTTCCACCTGCAGGTGCCGCTGACTCTGTCGGTGGTGCGCAGCCTGGTGGTCGAGGTGGGGGGCGAGGCCTATGCCTTCCCGCTCGCCCATATCGAGCGCACGCTGAACGTGAGCGCCGAAGAGATCGTGCAGATCGAAGGGCGCCAGCATTTCTGGCATGAAGGCCGGCACATCGGCCTGGTCGCGGCCAGCCAGCTGCTCAACCGCCCGGCAGGGCAAACGCAGGAGAGCAGCTTGCGGGTGGTGGTGATCCGCGAGCGCGAGCAACTGTATGGCGTGGCCGTGGAGCGGTTGGTAGGCGAGCGGGTGCTGGTGGTGATGCCGCTCGACCCACGGCTGGGCAAGGTGAAGGACATTTCCTCCGGCGCCTTGCTCGACGATGGCTCGGTGGTGCTGATCGTCGATGTCGAGGACCTGCTGCGCTCGGTGGAAAAACTGCTCAGCACCGGCAGCCTGGAGCGCATCGAACGCGGCGGCAGCGGTGCCCGTGGCGTGGCGCGCCAGCGCATCCTGGTGGTTGACGACTCGCTGACCGTGCGTGAACTGCAGCGCAAGCTGCTCGGCAACCGTGGCTACGACGTAGCGGTGGCAGTGGATGGCATGGACGGCTGGAACGCCCTGCGTGGCGAGGACTTCGACCTGCTGATCACCGACATCGACATGCCACGCATGGACGGCATCGAGCTGGTCACCCTGGTGCGCCGCGACCAGCGCCTGCAATCGCTGCCGGTGATGGTGGTGTCCTACAAGGACCGTGAGGAAGATCGACGGCGTGGCCTGGATGCCGGCGCCGACTACTATTTGGCAAAGGCCAGTTTCCACGACGATGCATTGCTGGATGCTGTGGTTGAGCTGATCGGAGGTGCTCAGGGATGAAGATCGCCATCGTCAACGACATGCCCATGGCCGTCGAGGCGCTGCGCCGGGTAGTCGCTTTCGAGCCCGCGCACCAGGTCATATGGGTGGCCGGCAATGGCGCCGAGGCGGTGCAGCGCTGCACCGAGCAGCAGCCAGACCTGATTCTCATGGACCTGATCATGCCGGTGATGGACGGTGTCGAGGCCACCCGGCGGATCATGGCCGAGACCCCGTGCGCCATCGTCATCGTCACGGTCGACCGCAAGCAGAACATGCACCGGGTGTTCGAGGCCATGGGCCACGGCGCCCTTGATGTGGTCGACACGCCGGCGCTGGGGGCGGGTGATCCGCGCGAAGCGGCAGCGCCTCTGCTGCGCAAGATCCTCAACATAAGCTGGCTGATTGGCCAGCAGCGCGCACCGGCTACCCGCCCGGTCGCCGCGCCTGTGCGGGCAGCGTCCCAGCACCGTGGCTTGGTGGCGATCGGCTCGTCTGCTGGCGGCCCGGCGGCCCTTGAAGTGCTGCTCAAATGCCTGCCGGCGGCGTTTCCGGCGGCCATCGTGCTGGTCCAGCATGTGGACCAGGTGTTTGCCGCGGGTATGGCCGAATGGCTCAGCAGCGCTGCCGGCCTGCCGGTGCGCCTGGCCCGTGAAGGCGAGCCACCGCAGCCGGGGCAGGTGTTGCTGGCCGGCACCAATCACCACATCCGCCTGCTACAGAACGGCCAGCTGGCCTACACTGCCGAACCAGTCAATGAAATCTACCGGCCCTCGATCGATGTGTTCTTCGAAAGTGTGGCGCGCTATTGGACCGGCGATGCGGTGGGCGTATTGCTTACCGGCATGGGCCGCGATGGTGCCCAGGGGCTGAAGCTGATGCGCCAGCAGGGTTTCCTGACCATCGCCCAGGACCAGGCCAGCAGCGCGGTATACGGAATGCCCAAAGCTGCTGCGGCCATCGATGCTGCAGTGGAAATCCGCCCGCTGGAACGCATAGCCGGGCGCTTGATGGAATTTTTCGCAAAATGACGAAGTGTATTGAATCACGCCGCCAGGCCGGTAGTGATCGGGTGAACAGGTATGAATGATTTACCGATCGAAGGTTTCACGACCCCCAACGAGAACTCGGCGATGGTGCTGCTGGTCGATGACCAGGCCATGATCGGCGAGGCGGTGCGGCGTGGCCTGGCCAATGAAGAGAACATCGACTTCCACTTCTGCGCCGACCCGCACCAGGCGGTGGCCCAGGCAGTGCGCATCAAGCCCACGGTGATCCTCCAGGACCTGATCATGCCTGGCCTGGACGGGTTGACCCTGGTGCGTGAATACCGCAACAACCCGGCAACCCAGGACATACCGATCATCGTCCTGTCGACCAAGGAAGACCCGTTGGTCAAGAGTGCAGCCTTTGCTGCCGGGGCGAACGATTACCTGGTCAAGCTGCCGGACACCATCGAGCTGGTGGCGCGCATTCGCTACCACTCGCGTTCCTACCTGACCTTGCTGCAGCGCGACGAGGCCTACCGCGCCCTGCGCGTCAGCCAGCAGCAACTGCTCGATACCAACCTGATGCTGCAGCGGCTGATGAACTCCGACGGCCTGACCGGGTTGTCCAACCGCCGCCACTTCGACGAGTACCTTGAGCTGGAGTGGCGCCGGGCCATGCGTGAACAGCAGCAATTGTCGCTGCTGATGATCGACGTGGACTTCTTCAAGGCCTACAACGACAGCTTCGGCCACCTGGCCGGTGACGAGGCCCTGCGCCAGGTGGCCGAGGCGATACGCGGCTCGTGCTCGCGGCCGACCGACCTGCCGGCGCGCTATGGCGGCGAGGAGTTCGTCCTGGTGTTGCCCAACACCTCGCCGGGTGGGGCACGCCTGGTGGCCGAGAAGCTGCGTCAGACCGTACTCGGCCTGGGCATCCCGCACACCGCCCCGGTGACCAACTCGTACCTGACCGTGAGCATCGGCCTGGCCACCCAGACTCCGTCTATCGGTAGCCATAGCCGGCAGCTGATCTCGGCTGCGGACAAAGGCCTGTACCAGGCCAAGAATGGCGGGCGCAACCAGGTTGGCATCGCCTGACAGGGCCTGCACCGCTCCTACACGGGTAATTGCGGCCATTCGGGCGCCCGGCGGGTCTGCCGCCCTGCGGCGGACTCGGTTATACTCGCAGGCTTTTCACCGAATTCGTGCGAGTAGCCAGCCCATGGAAATCCAACCGATCCTGAACACCATCAAGGACCTTACCGAGCGTTCCCAGTCCATTCGGGGGTATCTTTGACTACGATCACAAGCATGACCGCCTGATCGAAGTCAACCGCGAGCTGGAAGACCCCAACGTCTGGAACAAGCCCGAGTACGCCCAGGCCCTGGGCCGCGAGCGTGCCATGCTGGCGCAGGTCGTCGAGACCCTGGACAAACTGTCCAACGGCCTGTCCGACTGCAAGGACCTGCTCGACATGGCCGTCGAGGAAGAGGATGAAGGCGCCGTAAGCGACGTCGAGACCGAGCTGCAAGCCCTGGAAGAGTCCCTGGCCCTGCTTGAGTTCCGTCGCATGTTCAGCGGCGAGATGGACATGAACAACGCCTACCTGGACATCCAGGCCGGCTCCGGCGGTACCGAGGCGCAGGACTGGGCCAACATCCTGCTGCGCATGTACCTGCGCTGGGCCGACAAGCGTGGTTTCGACGCTACCATCATCGAGCTTTCCGAAGGTGAAGTCGCCGGTATCAAGGGCGCCACCGTGCATATCAAGGGCGAGTACGCCTTCGGCTGGCTGCGCACCGAGATCGGCGTGCACCGCCTGGTGCGCAAGAGCCCGTTCGACTCCGGTGCCCGTCGCCACACCTCGTTCTCCGCGGTGTTCGTATCGCCCGAGATCGACGACAAGGTCGAGATCGAGATCAACCCGGCCGACCTGCGTATCGACACCTACCGTTCCTCCGGTGCTGGTGGTCAGCACGTGAACACCACCGACTCGGCGGTGCGTATCACCCACGTGCCGACCAACACCGTGGTGGCCTGCCAGAACGAACGCTCCCAGCACGCCAACAAGGACACCGCCATGAAAATGCTGCGGGCCAAGTTGTACGAGCTGGAAATGCAGAAACGCAACGCCGCCTCGCAGGCGCTGGAAGACAGCAAGTCGGACATCGGCTGGGGCCACCAGATCCGCTCCTACGTGCTGGATGACTCGCGTATCAAGGACCTGCGTACCGGTGTCGAGCGCAGCGACTGCCAGAAGGTCCTGGACGGTGACCTCGACCAGTACCTGGAAGCGAGCCTCAAGCAGGGGCTGTAAACCGTACACAACTGCCGCGGTACCTGGCCTGGGGCCGGTATCGCGTGCCCTGCCCGAAAGGGGCACCGCACACCTGATGGAAAGAATGACGAAATGAGCGACCTCAAGACCGAAGTGCAAGACCTGCAACAGGAAGAAAACGCCCTGATCGCCCTGCGCAAGGAAAAGCTTGCCGCCGAGCGCGCCAAGGGCAATGCCTTCCCCAATGACTTCCGTCGCGACAGCTACTGCAACGACCTGCAGAAACAGTACGCGGACAAGACCAAGGAAGAACTGGAAGCTGCAGCGATTCCGGTCAAGGTTGCCGGTCGCATCATGCTCAACCGTGGCTCGTTCATGGTCATTCAGGACATGACCGGCCGCATTCAGGTCTACGTCAACCGCAAGACCTTGTCGGAAGAAACCCTGGCCGCGGTCAAGACCTGGGACTTGGGCGACATCATCAGCGCCGAAGGCACCCTGGCCCGTTCCGGCAAGGGCGACCTGTACGTCGAAATGACCCACGTGCGCCTGCTGACCAAGTCGCTGCGCCCGCTGCCCGACAAGCACCACGGCCTGACCGACACCGAGCAGCGCTACCGCCAGCGTTACGTCGACCTGATGGTCAATGAAGAAACCCGCCACACCTTCCGTGTACGTTCGCAGGTGATCTCGCACATCCGCAAGTTCCTCATCGAGCGCGACTTCCTCGAAGTCGAGACACCGATGCTGCAGACCATCCCGGGCGGTGCTGCGGCCAAGCCGTTCGAAACCCACCACAACGCCCTGGACATGGCCATGTTCCTGCGTATTGCGCCGGAGCTGTACCTCAAGCGCCTGGTGGTGGGTGGCTTCGAGAAGGTGTTCGAGATCAACCGCAACTTCCGTAACGAAGGCGTTTCGACTCGTCACAACCCTGAATTCACCATGCTCGAGTTCTACCAGGCCTACGCCGACTACCGCGACAACATGGACCTCACCGAGGAACTGTTCCGCGAGCTGGCGCAGCTGGTACTGGGCACTACCGACGTGCCGTACGGCGACAAGGTATTCCACTTCGGTGAGCCGTTCGCCCGCCTGTCGGTATTCGACTCGATCCTCAAGTACAACCCGGAGCTGACCGCTGCCGACCTGCAGGACGTCGACCGCGCCCGCGACATCGCCAAAAAGGCCGGCGCCAAGGTGCTGGGCCACGAAGGCCTGGGCAAGCTGCAGGTGATGATTTTCGAAGAGCTGGTCGAGCACAAGCTGGAGCAGCCGCACTTCATCACCGAGTACCCGTTCGAAGTGTCGCCGCTGGCCCGTCGCAACGATGACAACCCGGCTGTTACCGACCGTTTCGAGCTGTTCATCGGTGGCCGCGAGATCGCCAACGCCTATTCCGAGCTCAACGATGCCGAAGACCAGGCCGAGCGCTTCCTGGCCCAGGTGGCCGAGAAGGACGCCGGTGACGACGAAGCCATGCACTACGACGCCGACTTCGTTCGCGCCCTGGAATACGGCATGCCGCCGACTGCAGGTGAAGGCATCGGCATCGACCGCCTGGTGATGCTGCTGACCAACTCGCCGTCGATCCGCGACGTGATCCTGTTCCCGCACATGCGTCCGCAGGCCTGAGTGAATTGAACGAGCCGCCTTTCGAGGCGGCTTTTTCTTGCCTGTACACTTGAATTGCCTGTGCCGGCCCTTTCGCGGCTAAAGCCGCTCCCACAGGGATCCCACTGCCCTCAGGCTGGTGCAGTCCCTGTGGGAGCGGCTTTAGCCGCGAAGAGGCCGGCACTGACGAAACACTGTCCATGAGGTACCCCCCGTGACACCCGCAATGCCTCACCAGGGCGCCGCCGGCATCGCCACCGCCGTCGCCGAAAGCGTGCAATACCAAGGCCGCAAGACTGCCCGCCAAGGCAGCGAGCAGCGTCGCCAGCTGATCCTCGACGCCGCCATGCGCATTGTCGTGCGCGATGGCGTACGCGGCGTACGCCATCGCGCCGTCGCCGCCGAGGCCGGTGTGCCACTGTCGGCCACCACCTACTACTTCAAGGACATCGAGGACCTGCTCACCGATACCTTCGCCCAGTATGTCGAGCGCAGCGCCGCCTACATGGCCAAGCTGTGGGCCAATACCGAGGTGGTGTTGCGTCAGTTGCTGGCCCAGGGCGACGGCAGCCCGCAGGCGCGGGCACGCCTGGCTGATGAGGTAGCGCGCATGACTGCCGACTACGTACAGCGGCAACTGCTGACCCGCCGTGACTTCCTGATGGCCGAGCAGGCCTTCCGCCAGGAGGCGCTGCTGTGCCCGCGCCTGGCCGAACTGGTGTGCGCCCACGAGCAGATCCTGCTGCATGGCACCCGGCAATTGCTGCAGGTGGTGGGCTCGCGGCAACCGGAGCAGGACGCCCAGATGTTGACGGCGATTATCGAGCAGATGGAATATCAGGGCCTGCTCAAGGATGCCAACGCGCAAGCCGATGGGCAGATGCTCGCTATGCTTAGCCGATACCTGCAGCTGGTGCTGGCGTCGGCCTGAGCCGAGACCGATTTTTCAAGGAGAACCTGATGAAAGCCTGGCGTGTGGTGTTGTTGACTCTGTCATTCCTGCTGCTGGGCGGTTGTCTGGTGACCTTCCACGAGCCCTTGCCGAGCAACCAGGCAGCGCCCAAGGCCTTGCTCGGCAAGTGGAGCAGCAAGGACGCCTGGGGCGAGCCGCTGAAGCTGGTGATCAGCCGTAGCGGCGCCGATGCCTACAAGGCGGTGGCCACGGCCAAGGGCAAGGCCCCTGAGGAATACGTGTTCACCGTGTCGCGCCACGGCAACCGCTGGTACCTGTCGGCCGGCGTGCCCAAGCGCCTGGGTGGCAACTTCCTGATCGGCGGTTTCGATATCGTCGATGGCAAGGAACTGGTGGTCTACAACCTGGATGTCGAGCAGGTGCAGCAGGCGGTGGACAAGAAGGAGCTGACCGGGCGCAGCACCGAGGTGCCTGAAGACAACGGCGACGGCGTGCTGATCGACAGCCCGTCGGCGCGGGTGCTGGCTTACCTGGACGACCCGGCCAACTCCGACCTGTTCGTTGAAGTGGCGCGGTTCCAGCGTTCCGGCAAATGACCGCGCTGGCTTCTTCGCGGCTGAAGCCGCTTCCACAGGGATTGCTGTACCTGTAGGAGCGGCTTTAGCCGCGAAGAGGGCGGTTCAGGCAATGCAAGGCTTGGCACTTTGTTCCAATAAGGAGTCCCCCGGTGGACGAATACCAGCAAACCATCCGTGCCCTGTCCGACCGCATCGTCGCGGCCCAGACCCCGATCCGGGTGCTGGACGCGGTGAAGTGGGACGACAACATCCGCCAGGGCTTCCTCAAGGCCAAGGGCAAGGAGCCGCCGGCCGTCGACCGTGCCTACTACCAGTCGCGCCCGCTGGCGTTCGATTCCAGCGCGGTCAAGGCCGAGTTCCAGGGCATCGAGCGCGACATCATTCGCCAGCTCGGCCAGTTCAACCCGGTCGGGCAGATCATGAAGCGCATGTGCCGCGAATACCGCATGGTCGTGCGCATGCTCGAAGCGCGCGGCACCGAGGATTTCGGCCTGATTTCCCAGGAGCTGTACGGCGCTGCCTCGGATGCCTTCCACGCCGGTGACCCGACCTTGGCCGACCTCGGTCTGATGCTGTCGGACTACCTGAACAACATCGATGGCCGTGGCGACCTCAAGGACGAACCGAAGAACCTCACCGCCAAGGAGGCCGTGGAAATCCTCCAGCACCGGCTGAACAAGGTGTTCGGCGAGGCCGAGGAGACCATCCGAGTGTTCGAGTCCGACGGTATCGTCGCCGATGCCGCGGCCGGGGCCGACTACATCAAGGTGCGTGCCGACGCCATGTTCAACGCCCGTGACGTGCGCGCCCTGGAGGTGCATGAAGGGCTGGTGCATGTTGGCACCACGCTCAACGGCCTGAACCAGCCGATCTGTACCTTCCTGGCCAAGGGCCCGCCCTCGTCGACGGTGACCCAGGAAGGCCTGGCCATCCTCATGGAGGTGATCGCCTTCGCCTCCTACCCCAGCCGCCTGCGCAAGCTCACCAACCGCACCCGCGCCATCCACATGGTCGAGGAGGGTGCCGATTTCATGCAGATCTACAACTTCTTCCGCGAGCAGGGCTTCGAGATGGCGCAGAGCTACAGCAACGCCAGCAGGGTGTTCCGTGGGTCGGTGCCCAATGGCCTGCCATTTACCAAGGACTTGTCCTACCTCAAAGGCTTCATCATGGTTTACAACTACATTCAGTTGGCCGTGAAGAAGGGCAAGCTCGAACAGATCCCGTTGCTGTTCTGTGGCAAGACCACTCTGGAAGACATGCGCACCCTGCGTCAGCTGGTCGAGGAAGGTCTGGTCGAGCCGCCCAAGTACCTGCCCGAGCAGTTCCGCGACCTCAACGCGCTGTCGGCCTGGATGTGCTTCTCCAACTTCCTCAACCATCTGAGCCTGGACCGCATTGAAGCCGACTACGCGAACATTCTCTGAGTGCTGCCGCCTGCTGACCCTGGGCTTGATCCTGCTGGGCCTGGGTGGTTGCAGCAGCCTGCTGTTCTACCCCGAGCGTGGCCAGCCGTTCACGCCCGAGCGAGCCAGGCTCGAATACCGCGATGTCACCCTGACCACGGCTGATGGCATCCGCCTGCATGGCTGGTGGTTGCCTGCCAAGGCCGGGGTCGAGGTCAAGGGTACGGTGCTGCACCTGCACGGCAATGGCGGCAACCTGCCTGGGCACCTGGGCGGCAGCTACTGGCTGCCGGAACAGGGCTACCAGGTGCTGATGATCGATTACCGCGGCTATGGCCTGTCCCAGGGTGAGCCGAGCCTGCCCGAGGTGTATGAGGATATCGCCGCGGCGATGGCGTGGCTGGACCAGGCGCCCGAGGTCAAAGGCAAGCCGCTGGTGCTGCTGGGGCAGAGCCTGGGCGGCGCCATGGCCATTCACTACCTGGCGGCCCACCCCGAGCAGCGCCAGCGTTTCAGCGCCCTGGTGTTCGACGGCGTGCCGGCCAGCTACCGTGCGGTCGGGCGCTTTGCCCTCAGCACCTCGTGGATGACCTGGCCGCTGCAGGTGCCGTTGTCGTGGCTGGTGCCGGACGGCGACAGCGCGATCCGCTCGATCGAGCAGCTGAGCAGCCCGCCCAAGCTGTTCTTCCACAGCATCGACGACACCCTGGTGCCGATGGACAACGGCATCCGCCTGTACCAGCACGCGCCAGCGCCGCGGGTACTGCAACTGACCCGTGGTGGCCACGTACAGACCTTCGCCGACCCGACCTGGCGTCAGGTGATGCTGCGTTTCCTCGACGACCCCAGCCATTTCAACGGCCTGCGGCGGCTGGCCGAAGTGCCCGATTACCCTGACGAGAAGAACAAGCAATGAGTGAAGAACGCAACGCCATCCCGCTGATCCTGACCGGTGTCGGCAGCATCATCGTGACGGTGGGGGCCTTGTGGTACTACGGTTACCTGCATTTCGCCAAGCCCGAGGATGCCCTGTTGCTGCAGGACTTCACCATGCTCAAGACCCTCCCTGGCGAGGACTACAAGGTCTCGCTGGACCCGGCGCCACAGGTGGCCCAGTGCGTCGATGGCGTGCTGGTGCTGTTCGACACCCAGCAAAAAGGCCTGACCGGCGTGCTGGTGGACAACCGCAAGCGCGCGGTGCGCTGCATGGGCGAGGAAACGCCGCAGCAGGTGCAGTGAGCCATTGTCTCTACTGCTTGTGCTGGCCCTTTCGCGGCTAAAGCCGCTCCCACAGGATCGGGCTGTACGCGATCCCTGTGGGAGCGGCTTTAGCCGCGAAAGGGCCGGAACAGGCAAAAGAAAGCCCCGCTTCGATCGCGGGGCTTGTCAGTTCAGCTAGCCAGCCTCACTGCTGTACCTGGCTCACCGAGCGCGGCGCCACCGGCTGGTTGTCGTTGGAGATGGTCACCTCCACCCGACGGTTCTGCGCCCGCCCCGAATTGCTCGAGTTGTCCGCTACCGGGTACTCCTTGCCATAGCCCTGGGCGACGATGCGCGCGGGGTCGACGCCGGCACGTACCAGTGCCATGCGCACACTGTTGGCGCGGCGCTCCGACAGGCCCTGGTTATAGTTGGCCGAGCCGACGCTGTCGGTGTAACCCTCGACAATCACCTTGCGTTCCGGGTTTTCCTGGAGGAACTGCGCCAGCTTGGTGATGTTCGGGTAGGCGTTGCTCTTGAGTTCGGCCTTGTTGAAGTCGAACAGCACGTCACCGAAGGTGACCAGCGTGCCGCGGTCGGTCTGCTTGGCGTTGAGGCTGTCCTGCAGCTTGGCGATCTGCGCGTCGCGGGCGTCCAGCTTGGCCTGGGCACGCTGGGCCGAGGCGTTCTTCAGTTCGCCTTCGGCGGTGCGCAGGGCGATGGTCTGCTTGGCCACCTCGACACGCTGGTTGGTCAGGTAGGCCAACTGGTCGACCTTCTTCTCGTCTTCGCCGTCCATGTAGGCCTTGTCGGCTTTGTTCAGCCAGTCCTGGGCATCCTTGGTCTCCAGCGCCGCAACCTTGCTCGATTGCGGGTCACTCTGCAGCGAGGAGAAGTTGGTGCGGGCCGATTCGAGGTTGGCGTTTGGGTCGTGCGAGCAGGCGGCAAGGCCGACACTCAGGGCCAGCAGGGCGGGAATCATGACGTAGTTGCGCATAGTGTTCATCCTTTGATCGTTTGCGAAGGCCGAGGTTGGCAGGGCAGGGCTCATTGAGCGCTGCGCAGGCCTTCCTCACGTACGTCCTGAACGCCCTCGCGGGCATCCTGCACGGCCTTCTGGGCCTTGGCCGCCTGGGCCTTGCGTTCGGCGAGGCGGGCGTCCCATTCGGCCTGTTCGGCCAGGCGCCTGGCGTCGTCGTATTTCTTGTCATGCATGGCGATCTCGGCCTGCTTGAACTTGTCCT
This sequence comes from Pseudomonas sp. LS.1a, assembly GCF_022533585.1. NCBI lineage: Bacteria > Pseudomonadati > Pseudomonadota > Gammaproteobacteria > Pseudomonadales > Pseudomonadaceae > Pseudomonas > Pseudomonas sp. LS.1a. The sequence continues at coordinate 1,192,124 of NZ_CP092827.1, forward strand.
GGGCCGCTTTCATTTCCACGGCGGCGAATTCGGTGCCGCCAGCGCTGACGGCGGAGTTCACGGCGGACTGGGTGACGGCATATTGCTCGGTGGGCGGGTTGCCCGCGCAGCCGGCCAGGGCCAGGCTACTGCCCAAGGCCAGTGCTGCCAGCTTGAACCCGCGCACATGAGTGGATGAGGGTTTGAAAGTGAGGGTCTTCTTGGTGGTCAGTTCCATTGGATCACTCCTGTTCACGACGATGTCCGTAGCAGTCCATCGCTCATTCCCTGACACGTCCGCGCGCTTCAGCTCAACGGTGCACAACGGCAGGTGTGCAGGGTTTTAGCGTGATGGCTATTGGCTGTGACTGAGGCTTTTTCCGGATAGTTCAGAAAAAATCACCCTTAACGGACAACTATTTCTGACTAATCGGTCAGTGTGATTCGTCCGGAACTTTTGCGGTGTATAGCGGTATTCCGGGCCCCTACCAGGCCCGGAAGAATGGGGCGGCGGGTTACTTCTCGCTGTCGGCTGCGGGGTTGCTCAGGGCGTGCAGATGCTGCCGCGACAGTGAAAGAAAGCGCGGAGTAGGGCCGATGTCCTCGTACAGCGGGTCGCCTTCTTCGTCGGTGGCGATGACCTGGCGGCCCTGCACATAGGGGAAGCTGGCTTCCAGTTCCTCAAGAGCGGCTGCGACCAGTTCACCGAGCAGTTCTTCGGCGGTGCGCTTGGGGTACATGTCGATCAGCGCGGCCAGGCGCGCCTCTGACTCCAGGTCCAGGTGCAGGACATGGCCCGTGGGGCTAAGGGTACCGGCGGCATTCTGTTCCCAATGCCGGGCGAGTTCACGAATTTTCATGATGACCTCTGTTGACGCCTGACAAGGCTGCATTGCATGGGAGTCTCGTGCTTTCACTTTAGTTTGCTTTGGCCGATCACGGCTTGCCATCGCCGCCCGGCTGTGGGCACTCTTGGGGCGAATACCGCGCACCCCTGTGGGAGCGGGTTCACCCGCGAACACCGGCGCAGCCGGTGCCAGGCACCGCGCTGGATTCTTCGCGGGTTAACCCGCTCCCACAGGGGATCGCGTAAAGGCTTAAAGGAATGCAATGCGCCAGAGCCGCGCCGGAGAGAGGGCCAATGACCGATATCGATGTGCGTTTGCGTGAAGATGTCCATGTGTTGGGTGAGTTGCTCGGCGAAACTATTCGCCAGCAGCATGGCGAGGCGTTCCTGCAGAAGATCGAAGACATCCGCCACAGTGCCAAGGCTGACCGTCGCGGCGCCGGCGAGCAACTGAGCTCGACCCTGGCGGACCTGGCCGAAGAAGACTTGCTACCTGTGGCCAGGGCCTTCAACCAGTTCCTCAACCTGGCCAACATGGCCGAGCAGTACCAGTTGATCCGCCGCCGCGACGCCGACCAGCCCGAGCCGTTCGAGGCCCGGGTGTTGCCCGAACTGCTGGCGCGCCTGAAGCAGGCCGGGCACGGCAATGATGCCCTGGCCCGGCAGCTGGCCAAGCTCGACATCCAGCTGGTGCTCACCGCGCACCCCACCGAGGTGGCCCGCCGTACCCTGATCCAGAAGTACGACGCCATCGCCGGCCAGCTGGCTGCCCAGGACCACCGCGACCTGACCCCGGGCGAACGCCAGCAGGTGCGCGAGCGCCTGCGCCGGCTGATCGCCGAGGCCTGGCACACCGAGGAAATCCGCCGCACCCGGCCTACGCCGGTGGATGAAGCCAAGTGGGGCTTCGCGGTGATCGAGCATTCGCTGTGGCATGCCATTCCCAGCCACTTGCGCAAGGTCGACAAGGCCCTGCTGGAGGCTACCGGCCTGCGCCTGCCGCTGGAAGCGGCGCCGATCCGCTTCGCCTCGTGGATGGGCGGTGACCGTGATGGCAACCCCAACGTGACCGCTGCGGTCACCCGCGAAGTCCTGCTGCTGGCGCGCTGGATGGCCGCCGACCTGTTCCTGCGCGACATCGATGCACTGGCTTCCGAGTTGTCCATGCAGCAGGCCAACGACGCCCTGCGCGAGCGTGTCGGCGACAGCGCCGAACCCTACCGCGCCGTGCTCAAGCAACTGCGTGACCGCCTGCGGGCGACGCGCGCCTGGGCGCATTCGGCGTTGACCAGCAACCAGCCGGCCAGCGCCGAGGTGCTGGTGGACAACCGTGACCTGATCGCGCCGCTGGAGCTGTGCTACCAGTCCCTGCACGCCTGCGGCATGGGTGTGATCGCCGAAGGCCCGTTGCTGGACTGCCTGCGCCGCGCGGTGACCTTCGGCCTGTTCCTGGGGCGCCTGGACGTGCGCCAGGACGCCGCCCGCCACCGTGATGCGCTGAGCGAGATTACCGACTACCTGGGCCTGGGGCGCTATGCCGACTGGGATGAAGAGCAGCGCATCGAGTTCCTCCAGGCCGAGCTGAAAAACCGCCGGCCACTGCTGCCCGCGCACTTCAGGCCGCAGGCCGATACCGCCGAGGTGCTGGCCACCTGCCGGGAAATTGCCGCCGCGCCGGCTGCCTCGCTGGGCTCTTACGTCATCTCCATGGCCGGTGCTGCCTCGGATGTGCTGGCGGTGCAGTTGCTGCTCAAGGAGGCTGGCCTGACGCGGCCCATGCGCGTGGTGCCACTATTCGAGACCCTGGCCGACCTCGACAACGCCGGCCCGGTGATGCAGCGCCTGCTCGGCCTGCCAGGCTACCGCGCCAACCTGCGTGGCCCGCAGGAAGTGATGATCGGCTACTCCGACTCGGCCAAGGATGCCGGTACCACGGCAGCGGCCTGGGCGCAGTACCGGGCCCAGGAAAACCTGGTGCGCATCTGCGCCGAGCACCAGGTCGAGCTGTTGCTGTTCCACGGCCGTGGCGGCACGGTAGGCCGCGGTGGAGGCCCGGCCCATGCCGCGATCCTGTCGCAGCCACCAGGTTCGGTGGCAGGGCGCTTCCGTACCACCGAGCAGGGCGAAATGATCCGCTTCAAGTTCGGCTTGCCGGGCATCGCCGAGCAGAACCTCAACCTGTACCTGGCCGCCGTGCTCGAAGCCACCTTGTTGCCACCGCCACCACCGCAGCCGGCCTGGCGCGAGTTGATGGACCAACTGGCCGCCGATGGCGTCAAGGCCTATCGCGGTGTGGTGCGGGAGAACCCCGATTTTGTCGAGTACTTCCGCCAGTCGACCCCGGAGCAGGAACTGGGGCGCCTGCCGCTGGGCAGCCGCCCGGCCAAGCGCCGCGCCGGTGGCATCGAAAGCCTGCGGGCCATTCCGTGGATCTTCGGCTGGACCCAGACCCGGCTGATGCTGCCAGCCTGGCTTGGCTGGGAAACGGCATTGAACAATGCCCTGGCCCGTGGCCAGGGTGAACTGCTGGCGCAGATGCGCGAGCAATGGCCGTTCTTCCGCACCCGCATCGACATGCTGGAGATGGTGCTGGCCAAGGCCGATGCGCAGATCGCCGAGGCCTACGACGAACGTCTAGTGCAACCGCATTTGTTGCCTTTGGGGGCGCACCTGCGCGACCTATTGTCGCAGTCGTGCCAGGTGGTACTGGGCCTTACCGGGCAGCCGGTGCTACTGGCGCACAGCCCCGAGACACTGGAATTCATCAGCCTGCGCAACACCTACCTGGACCCGTTGCACCGTCTGCAGGCCGAGCTGCTGGCCCGCTCGCGCAGCCGCGAAGCCGCTCTGGACAGCCCGTTGGAGCAGGCCTTGCTGGTCACTGTAGCGGGTATTGCAGCCGGCCTGCGCAACACCGGCTGAGGGTAGGCCCGAGGCGTCCCGGGCGGGTGCTGTGCTGGGCATGCCAGTGAACGAAGAGGGTGGTTGCGCCGGGCGCAACCACCTGCCAGGTCGGCCGCAGGTGGCGCATTCCTGCAACTTTGGGACGCTTGTCTGGCTGCCGGGCGCTGTGTATCTTGAGCAGCCTTCTGACCGATTTGTGGTCATACCCGATTTTCCGGACTTGGCCCTGGTCGCCGAATCCATTGAATTTCATAAAAAAATTTGAGGAGCACAAGATGCGCGTAATTCTGCTGGGAGCTCCCGGGGCCGGTAAAGGTACTCAGGCAAAGTTCATCACCGAAAAGTTCGGTATCCCCCAGATTTCCACCGGTGACATGCTGCGTGCCGCCGTCAAGGCCGGCACCCCGCTGGGCCTGGAACTGAAGAAAGTCATGGATGCCGGCCAGCTGGTCTCCGACGAGTTGATCATCAGCCTGGTCAAGGAGCGCATCGCCCAGCCTGATTGCGCCAAGGGCTGCCTGTTCGACGGCTTCCCACGCACCATCCCGCAAGCCGAAGCCATGGTCGCTGCCGGTGTCGACATCGACGCCGTGGTCGAAATTGCCGTGGACGACGAGGAAATCGTCGGGCGCATGGCTGGTCGCCGCGTGCACCTGGCCTCGGGCCGCACCTACCACATTCAGTACAACCCGCCGAAAGTGGAAGGCAAGGACGACGAGACGGGTGAAGACCTGATCCAGCGCGATGACGACAAGGAAGAAACCGTTCGCCATCGCCTGTCGGTCTACCACAGCCAGACCAAGCCGCTGGTGGACTTCTACCAGAAGCTGTCGGCCGCCAATGCCGGCAAGCCGAAGTACAGCCACATCGAAGGCGTCGGTTCGGTCGAAGCCATCACCGCCAAGGTCCTGGCAGCCCTGAGCTGATCCAGCGCCTGACGCACCTCGACAACGGCCCGCTTGCGGGCCGTTGTCGTTTGTGGGACTCGGCATTGCGGCCCTGATGCGGCCTCTGTGGGAGCGGGCGTGCCCGCGAAGAATTCAACGCGGTGGCTGGCACCGGCTGCGCCGGTGTTCGCGGGCACGCCCGCTCCCACAGAGACCGCGCCAGTTCATCATGTAGCGCCTGATGGCCGTACAGCTGCCCCTTGGGGACACAACGCCGCCGCTGTTCTATACTGCCGCTCTTTTTCATTCGCACCTGGATACCCGTTCGATGACCACCCTGCTGGCCCTGGATACCGCTACCGAAGCCTGTTCCGTCGCACTGCTGCATGACGGCAAGGTAACCAGCCATTACGAGGTGATCCCGCGCATGCATGCCCAGAAGCTGCTGCCGATGATCAAGCAGTTGCTGGCCGACTCCGGCGTAGCGCTGAACGCGCTGGATGCCATCGCCTTTGGCCGTGGCCCGGGCGCGTTCACTGGCGTGCGCATTGCTATCGGCGTGGTCCAGGGCCTGGCCTTTGCCCTGGAGCGCCCGGTGTTGCCGGTGTCCAACCTGGCCGCACTGGCCCAGGGCGCCCTGCGCGAGGACGGCGTGCAGCAGGTGGCGGCCGCTATTGATGCGCGCATGGATGAAGTGTATTGGGGCTGCTACCAGGCCGCCGAAGGCGAAATGCGCCTGGTCGGCCAAGAGGCGGTGCTGCCGCCCGAGCAGGTGGCGCTGCCGGCGGGCAGCAGTGGCGAGTGGTTCGGTGCGGGTACCGGTTGGGGCTATGCCGAGCGCCTGGCGGTGCAGGTGGCGGCCAGCAATGCCAGCGCCTTGCCCAATGCCCTGGACATCCTCAGCCTGGCCAGGTTTGCCTGGGCACGTGGCGAGGCGATCGTTGCCGAGCAGGCGCAACCGGTCTACCTGCGCGATAATGTAGCGACACCCAAGAAGCGTTGAGTGTTGTTTGTCGGTTATCACCGATGACACTAAAACCTTTTGCGTGATCTGTGGTCCAGTTATCACTCGAGCATTAGCGATGGAACCCTGATGCTGCTAAATTGCCATCATCGGTCCTGAGTGCTCATGCCATGCGTATCGACGGTTTCTCACCGCAGTCCTACCCGATCAAGCGCTCGCCGCGCAAGGCGGCGGTGCGTGACGAGGCCATCGAAGATGCCGAGGTGATCGAGCAGGCCGAACCAGCCCCTCAGGAAGCCACCGGCCGCCGTCGCAGTGGCGGCCTGCCAGCCCGCCAGCAGGACATGATCTTCCCCCGCGCCCGTGACCGCCGCACTGCTACCGCATTGGCCAGCTACCTGAGCACCGCCGGTTTTACCGACTGGGACATGGAAGTAATGGGACTCGACCTGTACATTTAGTGGATGAGTTCATCGCCACTGCCTTATTTTCTCGGTTGCCCGTCCTGGAGCGAAAACGCCTGGCGCGACTACCTGTATCCCGCCGACGCCAACAGCAGTGAGATGCTTGGCTACTACAGCCAGGTATTCAACGCCGTCGAGGGCAATACCACCTTCTACGCCCGTCCCGCACCCGGCACCATTGCGCGCTGGGCGCAGATCATGCCCGAACACTTCCGCTTCACTGCCAAGTTCCCCAGGGACATCAGCCATGAAGGCGACCTGCGCGATCAGCTCGAACCGGCCTTTGACTTCACCCGCCTGATGGCCCCGCTGGGCCAGCGTGTAGCACCTTACTGGCTGCAGTTGTCGGCCCAGTTCGGCCCCGCACGGCTGGGCGAGCTTTGCCACTTCCTTGACGAGATCGGAGTGCCGGTGGCTGTGGAGGTGCGCAACCAGGCCTTCTTCGCCAAGGGTGAAGAAGAGCGCTTGCTCAACCGCCTGCTGCATGAGCGCGGTGTGGAGCGTATCTGCCTCGACCCGCGCGCCTTGTTCAGCTGCACCTCTCGTGACCCCGCCGTGCTGCATGCGCAGGCGAAGAAGCCCAAGGTACCGCCACGCCCGGCAGCCTTCAGCCAGCAGCCGCAGGTACGCTTCATCGGCCATCCGCAGCTGGAGGCCAACGAGGCCTTCCTTACCCCCTGGGTAGACAAGGTTGCCACCTGGATCGAGGAAGGCCGCCGCCCCTACATATTCCTGCACACCTCGGACAACCGCCTGGCCGCGGCGCTGGCCCAGCGCTTTCACCAACGCCTGATGCAGCGCCTGCCGGGCCTTGCCGCGCTGCCGGAATTGCCGCGCACCCCCGAGGTCGAACAACTAGGGCTACTCTGACCATTCCCTGACTGCCGGAGGTTGAACCATGGATGTGCAAACCCTGCGAGCCGAAGCCTTCAAGGCCCTGCACGAGCGCGACAGCGCCTTCGTCATCCCCAACCCATGGGATGCCGGTTCGGCCAAGCTACTGGCCAGCCTGGGCTTCGAGGCGCTGGCCACTACCAGTGCAGGCCTGGCTTTCAGCCTGGGTCGGCCGGACGCCGAAGGGGCCTTGAGCCTGGACGATACCTTGGACAACGCCGGTGAGATTGTCGATGCCACCCCCTTGCCGGTGGCTGCTGACCTGGAGAACGGCTTTGGCGACCAGCCCGAAGATTGCGCCCAGACCATTCTGCGGGCAGCAGAAGTCGGCTTGGTGGGTGGCTCTATCGAGGATGCCAGTGGCCGCAGCGATGCACCGATCCATGACTTCGAGCTGGCAGTAGAGCGTGTGCGCGCAGCCGTGCAGGCGGCGCGCAGCCTGCCGTTCCCGTTCACCCTGTGCGCCCGGGCAGAAAACCTGCTGCACGGGCGCATGGATCTGGACGACACGATCTTGCGTTTGCAGGCCTATGCCGAGGCCGGTGCCGACGTGCTCTACGCGCCCGGGCTGCGTACTGTCGAGGAAATCCGCGCGGTAGTGCAGGCCGTCGCGCCACGGCCGGTGAATGTGCTGATGGGCATGGCGGGCGTGCCACTGAGCGTCAACCAGTTGCAGGACCTGGGTGTACGCCGTATCAGCGTCGGCTCATCGCTGGCCCGTGCCGCGTTGGGGGCCTTCCACCGGGCCGCGCTGGAAATTCGTGATGAGGGCACGTTCGGCTACGGGGAACAGGCACTACCGTTCGCCCAGCTCAACGAGCTGTTCCGCCGCTGACCTCAGGCGTGGGCGCGCACGTTGTTCAGCACCACCGGGCGGGCCCAGTGGATGTCGAACTCCAGGTCGTTCTGCTGTTTGGCCAGGGTGGCGTCGTCGAACGGCTCGGGGGCCGGGTCCAGCAGGTTGGTCTCGAACTCGGCGATCGGCAGGAACAGCGAGCGCGGGGTAGGGCCGGGGCCGGGCTCGGCAATGGGGTGACCTTGGCTCATCACCACAGGGCGCAGCCAGCTGTTGCTGATATCAAGCTGGCGCTGCTGTTCGATCAGCTCGACTGCGCTGAACGGCTCGGGAGCGGGCGGCAGCAGGTTGGCTTCGAGTTCTGCCTTGGGCAGGAACAGTGGCTCTGGCGGTGCCACCTCGGTGTCGTGTACCGGGCAGGCACGCTGGGCGTCGATCAGGGCCAGCGCGCGGGCGCCGCCGATCGGCTCGCCGCTGGCCTCGTCGTACTGCACGAACGACTGGCTGACGCTGTCTGCGGGCTCTTCCTGCTGCTCGGCCATGGCCCGGGCAAAGAAATCCTGCCACAGGTGGCTGACGCCCCCGAGTGCCTGGGTGTTGTGCTGACTGTAGTTGCCGACAGGCGACAGGTAGGTCAAGCCGATGGGAAGAGTATCTGACATGGCAGTCGCGCGCGTTGTGCTCTGGCAGAATAGCGGGATATTGCCTGTATCGGCCGAGGTGGCCGATACATTAAGGGCTGGGTTCAATTTCTAGGTGTGAATGATGGAAGAGCAGGGCACAGGTATCCGGGTCGAGGCGCTGTCGGCTGAATTCGAGGCGCAAGCCGCTGCGTGGGCCGAGCGTCTTGAGCTGCCGCTGCGGGACGATGCCGCCGGGTTTGCCGTGCAGGTGGGCGTCGATGGCTTGCAGATCCAGCAGTTGGGCCCGCAGGCCCCGGGGCCGGTGCGGGTGGACTTCGTCGAAGGCCAGGCCGCGCACCGGCGCCAGTTTGGCGGTGGCAACGGGCAGATGATCGCCAAGGCCGTGGGTATTTCCCAAGGTGTACGGCCGCAGGTGCTGGATGCCACTGCCGGGCTGGGCAAGGATGCGTTCGTACTGGCCAGCCTGGGCTGCCATATGACCCTGATCGAGCGCCAGCCGTTGATTGCCGCGCTGCTGGAGGATGGCCTGGCGCGGGCCCGTGCGGATGAAGAGGTGGGGCCGATCGTGGGGCGCATGCGCCTGCTGACCGGCAACGCCATCGAGCGCATGCGAGCCTGGGAAGGCGAGGCACCCCAGGTGATCTACCTCGATCCGATGTTCCCGCATCGGGACAAGAGTGCGCTGGTGAAGAAAGAAATGCGTGTGTTCCGGCCTTTGGTGGGCGACGACCTGGATGCCCCGGCCTTGCTCGAAGCTGCCCTGGCGCTGGCGACCCACCGAGTGGTGGTGAAGCGGCCGCGCAAGGCCCCGATCATCGACGGGCCGAAGCCGAGCCATAGCCTGGAGGGCAAGTCGAGCCGGTATGACATTTACCCGAAGAAGGCGCTGAAGGCCTGATTTGGCTATGCCTGTGCGGGCCTCTTCGCGATGTGGTCTTGAGGCTCGTGCAGTGCCTGTGGGAGCGGGTTTACCCGCGAAGAGGCCCGCACAGGCATCCAGATATCAGGGCTGGAATGCCCGCATGAATACCCCGACCACCTCGCGCACATGCGCCTCGGCCTCATCCCCCTCCAGCGGCCCCGCGCACCCCAGCAGCAACCGGTAATCCGGTGCGCCCTTGACCAGGCAGAAGAAGTGTTCCGCCGCACGCAGCGGGTTGTCGATGCGCAGCAGCCCGCGCTCATGCGCCCCGCGCAGCAATGCTTCCATCCCCGCCAGCACTCGCTTGGGCCCGGCTTCGTAGAAGTACTCGCCAAAACTCGGGTCGAGGCTGCCCTGGGCCATGATCAGGCGGCTGAGCTTGACCGCTTCATCGCTGCTGATCAGCGCCTGGAAGCCACGGGCAATGGTCAGCAGCACCTCTTCCACTGGCACCCCATCGGGGTACTCGAAAAGCAGGTCGGGCAACTGGATCTGGCAGGTTGCCATGACCGCTGAGCCGAACAGTGTCTGCTTGTCGGTGAAGTGGCTGTAGACGGTGAGCTTTGAAACACCTGCCGCCGCAGCGACCGCATCCATGCTGGTGTTGGCGTAGCCAAGACTGAGGAACAGGGCCTTGGCTGCTTCGAGAATCGCCTCTCGTTTGGCCAGGTCCTTGGGCCGGCCCGGGCCGATGGGTGCGTCGTTGGACATTGTGGTCTGCATCTGGTTGAAGAATCGCCCATCTTAACGGGTCAGGCGCCATTCGGGTGAACCTGCAAGGCTCAAACCCTGCCCTGCAAAAACCGGCATGCCCCCTTTCCGGCACCGATTGCCTGATTTAATATACTTACCAGTATAAATATTCAATGCGCCCTCCGCGAAAGGATTCATCATGTTGCGCCATGCCTTGTCCATCGCTCTGTCCGCTGCTGCCGTGCTGTTCCTGGCGGCGTGCGGCCAGGAAGCCGCCCCACCTGCTGCGCCGCGCCCGGCGTTGGTGGTGCAGCCGCAGCCGGCTGAAGCCGCTGCCGACAGTTACCCCGGCGAAGTGCGTGCGCGCTTCGAGCCGGAACTGGCCTTCCGCATAGGCGGCAAGGTCAGCAAGCGGCTGGTCGAGGAAGGGCAGCGGGTCAAGGCCGACCAGCCGCTGGCCGAGCTGGACCCGCAGGACGTGCGCCTGCAGCTGGAAGCCAACCGTGCCCAGCTGGCGGCCGCCGAGGCCAACCTGTCGCTGGTGCGCGCCGAGCGCGATCGCTACCAGAAGCTGCTGGAACGGCAGATGGTCAGCCATTCCCAGTACGACAATGCCGAAAACCTCTACCGCGCCGGCCTGGCCCGGCTGAAACAGGCCAAGGCCGAGTTCGACGTGGCTGGCAACCAGGCCGAATACGCTGTGCTGCGCGCACCGCAGGCCGGGGTGATCGCCAAGCGCCAGGTCGAAGTGGGCCAGGTGGTCGCAGCCGGGCAGACCGTGTTCACCCTGGCCGCCGATGGCGAGCGGGAAGTGGTCATCGGTTTGCCGGAGCAGCAGTTCGCCCGCTTCGCCGTGGGCCAGCCGGTGAGCGTGGAGCTGTGGTCGCACCCGCAAGAGCGCTTCCAGGGGCGTATCCGCGAGCTGTCACCGGCCGCCGATCCGCGTTCGCGCACCTTCGCTGCGCGTATCGCCTTTACCTCGGCCGCCGCGCCGGCGGAGCTGGGCCAGAGCGCCCGGGTGTTCATCGCCCATGAAGGGCTGATCCCGCTGGCGGTGCCCCTGTCGGCAGTCACTGCGGAAAACGGCCAGGCCTACGTCTGGCGGGTCAACAAGGACAGCCGTCTGGAGCGGGCAGTGGTACGCCTGGGGGCCTATGGCGCCGACAGCGTACCGGTGCTCGAAGGCCTTGCCCCGGGCGACTGGGTGGTCGCCGCTGGCGGCCATGTACTGCGCGAGGGCCAGGAGGTACGCCCCGTGGACCGCACCAACCGCGTAGTGAACCTGACGGCCAAGGAGTAAGTCCCGATGGGTTTCAACCTTTCTGCCTGGGCGCTGCGCAACCGCCAGATCGTCCTGTTCCTGATGATCCTGCTGGCGGCCATTGGCGCCATGTCCTACACCAAGCTTGGCCAGAGCGAGGACCCACCATTCACCTTCAAGGCCATGGTCATCCGTACCCTGTGGCCGGGTGCCACTGCCGAGGAAGTCTCGCGCCAGGTTACCGAGCGCATCGAGAAGAAGCTGATGGAAACCGGCGAATACGAGCGGATCGTCTCGTTCTCCCGACCGGGCGAATCGCAGGTCACCTTCATGGCCCGCGACTCGCTGCATTCCAAGGACATCCCCGAGCTGTGGTACCAGATCCGCAAGAAGGTCGCCGACATCCGTCATACCTTGCCGCCGGAAATCCAGGGCCCGTTCTTCAATGACGAGTTCGGCACCACCTTCGGCAATATCTATGCGCTGACCGGTGAGGGCTTCGACTACGCGGTGCTCAAGGACTATGCCGACCGTATCCAGATCCAGCTGCAGCGGGTCAAGGACGTGGGCAAGGTCGAGCTGATCGGCCTGCAGGACGAGAAAATCTGGATCGAGCTGTCCAACCTCAAGCTGGCCACTCTCGGCGTGCCGCTTGAGGCCGTGCAGCAAGCCCTGCAGGAGCAGAATGCGGTCAGCACCGCCGGCTTCTTCGAAACGCCCAGCGAACGCCTGCAGTTGCGGGTGAGCGGGCGCTTCGACAGCGTCGAGCAGATTCGCCAGTTCCCCATTCGCGTCGGTGACCGCACCTTCCGTATCGGCGATGTGGCCGAGGTGCACCGCGGCTTCAACGACCCGCCCGCACCGCGCATGCGCTTCATGGGCGAGGATGCCATTGGCCTGGCGGTGTCGATGAAGGACGGCGGCGACATCCTGGTGCTGGGCAAGGCCCTGGAAAGCGAGTTCGAGCGCCTGGCTCGCAGCCTGCCGGCGGGCATGGAGCTGCGCAAGGTCTCGGACCAGCCAGCGGCGGTCAAGGCTGGCGTGGGCGAGTTCGTCCAGGTGCTGGTCGAGGCGCTGGTCATCGTGCTGCTGGTGAGCTTCTTCTCCCTGGGCCTGCGCACGGGGCTGGTGGTGGCGCTGGCCATTCCGCTGGTGCTGGCCATGACCTTTGCCGCCATGCACTACTTCGGCATCGGCCTGCACAAGATCTCCCTTGGCGCACTGGTGCTGGCCCTGGGCTTGTTGGTGGATGATGCGATCATTGCCGTGGAGATGATGGCGATCAAGATGGAGCAGGGCTATGACCGCCTCAAGGCGGCCAGCTACGCCTGGAGCAGCACCGCCTTCCCGATGCTCACCGGCACCCTGATCACGGCGGCGGGCTTCCTGCCTATTGCCACGGCAGCCTCCAGTACGGGCGAGTACACCCGTTCGATCTTCCAGGTGGTGACCATCGCCTTGCTGACCTCCTGGGTGGCCGCCGTGGTATTCGTGCCTTACCTGGGCGAGCGCCTGCTGCCAGACCTGGCCAAGCTGCATGCCGCGCGCCATGGCAAGGACGGCCACGCGCCAGACCCATACGCCACACCCTTCTACCAGCGTGTGCGACGTGTGGTGGAGTGGTGCGTGCGGCGGCGCAAGACGGTGATCCTGCTGACCATTGCCGCCTTTGTCGGCAGTATCCTGCTGTTCCGTTTCGTGCCCCAGCAGTTTTTCCCGGCCTCCGGGCGCCCGGAGCTGATGGTCGACCTGAAGCTGGCCGAAGGTGCCTCGCTGGCCAACACCGCCGAGCGGGTCAAGCAACTGGAGGCGCTGCTCAAGCAGCAGGACGGCATCGACAACTACGTGGCCTACGTGGGCACCGGTTCGCCGCGTTTCTACCTGCCGCTGGACCAGCAACTGCCGGCGGCCAGCTTCGCCCAGTTCGTGGTACTGGCCAAGTCGATGGAGGACCGCGAGCGCCTGCGCAGCTGGCTGATCAGTATCGTGGACCAGCAGTTCCCCGACCTGCGCGCGCGGGTCACCCGCCTGGAAAACGGCCCACCCGTGGGTTACCCGGTGCAGTTCCGGGTAACTGGCGAGCACATCGAGAAGGCCCGTGCACTGGCCCGCGAAGTGGCCGACAAGGTGCGCCAGAACCCGCATGTGGTGAACGTGCATCTGGACTGGGAGGAGCCGAGCAAGGCGGTGTTCCTCGAGATCGACCAGGACCGTGCCCGCGCCTTGGGCGTGAGCACCGCGCACCTGTCGAGCTTCCTGCAAAGCTCGCTGACCGGCACCACGGTCAGCCAGTACCGTGAGGACAACGAACTGATCGAGATCCTGCTGCGCGGCACCCGGCAGGAACGCAGCGAGCTGAGTAACCTCGGCAGCCTGGCACTGCCGACCGACAACGGCCAGAGCGTGGCGCTGTCGCAGGTGGCGACCCTGGAGTATGGCTTCGAGGAAGGTATTATCTGGCATCGCAACCGCTTGCCGACGGTGACCGTGCGCGCCGATATCTACGACAAGGAGCAGCCGGCCACGCTGGTGAAACAGATCGAGCCGACCCTGCGGGAGATTCGCGCCAAGCTGCCGGATGGCTACCTGTTGGAAGTGGGCGGCACGGTGGAGGATTCCCAGCGCGGGCAGAAGTCGGTGAATGCCGGCATGCCGCTGTTCGTGGTGGTGGTGCTGAGCTTGCTGATGATCCAGTTGCGCAGCTTCTCGCGTACGGTGATGGTGTTCCTCACCGCGCCGCTGGGGTTGATTGGCGTGACCCTGTTCCTGCTGGTGTTCCGCCAGCCGTTCGGCTTTGTTGCCATGCTCGGCACCATTGCCCTGGCAGGGATGATCATGCGCAACTCGGTGATCCTGGTGGACCAGATCGAGCAGGACATTGCGGCGGGGATGGAGCGCTGGCAGGCGATCATCGAAGCCACGGTGCGGCGCTTCCGTCCGATCGTGCTGACCGCGCTGGCGGCGGTGCTGGCGATGATTCCGTTGTCGCGTAGCGTGTTCTACGGGCCGATGGCGGTGGCGATCATGGGTGGTTTGATCGTGGCCACGGTGCTGACCCTGCTGTTCCTGCCGGCGTTGTATGCGGCGTGGTTCAGGGTGAAGAAGGGCTGAAGACCGCAGGGGAGGGCTTTGCCCTCCTGTCGCGACACAAGGCCACTCCCACAAAGGGTGTAGGAGCGGCCTTGTGTCGCGATGGGCTGCAAAGCAGCCCCCAGGGCCCTCAGAGGGCGCCGAAAACCTTCTTGGCCAGGCTGGTGGCCGCTTCAGCCGGGTTCTGGCGAATGCTCTGCTCCTGCTTGCCGATCATCTCGAACAGGCCATCCAGTGCCTTTTCAGTCACGTAGTTCTCGATGCTGGCGCTCTTGGCATCGACCACACCCAACGCCACGGCCTGCCCGGCAAAGTTGTTGTACTGCTGAGCCAGGCCAACCTTGTCGGTAGCCTGCTTGACGATCGGCAGGAACTTGGCGCGGATCTGCTCGCGGCTGCTCTTGTTCAGGTACTGGGTGGCCGAGTCGTCACCGCCGCTGAGAATGCCCTTGGCATCGGTCACGCTCATGTTCTTCACGGCATCCACGAGAATCGCCTGGGCCTGCGGCACGGCAGCCTCGGCGGCCTTGTTCATGCTGGTTTCCAGGGCTTCGACCTGTTCACCTTTGCCGAACATCTTCATCGCCTTGGCGGCCTTGCCCAGGTTGCCAGGCAGTTCGATGCGCACGTCCGGGTTGTTGCTGAAGCCGCCCGGGGTGCTCAGTTGCTTGACGGCCAGTTGTGCGCCCTGGGTCAGGGCATCTTTCAGGCCGCCGGTGGCGTCTTTCTGGGTCAGGTCGCCCAGCGACAGGGCCAGGGCGCTGGCCGACAGCAGCAGGCCGGCGCACAGAGTGGTGAAGCGCAGGGAGGTGCGGATCATGAAGCTTTCCTTGTAAACAGATGGATACGGATATCAGCGGACCGGATCGACCTTGATCCGCACAGGCTGTGGGTCACTGCCGTCGAGCATGACGCCGTGGTGTTCGGTGTTGATGAACAGCAGCTTGCCGTCCAGCTCGATGCGCGCGCTTACCGCATAGCGGTGGCCGGGCTTGACCTGGGCCGGGTCGTAGGTGAGGTGGAATGGCAGCGGTACGTTGCCTTTGACCGGGCCGGCCTGGCGGGCCAGGGTCACGGCAGGGGCATCCATCAGCGAAACATCCTGCAGTTCCACGCTCAAGGTAGCGGCAGGCGGCAGGGCAATACGCTGCAGGTAGAAGACTTCACCGTCCAGGCTGGCCTGGGTGTATGGGGTTTGGCTGGAGCAGGCTGCGAGCAAGGATGCGCAACACAGCATAAAGAGCTTTTTCATGGGGTCTCCGGTGTCCTTGGAGCTGGCTTGTGGCCAACCCCAGGGACTTTAGCGGATTTTCCCGGCTGATAAAGCCTCAGATGGTGGAAGTTTCCAGGCCGTCTTCACGGTGCAATGCCACCTGGCGGATCGACAGGCGTAGTTCGGCCGACAGCACGCGCTTGGCCACGCCTTCAGCCAGCTCGCCCAGCTTGTCGTGATAACCCAGCTTGCCCTGGGCATCTGCATGCAGCACGCCTTGCTCGACCAGGGTCTGGATGAAGTGGCGGAACAGGGTCTTGTCGAAGAACTCCGGGGCGTTCAGGCCGTGCAGGATCGACAGACGCTGGGCCATCATCACGCACAGGTCTTCCAGTTCTTCGGCGCTGAGGCTGTTCTGCCCACTGTTCAGCAGCAGTGAGGTGGCCATGTAGAAGCGCTGCAGGGTCTGGGTGATGGTGCGGGCGAGCAGGGTCAGCAACACGAACTGCCGCGAGCTGGGCGCCGGGCGAATGTAAGTGTCGTCGTCCTGGCGCAGCAGCCCTTGCTCGACCAGCGCTGCCAGCCATTGGTCAATCACCGCGTCCAGTTGCTCCGGCGCCCAGCGCAGGAACAGTTCGGCCTGCAGGTAGGGGTACAGCGCGTGCACATACTGCCCCAGCAGTTCGCGGCTCATGCGCGAGCTGCTGAGGAAGAAGCTGGCCAGCAGCGCTGGCAGGGCGAAGATGTGCAGCACGTTGTTGCGGTAATAGGTCATCAGTACCGCATTGCCTTCATCCAGGTACAGGATGCGGCCCAGGGCGTCCTTCTGCTCGGCCACCAGGTTCATGCTGCGCACGTGTTCGATCAGCGCCTGGCCGTCGCCGTCGGGCAGGGTGGTGTGCGGCGAGTAGGGCACCTGGCGCAGCAAGGCCAGGTACAGGTCGAGTACGCGGGTCAGGGCGCGTTCGTCCAGGGCCAGGCGGCTGGTGGACAGCAGCGCCAGGGCCACCAGGTTGACCGGGTTGATCGCGGCCGCCTCGTTGAGATGGCGGGCCACGGTTTCGCCCAGGCGGGTGGTGGTGGCGTTGAGCCAGGCCGGGCGGTATTGCGGGCCGTGGTCCTGTTCACGCCAGCCGGGCTGTTGCTGGTCGAGGAAGCCGGCCAGGCGGATCGGTTCGCCGAAGTTCACGTATACCTGGCCAAAGCGCTGCTTGAGCGCCCCGAACACCTTGAAGATGTCGAAGATCGACTCCTTCTTCTTGCTGGCACCGCGCAGCTCGCCCAGGTAGGTGCGGCCTTCGAGCACGCGCTCGTAGCCGATGTACACCGGCACGAACACGATCGGCGTGCGCGACGAGCGCAGGAAGCTGCGCAGGGTAATGGCCAGCATCCCGGTGCGTGGCTGCAGCATGCGCCCGGTGCGCGAGCGACCGCCTTCGACGAAGTACTCGACCGGAAAGCCCTTGGTGTACAGGGTGTGCAGGTACTCGTTGAACACCGCGGTGTACAACGGGTTGCCCTTGAACGTGCGGCGCATGAAGAAGGCGCCGCCACGGCGCAGCAGGTTACCCACCAACGGCATGTTGAGGTTGATGCCCGCGGCCACGTGCGGCGGGGTCAGGCCGTTGCGGAACAGCAGGTACGAAAGCAGCAGGTAGTCGATGTGACTGCGGTGGCACGGTACGTAGATCACTTCGTGGCCGGGTGCGATGCCCTGCACCTGCTCGATGTGGTTGACCTTGATGCCGTCGTAGATCTTGTTCCAGAACCAGCTCAGCACCACTTCGAGGAAGCGAATGGCGGTGTAGGTGTAGTCCGAGGCGATCTCGTTGCCATAGCGCAGAGCCTGGGCTTCGGCCTTGGCCAGCGGCAGGTTTTCGCGCTGCGCCTCATCGACGATGGCCTGTCGCACCTGGGGCGCGTGGATCAGGCCCTTGACCAGGTTGCGCCGGTGCGAGATGTCCGGGCCGATGACAGCGGTCTTGAGGTTGCGAAAATGCACGCGCATCAGGCGCTGGGCCATGCGCACGGTGCGCTCGTGGCCCTTGTTGTGCTGCACCAGTTCGCGCAGGTGGATGGGGGCGGAGAACTGCACCCGGGTCTTGCGCCCGAGGATCAGCACGGTCAGCAGCCGGCGCAGGCGCCCGGTAACCGCCCAGCTGTCGGCGAACAGCAGCTTCCACGGGCTGGATTCACTGGCCGGGGTCTGGCCCCAGAACACACTGACCGGAATGATCTGCGCATCCTCTTCGGCATGCTGGCTGACGGCGGCGACCAGACGCTCCAGGGTGGGCGGGGCGCCGCGCTTGTCGTGGCGGCCGAGCCAGTCCGGGTCCGGGGTCAGGTAAAAGAAGGCAGCCGGTTCCTGCAGCGGGCCAACCGCCACCGGCAGCACCGGGCGCGGCAGGCCCGCCTTGGTGCATTCATGGTCGAGCACGGCCAGGTCGGTGAGCGCGGGCGTGGGCAGGGCATAGAACACCGGGCGGCTGCGGTCGAGCTTGAGGGTCAGGGAGGACTGGTTGATGGTCTCGGAGCGCACCCACAGGTACAACAGGCGACGCAGGGCGCCGAAGATCAGGCGGCGCAGGGGGGAACGGGTCATGGGGTGTGTGCCCTGGGAGTGATGTTCAGGTGGGTATTCAGCCAATTAGTCTGCCGTATCCGCGCAAGTTCAGCAAAAATCGCCGAACGGCGCGACAGTCATCAAATTTTTTTGTTCTGTGTCATATACTCGGCCTGCCACTTGCAAGATATTTACGCAAGCGGCGTCGACACAGGGAACAGACCCCTGTGTCTACAAGGCGATCTTCACAATAAAAATCCGGAGTAGTTCAGATGTCGTCTCGTGAGACTGGGAATGTAAAGTGGTTCAACGATGCCAAGGGTTACGGCTTCATTCAGCGCGAAGGTGGTGCGGATGTGTTCGTCCACTATCGGGCGATCCGCGGTGAGGGGCATCGTACCCTGGTCGAAGGACAGCGGGTGGAATACGCCTGCGTGCAGGGCCAGAAAGGCCTGCAAGCCGAGGACGTAGTGGGGCTCTGAGCCTCATGCTGTAAGGCTCGTTGTGGGAGCTGGCTTGCCGGCGATCACCGGCGAAGCCGGTGCCAGGCACCGTGTTGCCTGCATCGGCGGCAAGCCGGGCTCCCACAAAGAATGCAGTGCATTCAGGTGCGCCAGGTGATTTCCTCTTCACCGTCGGCGCTGATGCGGACCCAGCGGTCGGCATCTTCTTCTCCATCTTCTTCCACCCAGCCACCCGGCGCGCAGCGCACTTCCACGCCCAGTGCGGCAAATGCGGCGCGGGCGCAGGCGACGTCATCGGCCCACGGCGTCTGGTCGCTTTCCAGGTACAGGCTGTTCCATTTCCCTACAGCCTTGGGTAGCCAGGTGACCGGAATGTTACCGGCCTGGCATTTGAAGGTATGGCCTTTCTGCTTCCATTCGCTGCACGGGCCGATCGCCTGGGCGAGCCACTCGGCAATCTGCTTGTGGTCGACGTCGGTGTCCTTCAGGTAGATCTCGATATCAGGTTGGCGCATAAGGGCTCCGGGTGTGCTCAGTCTTGGCGCACGAAATAGTCATAACGCATGGAAACCGTGACCTCGAACGGCTCGGGCTGGTCGATCACCCGGGCACGCTTTTCGGCACTGGCACGCCAGCCGTGCGGGGTCATGGCCAGCAGGTCGGCGCGGGCCTTGGGCGCGGCCAGGCTCAGGCGGAACTCCAGGGTTTCGCTGTGGGCATGGGCCATGCCTTCGGGGACCAGGGCCAGGTGTTTGTCGTCGGCGTAAGGGCGTACTTCATCGTAGAGCACTTCGCGCAATTCCATCAGGTGGCCGCTGGTGGGGCCGACCCGCATCAGGCCGCCGCCGGGACTGAGCAGGCGCTTGGCCTCGGCCCAGTCCAGCGGGCTGAACACGCTGGCGATGAACTGGCAGCTGGCGTCGGCAAGCGGCACGCGGGCCATGCTGGCGACCATCCAGGTGACCTCGGGCGCGCGGCGGCAGGCACGCTTGACCGCCTCGCGGGAGATGTCCAGGGCGTAACCGTCGGCGGCCGGCAGGGCCTGGGCGATCTGCGCGGTGTAGTAACCCTCGCCACAGCCGATGTCCAGCCAGGCACCGGGCTGGCGCTCGGCGGCCAGCTCGGCCAGGCGGCGCGCCACCGGCGCGTAGTGGCCGGCGTCGAGGAAGTCGCGGCGGGCTTCGACCATGGCCTGGTTGTCACCCGGGTCGCGGCTGTTCTTGTGCTGCACCGGCAGCAGGTTCAGGTAACCCTGGCGGGCGCGGTCGAAGCGGTGGCCGGCCGGGCACACCACCCCGTTGTCGAGCCGGCTCAGCGGCGCCTGGCAAAGAGGGCAGGTGAGCATCAGGCGAGCAACCGGACCAGGGTCTGGTAGTAGATTTCGGTCAGCAGGTCGAGGTCGCTGGCCAGGATCCGCTCATCCACCTGGTGGATGGTGGCGTTGACCGGGCCGAGTTCGACCACCTGGGTACCCATGGTGGCGATGAAACGGCCATCGGAGGTACCGCCGCTGGTGGACGGCTGGGTGTCGCGGCCGGTGACACCCTTGATGCTGGCCGAGACGGCGTCCAGCAATTCGCCCGGTTCGGTGAGAAACGGCAGGCCCGACAGCGCCCAGTCGATCGACCAGTCCAGTTCGTGCTTGTCGAGGATCGCCGACACCCGCGCCTGCAGGCCTTCGACGGTCGACTCGGTGGAGAAACGGAAGTTGAACAGTGCGGTCAGCTCGCCCGGGACCACATTGGTGGCGCCGGTGCCGGAATTGAGGTTGGAGATCTGGAAGCTGGTCGGCGGGAAGAACGCATTGCCTTCGTCCCAGTGCTCGGCCGCCAGTTCCGCCAGGGCCGGCGCGGCCAGGTGGATCGGGTTGCGCGCCAGGTGCGGGTAGGCCACATGGCCCTGCTTGCCGCGCACGGTCAGCTTGGCGCCCAGCGAGCCACGGCGGCCGTTCTTGACCACGTCACCCAGCAGGGTGGTGCTGGAGGGTTCGCCGACGATGCACCAGTCCAGGCGCTCGTTGCGTGCTTTCAGGCGCTCGACCACGGCCTTGGTGCCATGGTGGGCCGGGCCTTCCTCGTCGCTGGTGATCAGGAACGCGACCTTGCCGCGGTGGTCCGGGTAGTCCTGCACGAAGCGCTCGCTGGCAATCACCATGGAGGCCAGGCTGCCTTTCATGTCGGCGGCGCCACGGCCGCAGAGCATGCCGTCGGCGTCGATCAGCGCTTCGAACGGCTCATGCTGCCATTGCTGCACCGGGCCGGTGGGGACCACGTCGGTGTGGCCGGCGAAGCACAGCACCGGGCCGTCCTGGCTGCCGTGGGTGGCCCAGAAGTTGTCGACGTCCTCGATGCGCATCGGTTCGAGCTGGAAGCCCACGGCGCCCAGGCGGTTCATCATCTGCGCCTGGCAGTCGGCGTCGACGGGGGTGACCGAGGGGCGACGGATCAGGTCGCAGGCCAGTTGAAGGGTAGGCGAGAGCTCGGCTGGGGCCGTCATGGGGGACTCCGGGGCAAGGCGGGAAATCTGAGGGGCGTTATCTTATATCAAACCGATGGGCCATTGGGGCCGCTTTGCGGCCCTGTCGCGACACAAGGCCGCTCCTACAGGATCACCACAGCCCATCAGGCGTGTGCAATATCTGTAGGAGCGGCCTTGTGTCGCGAAAGGGGCGCAAAGCGCCCCCCAGGATCTCAAGCCTGTTGCGGTTCGGCAGCCTTTTCTACGGGCTTGGGCAGCGACGACAGGAAGGCCATCACCAGCGCCGCCACATAAGGCAACGACTGCACCAGCAACATCGCCACCCAGAAGCGCATGTCCGAACTCGGCAGCCCCTGTACCAGGTAGATGCCCAGCGCCGCGCCCCACAGCAGCAACATGATGAACAGCTCTTCCCGCGCTTCGGAAATCGCCACCAGCAGCCCGTGGCTGTCGGCGTTCTTCGGTGTGCGGAAGAACGGCATGCTGCTGGTGAAGAACCCGTACAGCACCGCCTTGGCGATGGTATGCGACAGCGCCAGCCCCGCCAGCGCCGCAGCAAAGGCATCCTTCAGGTTCACCCCCACCGCGCGGCGGTAGAGGAAGACGATCTTGCCGACCTTGAAGAAGAACAGCGCCAGCGGTGGAATGGCAAAGATCATCAACGGCGGGTCGACCCGGTGCGGCACGATGATCATCGCCGCCGACCACAGCAGCGCGCCGATGGTGAAGAAGATGTTCATGCCATCGGCGATCCACGGCAGCCAGCCGGCCAGGAAGTGGTAGCGCTGGCCGCGGGTCAGCTCGCTGCCCTTGCCGCGCAGCAGGGCGCTGGCGTGGTGCTTGATGATCTGGATGGCGCCGTAGGCCCAGCGGAAACGTTGCTTCTTGAAGTCGATGAAGGTATCGGGCATCAGGCCCTTGCCGTAGCTGTTGTGGGCGTAGGCGGCCGACAGGCCTTTCTCGAACACCCGCAAGCCCAGTTCGGCGTCCTCGCAGATGCACCACTCGGCCCAGCCCAGCTCTTCCAGCACGCTGCGCCGGGTCATGGTCATGGTGCCGTGCTGGATGATCGCGTCACGGTCGTTGCGGGTGACCATGCCGATGTGGAAGAAGCCCTTGTACTCGCTGTAGCACAGCTTCTTGAAGGCGCTTTCGTGCTGGTCGCGGTAGTCCTGCGGCGACTGCACCACGGCAATTTTCGGGTCAGCGAAGTGCGGCACCATGTGCTTGAGCCAGTTGCGATCGACGCAGTAGTCCGAGTCGATCACCGCGATCACTTCGGCGTCCTTGGCGGTATGCGGGATCAGGTAGTTCAGCGCGCCGCCCTTGAAGCCGGCCAGGGGCGCGACGTGGAAGAACCTGAAGCGCTCGCCGAGCTTCTCGCAATGGGCCTTGAGGGGCTCCCACACGGCCGGGTCCTTGGTGTTGTTGTCGATCACCAGCACTTCGTAGTCGGGGTAGTCCAGCGCAGCCAGGGCATCGAGGGTCTGTTTCACCATCTCGGGCGGTTCGTTGTAGCACGGCACATGCACCGATACCTTGGGCCGGTAGGCGCTGTCGGCCTGCACCGGCAGGAACTCGCGCCGGCGCTTGTGTATCCATACCGCCTCGGCCAGTTCGTGGGCCTCGGTCAGCAGCACGATGAACACGCCCAGCGCGCCGAGGGCCAGCAGCACGCCCACGGTCAGGCTGAACCAGGTGCTGTATTGCTGGCTGTAGTCGTAGGCGATCCAAACCAGCACCGACCCGCACAGGAAGGTGATGAAGGTCAGGAAGGTGCGGCCGCGCTGGCGCAGGGCCGAACCGTCGATGAACAACACCATCAGGGCAATCATCGCCAGCACCACCGAGGCCACCGCCAGGGCACGCCACTGCGGGATGGCCACTACCGGGCCGTCGAAGTTGAATTTCTGCTGGCGTTCGGCGTTGTACACGCCCCAGTAGGCGCCCACCGAGCCTTCGTCGCTGGCCTTCCACGGCTGGTCGTAGGCTTCGATGACGAAATAGTTGTAACCACGGCGATTGAGGGTGTTGACCAAGGTGCGCAGGTAGATGGCCTGGTCGGCCTGGGTGGCATCGGCACCGCCGCGCATGCGGCCGTTGCTCGGCCAGCCAACTTCCGAGAGCAGCAGGGGTTTGCGCGGGAACTGGTGTTTCAGCTCGCGGGCGCGGTCGAGTACGAACTCGACCGAATCCTTCATCGGCACGAACTCCCAGTACGGCAGGATGTGCGCGGCTATCAGGTCGACGTGCTTGGCCAGCTGCGGGTTTTCCTTCCAGATGTGCCATTGCTCGCTGGTGGTCACTGGCACCTTGACGGCTGCGCGTACCCGGTCCAGGTATTTGATCAGGTTTTCCGGAGTGACTTCTTCACGGAACAGCGCCTCGTTGCCGACCACCACCCGCACCACGCTGCGCGACGTGTTGGCCAGCTGGATGGCCGTGGCGATTTCGCGCTCGTTGCGCTCCAGGTCCGGGCTGATCCAGATGCCCAGCGTTACCCGCAGGCCGAATTCCTCGGCCAGGCGCGGGATATCCGCCTGTGTGCCCTCCACGGTGTAGATACGGATGCTGTCGGTCAGTTTGCTCAACTGCTCCAGGTCCTGGCGCATCTCGTCGTCACTGGGGTACTGGCCCTTCTGCGGGCTTTCGCCAAGGCGGAACGGTGAATAGGAGAAGCCAGAGATCTGTTCTGGCCAGGCGGGGGCGGAAACCGGGCGGTTGATCAGCGCCCAGAACCCGGTGAACAACGCGGCGATGGCCAGGACCACAACCAGGTTCAGGCCGAATTTACGTGAAGACATTGTCGTCCATTTGTGTCGAAGTGATAGGACATTAAAGCAGGGTTGGTAGTGTCTTTCCTAACGATGCAGGCCATGGGCCCGCTGGCATATAATGCGCGCCGGTTTTTTGGGGTATGAGCATGAGCACAGAAGATCCACGCTTCGCCGGCGTTGCCCGGCTGTATGGCGACCAGGGGTTGCACCGTCTGGGCCAGGCCCACGTGGCCGTGGTCGGTATTGGCGGGGTAGGCTCGTGGGCGGCGGAAGCGCTGGCCCGCAGTGGCGTGGGCGAGATCACCCTGTTCGACCTCGACGACGTGTGCGTCAGCAACACCAACCGCCAGGCCCATGCCCTGGAAGGGCAGGTGGGGCGGCCCAAGGTCGAGGTCATGGCCGAGCGCCTGCGGGCGATCAACCCGGCGTGCACGGTGCATGCTGTGGCCGACTTCGTTACCCGCGACACCATGGTCGAGTACATCACCGAGAACCTCGATTGTGTGATCGACTGCATCGACAGCGTCATGGCCAAGGCGGCACTGATCGCCTGGTGCCGGCGGCGCAAGATTGCCATCGTCACCACGGGTGGCGCCGGCGGGCAGATCGACCCGACACAGATCCAGATCGCCGACCTGAACAAGACCTTCAACGACCCGCTGGCCTCGCGGGTGCGTTCCACCCTGCGCCGCGACTACAACTTCTCGCGCAATGTCAGCCGCAACTATGGCGTGCCCTGCGTGTTCTCCAGCGAACAGCTGCGCTACCCCAAGGGCGATGGCAGCGTTTGCCTGCAGAAAAGCTTCGTGGGCGAAGGCGTGCGGCTGGACTGCTCGGGTGGCTTTGGCGCGGTGATGATGGTGACCGCGACCTTTGGCATGGTGGCGGCGAGCAAGGCGGTGGAAAAACTGGTGGCGGGGTCGCGGCGGCCTTCGGAGCGGGTCAAGCCTGAATAGACTGCGTGGGCTTCTTCGCGGGTAAACCCGCTCCCACAGGTACTACATCTCTCTCAGGAAAGGTGAGGATCCTGTAGGAGCGGGTTCACCCGCGAAGAAGCCAGCACCGATTTAGCGGGGAGACGCCAGCTCCGCCATCCGCTGCAACACCGCATGCAGCCCATTGCTGCGCGAAGGCGACAGTTGGCGCTCCAGCCCCAGCTGAGTGAACCACTCCCGCAGATCGAGCCCGGCCAGTTCCTCATTGGCCAACCCTTGCACCCGCACCAGCAACAACGCCAACAGCCCGCGCAACAAGCGCGCATCGCTACTGGCCTTGAAGCGCCATACCCCTTCAACCTGCTCGGCCACCAGCCATACCAGGCTTTCGCAGCCATGCACCCGGTTGGCATCGGTCTTTTCAGTGTCAGCCAGCGGTTCCAGCCGGTCGCCCCACTGCATCAGCAGCCGCGCACGCTGTTCCCAGCCCTTGCCCTGCTCGAAAGCTTCCAGCGCCTGGCGCGCCTGATCCGGCAGGGTCATCGCAACAGCTCCAGGCCCTGGTCCAGTGCCTCGAAGAAACGCTGCAAGTCATCGCTGTCGTTATACAGCCCCAAGGACACGCGGATCGCGCCCTCCAGGCCCAGGCCCTTCAGCAGCGGCATGGCACAGTGGTGCCCGGCACGCACGGCAATGCCTTGCTCGGTCAGCAGGTGGGCGATGTCGGCGTTGTGCACGCCTTCGATGACGAAACTGGCAAGGGCCGCCTGTGGCGTGCCGAGGATGCGTACACCATCGCGGTCTGTCAGGCCACGCAGCAGGTGCTGGTGCAGGCTGGCTTCATGGGTTTCGAGCGCCTGAGCATCGAGGCTGGCCAGGTAGTCCAGGGTTGCCCCCAGGCCGATCACCCCGGCGATCGGCGGCGTGCCTGCTTCGAACCCCAGCGGCGCCGGGCGGAAGCTGGCGCTGTGGTACTCGGCCAGTTGCACCATCTCGCCGCCGAACTGCCAGTGCTGCAGCAGTTCCAGTGCCTGGCTACGGCCGTAAAGCACGCCAACACCTTCCGGGCCGTACAGCTTGTGGCTGGAGAACACATAGAAGTCGCAGCCAAGCTGCTGCACATCGTGGCGGCCGTGCACCACGCCCTGGGCACCGTCGACCACGCTCAGCGCGCCTTGGGCGCGGGCATGGGCCAGCAGCGCCGGCAGCGGCTGCCAGGTGCCCAGCACGTTGGACAGCTGGCTCACCGCCAGCACCCGGGTGCGTGGGCCGATCAGTTGCAGCGCCTGGTCCAGGTCGATGCGGCCATGGGCATCCAGCGGTAGCACCACCAGGCGCAGGTTGCGCCGGCGCGCCAGCTGTTGCCAGGGCAGCAGGTTGGCATGGTGTTCCAGGGCACTGACGGCAATTTCGTCACCGGCCTCGAAGCGGTGTTCTAGGCCATAGGCCAGCAGGTTCAGCGCCGAAGTGGCGCCGTGGGTGAAGATGATCTGCCGCGAGTCTGCCGCATTCAGCCAGGCGGCAACCTTGTCGCGGCTGGTTTCGAAGGCCTGGGTTGCCAGTGCGCCGGGCAAGTGCTGGGCTCGGTGCACGTTGGCTGCGCCATGGCCATAGTAATGGCTCAGGGCATCGAGCAGGGCTTGCGGCTTCTGGGTGGTGGCGGCGCTGTCCAGGTAGGTCTGGTGTTGCCGTTGCAGGGCGGCGATGGCGGGAAAATCGGCACGCCAGGGGGAGGGCTGGAACATGGTCACGGGGCCTGGAATGAAAATCGGGTCTGGCGTGGTGCCAGACCCGATCTTAACATTTCAAACGCTGAGAATCCGCTGTTGGCGAGCAAGCTCGCGCTTACAGGGGCTGAAGGATTCTCAGTTGTGCGCGTGCAGCGCCTCGTTCAGCTCGATGGCCGACTTGTGGGTCTTGCACTCCACCGCGCCGTTCAGCGAGTTGCGGCGGAACAGCAGGTCGGTCTGGCCGGCCAGGTCACGGGCCTTGACCACTTTGACCAGCTGGTTGTTCTCGTCCAGCAGGTTCACCTTGGTACCGGCGGTGATGTACAGGCCGGCTTCGACGGTGTTGCGGTCACCCAGCGGAATGCCGATACCGGCGTTGGCGCCGATCAGGCAGCCTTCGCCAACCTTGATGACGATGTTGCCGCCGCCGGACAGGGTGCCCATGGTCGAGCAGCCGCCGCCCAGGTCCGAGCCCTTGCCGACGAACACGCCAGCGGAAACGCGGCCTTCGATCATGCCCGGGCCTTCGGTGCCAGCGTTAAAGTTGACGAAGCCTTCGTGCATGATGGTGGTGCCTTCGCCGATGTAGGCGCCCAGGCGCACACGGGCGGTGTCGGCGATACGCACGCCGGCCGGGACCACGTAGTCGGTCATTTTCGGGAACTTGTCCACCGAGAACACTTCCAGCAGCTCGCCCTTCAGACGCGCTTCCAGTTGCAGTTCGGCCAGTTCGGCCAGGTCGACCGCGCCCTGGTTGGTCCAGGCCACGTTCGGCAGCAGCGGGAAGATGCCGGCCAGGCTCAGGCCGTGCGGCTTGACCAGGCGGTGCGACAGCAGGTGCAGCTTGAGGTAGGCCTCTGGGGTCGAGGTCAGTGCGGCGTCTTCGGCCAGCAGGGTGGCGACCAGCGGCTTGTGGCTTTCAGCCAGGCGGGTCAGCAGGGCGGCCTGGGCGGCATCCACACCCTTCACGGCTTCGGCCAGTTGCGCGGCCTGGGCGTTGCTGAAGGCGATGGCCTGGTTGCCACCTTGGTAACCGAGAACAGGGGCTACCGCGGCGACCAGTTCGGCGCTCGGGTTGAGCAGCGGTTGTGCGTAGAACACTTCCAGCCAGGCGCCCTGGCGGTTCTGGGAGCCGACACCGAAGGCCAGGCTGAACAGGGTATTGGACATGTGATTACCTCGTGCGAAATAGGGTAGGGGCTCAGGCCAGGGCAGCGGCGTACAGGTCAGGCTTGAAGCCGACCAGGGTACGCGCGCCAAGGTCGAGCACCGGGCGCTTGATCATCGACGGCTGGGCCAGCATCAGCTCGACGGCCTTGGCCTGGTCGAGGTCGGCCTTGCTGGCGTCGTCCAGCTTGCGGAAGGTGGTGCCGGCACGGTTGAGGATGACTTCCCAGCCGTGTTCGTCGCACCAGCGGTTCAGGCTGTCACGGTCGATGCCTTGGGTCTTGTAGTCGTGGAATTCGTAGGCAATGGCCTGGTCTTCGAGCCAGGTACGTGCCTTCTTCATGGTGTCACAGGCTTTGATGCCGTAGAGCGTGTAGGTCATTGTGTGCATTGGGGATCACAGGCGGCCCCAACCTCTCCGTTTTCCGATTTCAGTCGCGGGATTATGCGGGAACGATCCTCGCGGCGCCACGCCCGTGGTGCCCATGTTTACTGATCAAGGTATGTCTCAAGCGACCAGGCGCTGTACCGAACCGATGATCTTGTCACCGTGTTGCTGTTCAGCGGTGCGCAGATCGAAGGCGGTCTGCAGGTTGAGCCAGAACTCGGGGGTGGTGTCCAGGCAGATGGACAGGCGCAGCGCCATGTCGGCGGAAACACCGCCCCGTTCACGCAGGATGTTGTTGACGGTTGGTGTGGCAACCCCTAGCGCCCGGGCCAGTGCCGCGGCGCTGAAACCCATCTCTTTCTGGAAGTCCTCACGCAGGACTTCTCCGGGATGAATCGGACGCATACCGTTCTTGAGCATGATGCACCTCAGTGGTAATCGACAATTTCAACGTTAATCGGCCCGTTGTCGGTCCAGATAAAGCACAGGCGCCATTGGTCATTGACACGGATACTGTGCTGGCCTGCTCGGTTGCCGCTCAATGCCTCGAGACGGTTGCCAGGTGGCGACCGAAGGTCTCGCAGCTCTGTTGCGGCATCGAGCATGGCCAGTTTGCGTTCCGCAACTGACTTGATATCTGACCAACGCCGTGTCTTTCCATGAGTAAAAAGTGCTTCCGTGTCGGCACAGCTAAAGCTTCGAATCATGAGGCTGAATGCTTAACGTTATTCGTTAAGGTTGATTATACGACGGGATCCCAGCAGTTCAAGCCTGACTAGCGCAAGATGCTCGCCAACGTCAGTCACGTGCTGGGTATCATCATGTTACATATTCATCCGCCACCTGCGACTATCGTGCAGCGGCCCCGAATCGCCCATCGCCGCTAACATATTGTTTCAATGGCGATGTTTCGCCTTGTTGTCGTTTCTGGTTCACAAAGGAAGCTTTCCCGGATGCAGTCCGCCTACACCGTCCTCATCCTGCTGACGCTGGTCAGCGTGTCGAAGCTGGTCGGCCGCATGATTCCGCTGCCCTTGCCACTGGTACAGATCGCCGCCGGCGCCTTGCTGGCGTGGCCGACGCTGGGCCTGCATGTGGCCCTGGACCCCGAGTTGTTCCTGTTCCTGTTCCTGCCGCCGTTGCTGTTCGCCGACGGCTGGCGCATTCCCAAGCGCGAGTTGTGGCGCATTCGCGGGCCGGTGGTAGCGCTGGCCGTGGGCCTGGTGCTGTTTACCGTGGTCGGAGCCGGTTACTTCATTCACTGGCTGCTGCCGAGCATCCCGCTGCCAGTGGCCTTCGCCCTGGCTGCCGTGTTGTCGCCGACCGACGCCGTGGCGGTTTCGGCCATTACCCAGGACCGCCTGCCCACCCCGCTGATGCACATGCTCCAGGGCGAGGCCCTGATGAACGATGCCTCGGGCCTGGTGACCTTCAAGTTCGCCCTGGCAGCGGCGATCACCGGGGTATTCTCGCTGACCGACGCCAGCTTCAGCTTCGTTCTGGTCGCCCTGGGCGGCCTGGCGGTGGGTGTGGCCCTGAGCTGGTTGATCGGCCGCTTGCGCGCGTGGATGATCGCCCGCGGCTGGGACGACCCGGCCACCCACGTGGTGTTCATGTTACTGCTGCCGTTCGCTGCCTACGTACTGGCCGAGCGCCTGGGTGTGTCGGGCATTCTTTCGGCGGTGGCGGCCGGCATGATGCAGAGCTGGCTCGACCTGCTGCCACGGCAGACCAGTACGCGCCTGCTCAACCGCAGCGTGTGGTCGCTGCTGGAGTTCGCTTTCAACGGTCTGATCTTCCTGCTGCTGGGCCTGCAACTGCCGGACATCATCAAGGCCGTGGTCAGCCATGAACCCACCGTCTGGCCGACCCTGGCCTGGCGCTGCCTGGACGTGGTGGCGATCTTTGTGGCGCTGATCTTGCTGCGGTTCATCTGGGTGCAGAGCATCTGGCGCTCGATCGGTGTGGTACGCCGCTGGCGCGGCAAGCCGGCGCTGGTGCTGATGCCCACGGCGCGTTCCTGCTGGTTGCTGACCCTGGGCGGTGTGCGTGGTGCGGTCACCCTGGCCGGCGTGATGTCGATCCCGTTGCTGATGGGAGCAGGCAAGGCCTTCCCGGAGCGTGACCTGCTGATCTTCATTGCGGCCGGGGTGATCCTGCTGTCGTTGATCAGTGCCTGTATCGCGCTGCCGCTGCTGCTGCGCGGGGTGACCAAGAGCCCGGACGAGCGTTTGCACCAGGAAGTGCAGGAGGCCTGGCGGCGCACGGCCGAGGCGGCAATCCATGCGCTGGAGGCAGAGGAAGTGATCGACAGCAATGCGCCACAGGATGCCGCGCAGGCGACCTTGGCAACCGAGTTGAAGGCGCGCTTGATGGCTGAGTACCGGGATGAGCTGGACAGCTACAATGACAGCGCCGAGGCCAAGGCCCTGGCTGAACAGATGGATTTGCTGGAGCGGCGTTTGCGCCTGCGTGCGCTACGGGCTCAGCGGCTGGAGCTGTATGAGCTGCACCGCAAGCATCTGGTGGGGGATGAAGTGGTGCGGCAGGTGCTGGGGGAGCTGGATATGAGTGAGGCAAACCTAGGGTCGGTCAGGTAGACCGCAGGGGGCCGCTTCGCGGCCCTGTGGGAGCGGGTTTACCCGCGAATCAGGCGACGCGGTGCATGGCACCGGCAGTGCCGGTGTTCGCGGGTAAACCCGCTCCCACTGGCACTGCACAACACTCAAGAATTGTACGGCCCCTGTCGAATCAGCGGTTCTGCAGGAATGCGCGAATCCGCTCCGCCGCCTCGATGCACTCGGCCAACGGTGCAACCAGCGCCATGCGCACGCGGCCGGCGCCCGGGTTCACGCCATCCACTTCACGCGACAGGTACGACCCCGGCACCACCGTCACATGCTGGGCCTCGAACAGGTCGCGGGTAAACTCGGCATCGCCGCCGGGTACCTTGGCCCACAGGTAGAAGCTGCCATCCGGACGCTGCACGTCCAGCACCGGCTGCAGGATATCCAGCACGGCATCGTACTTGGCGCGGTACTGGTCGCGGTTCTCGCGTACATGCGCCTCGTCCTGCCAGGCGGCGATGCTGGCCAGCTGGGTTTGTACCGGCATGGCGCAGCCGTGGTAGGTACGGTACAGCAGGAACGGCTTGATGATCTCGGCATCACCGGCGACGAAGCCCGAGCGCAGGCCCGGCAGGTTGGAGCGCTTGGACAGGCTATGGAAAACCACGCAGCGCTTGAAGTCGCTGCGGCCCAGTTCCGCACAGGCCGTCAGCAGGCCCGGTGGCGGGGCGTCCTCGTCGAAGTACAGCTCGCTGTAGCACTCGTCGGCGGCAATCACGAAGTCGTGCTCGTCGGCCAGGGCGATCAGCTTCTTCAGGGTGGCCATCGGCACCAGTGCGCCGGTGGGGTTGCCCGGCGAGCACAGGAACAGGATCTGGCAGCGCTTCCACACTTCAGCCGGCACGGCGTCGAAGTCGGGGTTGAAACCGTTGCTTTCCAGGCACGGCAGGTAGTGCGGGGTGGCACCGGCCAGCAGGGCTGCGCCTTCGTAGATCTGGTAGAACGGATTGGGGCTGACCACCAGGCCGTCATCGGCGCGGTTGACCACGGCCTGGGTGAAGGCGAACAGCGCTTCACGGGTGCCGTTGACCGGCAGGATGTGGCGGTCGGCGTCCAGCCAGCCGGCCGGTACGCCAAAGCGCCGCTCGCACCACTGGCCAATGGCCTGGCGCAGGGCCGGCAGGCCGATGGTGCTTGGGTACACCGCCAGCTTGTCGAGGTTGTCGGCCATGGCCTGGGCGACGAACGCCGGCGATTCGTGCTTCGGCTCACCGATCGACAGGGCGATGGCGCGTTTGTCCGCCGCAGGCTTCACGCTGCCCAGCAGGGCGCGAAGCTTCTCGAACGGATAGGGCTGAAGCTGGGTCAAGGCATGGTTCATCGGCGCAAGGTCTCGTCAATCGTCTAGTCGTTAAAAGGTCACGCGGGTAGGGCTGGCATCGCTGGCCTGGCCGGCCTGCAGCTGCTGGACGATGGCCTCCTGCAGGCGGCTGCACAGCTGTGGGTCGGACAGCGGCTGGTTGTCGGCATCGGTGATGAAGAACACGTCTTCCACCCGCTCGCCGAGGGTGGCGATCTTGGCGTTCTGCAGCGACAGGTCGAACTCCAGGAAGATCCGCCCCAGCCGGGCCAGCAGGCCTGGGCGGTCGGGTGCGGTGATTTCGAGGATGGTCACCGGTCGCTGGGCATCGTTGAGGATGGTCACCTGCGGCGGGAAGTCGAAGTGCTTGAGCTGGCGCGGCACCCGACGCTGGATGATGGTCGGGTAGTCCTCGGGGTTGCGCAGCGCTTCGGTCAGGCCGTCGCGAATCTGCTTGACCCGCTGCGGGTTGTCGCCGATCGAGCCGCCGTCGTTGTCCAGCACGATGTAGGTGTCGAGGGTGAACTGGCTGCTCGAGGTGATGATCCGCGCGTCATGAATGTTCAGGTTCAGCTGCGACATGGCCGCCACCGTCACGGCGAAGAAGTCGTGCTGGTCGGGGGCGTAGATGAAGATCTGCGTGCCGCCCTCGAACTCGCGCTGAGTGGTTTCCTTGATCAGCACCAGCGGCCCGCCATCGGCCGGCTGCTGGAGTATCGCGTCACTGTGCCAGGCCACGTCGGCAGCGGTGTGCTTGAGGAAGTAGTCATCGCCCAGCTGTGACCACAGCTGCTCGACGTCGTCCGGGTCGGTGCCTTCGCGCACCAGGATGTCCAGCGCCGCCGATTGGGTCTGGCGAATCTGTTCTTCGCGGTCCAGCGGGTTTTCCAGGCCACGGCGCAGGGCGCGCTTGGTCTCGGTGTACAGCTGGCGCAGCAGGCTGGCCCGCCACGAGTTCCACAGGCTGGGGTTGGTGGCGTTGATATCGGCCACGGTCAGCACGTACAGGTAGTCCAGGCGCGTCTCGTCACCCACGTGCAGGGCAAAGTCGTTGATCACCTGCGGGTCGGACAGGTCCTTGCGCTGGGCGGTGGTCGACATCACCAGGTGGTTCTGCACCAGCCAGACGATCAGCCGGCTGTCCCAGGCGGGCAACTGGTGGCGTTCGCAGAACTTCTTCGCATCCACCGCACCCAGCTCGGAATGGTCGCCCTGGCGGCCCTTGCCGATGTCGTGATACAGGCCGGCCAGGTAGATCAGCTCGGGCTTGGGCAGGCGGCCCATGAGCTTGCTGGCCAGCGGGAATTTCTCGGACACCGGCGTGTATTGCAGCTTGCGCAGGTGCTTGATGAGGTTGAGGGTGTGTGCATCGACCGTATAGATGTGGAACAGGTCGTGCTGCATCTGCCCGACGATCAGGCCGAACTCCGGCAGGTAGCGGCCAAGGATGCCGTAGCGGTTCATCCGCCGCAGGTTGCGGTGAATGCCGATTTCGCACTTGAACAGCTCGATGAACAGGCTGGTGTTGCGGATATCGGTGCGGAAGGTGTCGTCGATCAGGTGGCGGTGCTCGCGCAGCAGCCGCACGGTATCGGCACGTACACCCTTGATCTCGGGGTGCTGGGCCATCAGCACGAAGATTTCCAGCATGGCGAACGGCGTGCGCTTGAACACGTTCGGCCTGGTCGCTTCTATATATCCGTCATGCAGGCGGAAGCGCGCATTCAGCGGCTGGGTGGTGCCGCTGTCGTCATCGGCGAGGATGACCTCCTCGAAGTGCTGGATGATCAGGTCGCACAGCTGACTGATGCTCATCACCACCCGGTAGTACTGCTGCATGAACTGCTCGATCGCCCGCTTGGGGTTGTCGTCGCTGTAGCCCAGCAGTGCGGCGATGCTGCGCTGGTGGTCGAACAGCAGACGGTCCTCGGCGCGCCCTGCAAGCATGTGCAAGGCGTAGCGCACCTTCCACAGGAAGTCCTGGGACGAGGCCAGCAGCTCGTTCTCGCTTTCCAGCAGGAAACCTTCGCCGGCCAGCGCATGCAGGTTGAGGGTGCCGTACTGGCGGCGGGCCACCCACAGCACTGTCTGGATGTCGCGCAGGCCACCGGGCGAACCTTTCACATTGGGTTCGAGGTTGTACTCGGTGTCGTTGTACTTGTGGTGGCGGGCCTTGAGTTCGGCTCGCTTGGCCAGGAAGAAGTCCTTGCTCGGCCACATCTGCGCAGTGCTGGTCACCTCCAGCATGTGCTGGCGCAGGGTCTCGGGGCCGGCAATGGTGCGGCTTTCCATCAGGTTGGTGATGACCGTCAGGTCAGCGCGGGCCTGTTCGGCGCACTCGTCGACGGTGCGCACGCTCTGGCCCACTTCCAGGCCGATGTCCCACAGCAGGGTGAGAAACCGCTCGATGGCGTCGCGGTACTGCTCATGCTCGGCAGCGCCCAGCAAAATCAGCAGGTCGATGTCCGAATGCGGGTGCAGTTCACCACGCCCGTAGCCACCCACCGCGACCAGGGCGATGCCGCTGTGGTCGCCCCAGTCGAACTGGTTCCAGGCCTGTTGCAGGATATTGTCGACGAGCCAGGCGCGGGCTTCGATCAGCGGGCGGATTTCGCTGCCACTACGGAAACGTTTGTCGAGCACCTCGCCGGCCTGGCGGATGGCTTTCTTGAAGGCGGCGATGGGGCTCGCCTTGAGGGCCAGTTCCGCCTGGAACTGGCCGCGGTCGAACAGCTCGGGGTCCACCTGGGGCATCGCGTCACGTTCCTGTCGTGGGTTGGCCTGTGGGAGTGCGCTCAGGCCGAGGTGCGCGGGATGGTGTCGTCCTTGCGCAGGGTGAAGATCTCATAACCTGTCGCGGTCACCACCAGGGTGTGTTCCCACTGGGCCGAGAGCTTGCGGTCCTTGGTGATGGCGGTCCAGCCGTCGCCCAGCACCTTGGTGTCGGCCTTGCCCTGGTTGATCATCGGCTCGATGGTGAAGGTCATGCCTTCCTTGAGCTCCATGCCGGTGCCGGCGCGGCCGTAGTGCAGGATCTGCGGCTCTTCGTGGAATACCTTGCCGATGCCGTGGCCGCAGAACTCGCGCACCACCGAGAAGCCGTTCTTCTCAGCGTGCTTCTGGATCACTTCGCCGATGTCGCCCAGGCGGCAGCCCGGCTTGACCAGTTCGATGGCCTTGTACATGCATTCCTGGGTGACCTTGGACAGGCGCTCGGCCCATACCGGCACGGTGCCGACGTGGAACATGCGGCTGGTGTCGCCGTGGTAGCCGTCCTTGATCACGGTGACGTCGATGTTCAGCGTGTCACCGTCCTTGAGTGGCTTGTCGTTGGGGATGCCGTGGCAGACCACATGGTTGATCGAGGTGCAGATCGACTTCGGGTAGCCCTTGTAGTTGAGCGGTGCCGGGATGGCCTGCTGGACATTGACGATGTAGTCGTGGCACAGGCGGTCCAGCTCTTCGGTGGTGACACCGGGCTTGACGTGTTCTTCGATCATTTCCAGCACTTCGGCGGCCAGGCGGCCAGCGATGCGCATCTTCTCGATGTCTTCTGCGGTCTTGATGGTGACGGTCATTACAGGCTCTCTACGGCGCCGTGAACGGCGCGAACAAACGGGAAAGGCCGGATTCTAGCAGAGCAGGGCACCGATCGGTCGGGATCCAGGTAGAGAATTGGGGCTGCTGCGCAGCCCATCGCCGGCAAACCAGCTCCCACAGGAATCGCGTTACCCTTGAGGAAGCTGTCATCCATAGGGAGCATTCTGGCCTGTTTGGCGGGGTGCTGCAAAAGCCGCTGACGGACGCAACAGTATCCGGGTTCCGTTCGGCCGCGGTCTGTGGTATAAAATGCGCCGCTTTCGGGGACGACCCCGTCAGCACTTAACCCACACACGTGTCGACACGATGACCTGGGTGCCCCGAGTTGCAGAATTCGCGGGTTGGTCATTGGGATACGTGGAGGCCCAACCCGACTTATCAAGGAACTATCATGTCCCAAGTCAACATGCGCGATATGCTGAAGGCCGGTGTGCACTTCGGCCACCAGACCCGTTACTGGAACCCGAAAATGGGCAAGTACATTTTCGGCGCGCGTAACAAGATCCACATCGTCAACCTGGAAAAAACCCTGCCGATGTTCAACGACGCTCTGTCGTTCGTAGAGCGCCTGGCCCAGGGCAAGAACAAGATCCTGTTCGTCGGCACCAAGCGTTCCGCCGGCAAGATCGTCGCCGAGCAAGCTGCTCGTTGCGGTTCGCCGTACGTTGACCACCGTTGGTTGGGCGGCATGCTGACCAACTACAAGACCATCCGCGCTTCGATCAAGCGTCTGCGCGACCTGGAAACCCAGGCCGAAGACGGCACTTTCGCCAAGCTGACCAAGAAAGAAGCCCTGATGCGCTCCCGCGATCTGGAAAAACTGGATCGCAGCCTGGGCGGTATCAAGGACATGGGCGGTCTGCCAGACGCTCTGTTCGTGATCGACGTTGATCACGAGCGCATCGCGATCACCGAAGCCAACAAGCTGGGCATCCCGGTTATCGGCGTTGTCGATACCAACAGCAGCCCGGAAGGTGTTGACTACATCATCCCAGGTAACGATGACGCCATCCGCGCTATCGAGCTGTACATGACTTCGATGGCTGACGCTGTCATCCGCGGCCGCAACAACGTTGCCGGCGGCACCGAAGTTTACGCTGAAGAAGCGGCTGCACCTGCTGCCGAGTAATTAGACGCTAGCGTCGACTTGGCACGCAAAAAGGGGGCTCTGCCCCCTTTTTGCCACCTTGAAATCCTGCTGTCAGCATCGGCCCCGCATCATGGGCTCGCTGAGACAAACACAGCGGATTTGCAGAATTGAACGCCCGTGACGAACGGGTGGAATGGTTGAAAAACTTTCCAAGAGGATTTTGAAATGGCAGCAATTACTGCAGCGCTGGTAAAAGAACTGCGCGAGCGTACCGGCGAAGGCATGATGGATTGCAAGAAGGCCCTGGAAAAGGCCGGCGGCGACATCGAAAAAGCCATTGACGACATGCGTGCCTCGGGCGCCATCAAGGCCGCCAAAAAGGCTGGCAACGTCGCTGCTGAAGGCGCTATCGCCGTCAAGACCGACGGTAAATCCGCCGTCCTGCTGGAAGTGAACTCGCAGACCGACTTCCTGGCCCTGCAAGACGACTTCAAGAACTTCGTTGCCGACAGCATCGAAGAAGCCTTCGCCCAGAAGCTGACCGATGCCGCTCCGCTGATCGCCTCGCGTGAAGCTGCTCGTGAAGCCCTGGTTGCCAAGTGCGGCGAGAACGTCAACATCCGTCGCCTGGTGCGCGTTGAAGGTGACGTTGTCGGTGCCTACCTGCACGGCAACAAGATCGGCGCTGCCGTTGTCCTGAAAGGCGGCGACGTCGACCTGGCCAAGAACATCGCCATGCACGTTGCAGCTTCGAACCCTGAGTTCCTGCTGCCGTCGGAAGTTTCGGCCGAAGCGATCGAGCGTGAGAAGGGCGTCTTCCTGCAGCTGAACGCTGACAAGATCGCCGGCAAGCCGGAAAACATCGTCGAGAACATGATCAAAGGTCGTATCTCGAAGTTCCTGGCCGAAGCCTCGCTGGTCGAGCAAGCCTTCGTCATGAACCCGGAAGTCAAGGTTGGCGAGCTGGCCAAGAAAGCCGGCGCTGAAATCGTTTCCTTCACCTACTTCAAGGTCGGCGAAGGCATCGAGAAGCCAGTCGACAACTTCGCTGAAGAAGTTGCCGCTCAGGTCGCTGCTGCCAAGCAGTAAGACAGCCCCGTCTGTCGCCCCAAAGAGGCTGCCCGCTCACGCGCGCAGCCTCTTTGTCAAAACGGCGAAGGGTTTATAAGGCCCGTCGTCGCTGGCACCGAAGCGGTGCCACGCTACAGTTAGCAGGCTGCAAACAGCCCGCACGAATTTTCTAAAAGTACGCCGCAGGAGAGACTCGCAATGGCTCAGCAGGTGAGTGGTCGCCAACCTCGCTATAAACGCATTTTGCTCAAACTTAGCGGCGAGGCCCTGATGGGCTCGGAAGACTTCGGGATCGACCCGAAAGTGCTGGATCGCATGGCCCTCGAAGTTGGCCAGCTGGTAGGGATCGGAGTCCAGGTCGGCCTGGTGATCGGTGGTGGCAACCTGTTCCGCGGCGCCGCGCTCAGTGCAGCCGGCATGGACCGCGTCACCGGTGACCACATGGGTATGCTGGCCACCGTGATGAACGGCCTGGCCATGCGCGATGCGCTGGAGCGCTCGAACATCCCGGCCCTGGTCATGTCGGCCATTTCCATGGTCGGTGTCACCGATCATTACGATCGTCGCAAAGCTATTCGCCACCTCAACTCCGGGGATGTGGTAATTTTCTCCGCCGGTACCGGCAACCCGTTCTTCACCACCGACTCCGCGGCCTGCCTGCGCGCCATCGAAATCGATGCCGACGTGGTGCTGAAGGCGACCAAGGTCGATGGTGTGTACACTGCCGATCCATTCAAGGACCCGCATGCCGAGAAGTTCGATCACCTGACCTACGACGAGGTCCTGGATCGCAAGCTGGGTGTGATGGACCTGACCGCAATCTGCCTGTGCCGTGACCACAAGATGCCATTGCGGGTATTCAACATGAACAAGCCTGGCGCCCTGCTGAACATCGTGGTGGGTGGCGCTGAAGGTACTCTGATCGAGGAAGGCCAAGCATGATCAACGACATCAAGAAAGACGCGCAGGAGCGCATGACCAAGTCCCTCGAGGCCCTGGCTCGCAACCTGGCGGCAATCCGCACCGGTCGCGCCCACCCAAGCATCCTGGACAGCGTCAAGGTCCCGGCCTGGGGTAGCGAGATGCCGCTGAACCAGGTGGCCGCGATCACCGTCGAAGATGCCCGTACCCTGAAGATCGTCGCCCACGACAAGAACCTCAGCGCCGCCATCGAGAAGGCCATCCTCACCTCCGACCTGGGCCTGAACCCGTCCAGCGCCGGTACCACCATCCGTGTGCCGATGCCGGCCCTGACCGAGGAAACCCGCAAGGGCTACACCAAGCAGGCCAGTGGCGTTGCCGAGGATGCCAAGGTGGCCGTGCGCAACGTGCGCCGTGACGCCCTGGCCGACCTGAAGAAGCTGACCAAGGACAAGGAAATCAGCGAAGACGAAGAGCGTCGTGCCGCTGACGAGATCCAGAAACTGACCGACAAGTACGTTGCCGAGGTCGATGCTGCCTTCAAAGCCAAGGAAAAGGACCTGATGGCCGTCTAAGGCCGGGGTTTTTTAATGGAAAAGACCAAGCCAGCGGTGCCGTCCTCGGTGCCGCGTCATGTCGCGATCATCATGGATGGCAACAACCGCTGGGCGAAAAAGCGCCTGCTGCCCGGCGTCGCCGGGCACAAGGCGGGTGTCGACGCCGTTCGCGCGGTCATCGAAGTCTGTGCCGAGTCCGGGGTCGAGGTGCTGACCCTGTTCGCCTTCTCCAGCGAGAACTGGCAGCGCCCCGCCGAAGAGGTGGGTGCGCTGATGGAGTTGTTCTTTTCGGCCCTGCGCCGCGAGGCCAAGCGCCTCAACGAGAACAACATCAGCCTGCGAATCATTGGTGACCGTTCGCGTTTCCATCCCGAGCTGCAGGCCGCCATGCGCGAGGCCGAGGCGCTGACCGCCGGCAACAACCGCTTCATCCTGCAGATCGCGGCCAACTACGGTGGCCAGTGGGACATCGCCCAGGCCGCCCAGCGGCTGGCGCGGGAAGTGCAAGCCGGGCACCTGCGCCCGGAAGACATCACCCCGGGCCTGCTGCAGACCTGCCTGGCAACCGGCGAACTGCCGCTGCCGGACCTGTGCATCCGCACTGGCGGCGAGCACCGCATCAGCAACTTCCTGCTGTGGCAGCTGGCCTACGCCGAGTTGTACTTCTCCGACCTGTACTGGCCGGACTTCAAACACGAGGCCATGCGCAACGCCCTGGCCGATTTCGCTTCGCGCCAGCGCCGCTTCGGTAAGACCAGCGAGCAGGTCGAGGCTGGAGCTCGTGCTTAATGCTTAAACAACGCATCATTACCGCGCTGATCCTGCTGCCGGTCGCGCTGGGTGGCTTCTTCCTGCTCAATGGTGGGGATTTCGCCCTGTTCATCGGCTTCGTGGTGACCCTCGGCGCCTGGGAGTGGGCGCGCCTGGCCGGGCTGATGGCCCAGCCGCTGCGCATCGCCTATGCCGTGGTCGTCGCCGGAGCGCTGATGCTGCTGTACATCCTTCCGGAGCTGGCACCCTGGGTGCTGGGTGCCGCAGTGATCTGGTGGGGGTTGGCCACCTGGCTGGTGCTTACCTACCCGCGCAGCAGTGAGCTGTGGGCCAGTGCTGCCTGCCGCTTGCTGATCGGCCTGCTGGTATTGCTGCCGGCCTGGCAGGGGCTGGTGCTGCTCAAGCACTGGCCGTTGGGTAACTGGCTGATCCTGTCGGTCATGGTGCTGGTGTGGGCTGCCGATATTGGCGCTTACTTCTCTGGCCGTGCCTTCGGCAAGCGCAAGCTGGCGCCACAGGTCAGCCCGGGCAAGAGCTGGGAGGGCGTGTATGGCGGCCTGGTGGTCAGCCTGGCGATTACCTTGGTGGTCGGCATCAGCCGCGACTGGGGCTTCGGCCAGATCCTGCTGGGCCTGCTGGGTGCCGCGCTGGTGGTCATGTCTTCGGTGGTCGGTGACCTGACCGAAAGCATGTTCAAGCGCCGTTCCGGCATCAAGGACAGCAGCAACCTGTTGCCCGGGCACGGTGGGGTGCTTGACCGCATCGACAGCCTGACCGCGGCGATCCCGATTTTCGCCGTGCTGCTGTGGGCTGCCGAATGGGGTGTGATGTGAGTCGTCCGCAGCGTATTACCGTGCTGGGGGCCACCGGCTCCATCGGCCTGAGCACGCTGGACGTCATCGCACGCCACCCCGACCGCTACCAGGTGTTCGCCCTGAGTGGCTATTCGCGTATCGACGAATTGCTGGCCCTGTGCGTTCGCCATCGCCCGGTGTTCGCCGTGGTGCCGAGCGCCGAGGCGGCCGCGCGACTGCGCGAAAGCCTGGCTGCGGCGGGCTGCGCCACCGAGGTACTGGAAGGCGAGGCCGGGCTGTGCCAGGTGGCTTCTGCGTCGGAAGTGGATGCGGTGATGGCGGCCATTGTCGGCGCCGCCGGCCTGCGTCCCACCCTGGCGGCGGTCGAGGCAGGCAAGAAGGTGTTGCTGGCCAACAAGGAAGCGCTGGTGATGTCCGGCGCGCTGTTCATGGAGGCGGTGCGGCGCAGTGGTGCCGTGCTGCTGCCGATCGACAGCGAGCACAACGCGATCTTCCAGTGCATGCCCGGCGACTACGCGCGCGGTCTGAGTGCCGTCGGCGTGCGCCGGATCCTGCTCACCGCCTCCGGCGGCCCGTTCCGCGAGACTCCCGTCGAGGCGCTGCTGGACGTCACCCCGGAACAAGCCTGCGCGCACCCCAACTGGTCCATGGGGCGCAAGATTTCCGTGGATTCGGCCAGCATGATGAACAAGGGCCTGGAGCTGATCGAGGCTTGCTGGCTGTTCGATGCCGCACCGGCCAGGGTCGAGGTGGTGGTGCACCCGCAAAGCGTGATCCACTCCCTGGTGGACTACGTGGACGGTTCGGTGCTGGCGCAGCTGGGTAACCCGGACATGCGCACGCCCATCGCCAACGCCCTGGCCTGGCCCGAGCGGATCGACTCCGGGGTGGCCCCGCTGGACCTGTTCGCCATCGCCCGTCTGGATTTCCAGGCGCCCGACGAACAGCGCTTCCCTTGCCTGCGCCTGGCGCGGCAGGCTGCCGAAGCCGGCAACAGCGCACCAGCCGTGCTCAATGCGGCCAACGAGGTTGCGGTCGAGGCATTTCTCC
The DNA here is from genome assembly GCF_022533585.1 of Pseudomonas sp. LS.1a. Lineage (NCBI taxonomy): Bacteria > Pseudomonadati > Pseudomonadota > Gammaproteobacteria > Pseudomonadales > Pseudomonadaceae > Pseudomonas > Pseudomonas sp. LS.1a. The sequence continues at coordinate 1,233,986 of NZ_CP092827.1, forward strand.
AGCGGCGTATCCGCTTCCCGGAGATCGCGGGTATGATCGAACAGGTGCTCGATCAGGAGCCCGTCGTACCGCTGCCGTCGCTGGACGCGGTGTTCGCCGCCGACCAGCGTGCCCGGGAGCTTTCCCGTGAGTGGCTGAGGCGTCACGGTCGCTGATGCAGGCCCGCCACGGTTCACGAGGGGGCTGGGCATGATGCCAGCCCGCTGAACATCATTCGGAGATGGATATGACAGCGCTCTACATGATTATCGGCACCCTCGTAGCCCTGGGTGTGCTGGTCACTTTCCATGAGTTCGGCCACTTCTGGGTGGCGCGCCGCTGCGGTGTCAAGGTGCTGCGCTTCTCGGTGGGCTTCGGTACGCCGCTGCTGCGCTGGCATGACCGCCATGGCACCGAATTCGTGATCGCGGCGATCCCGCTGGGTGGTTACGTCAAGATGCTCGACGAGCGCGAGGGCGACGTGCCGTCGGCGCTGGTCGGCCAGTCGTTCAACCGCAAGTCCGTGCGCCAGCGTATCGCGATCGTCGCGGCGGGCCCGGTTGCCAACTTCCTGCTGGCCATCCTGTTCTTCTGGGTGCTGGCGATGCTGGGTACCCAGCAGGTCCGCCCGGTGATCGGTGCAGTCGAGGCTGGCAGCCTGGCAGCATCTGCAGGCCTGACCGCAGGTCAGGAAATCGTCTCCATCGACGGCAAGCCGACCAATGGTTGGTCCGCGGTCAATCTGCAGCTGGTCCGCCGTCTGGGCGAGAGCGGCACCTTGCAGGTTGGCGTGCGTGAAGAAGGTGCCAGTGCCGAGCGCCAACTGCAGGTGAAGCTGGATAACTGGCTCAAGGGTGCCGACGAACCGGACCCGATCCAGTCGCTTGGGCTGCAGCCTTGGCGCCCGGCGATCGTGCCGGTGTTGGCCGAGATCGATCCGAAGGGCCCGGCTGCCGCTGCAGGCCTGAAAACCGGTGACAGGCTGCTGGCCCTCGATGGCGTGGCCGTGAACGAATGGCAGCAGGTGGTCGATGCCGTGCGGGCCCGCCCGCAAGCCAAGGTGGTGGTGCGTGTCGAGCGCGATGGTGCTGCGCTGGAGGTACCGGTCACCCTGGCGCGCAAGGGCGAGGGCAAGGCTGCCGGCGGCTATCTGGGTGCCGGGGTAAAAGGTGGCGAATGGCCTGCCAACATGCTCCGCGAAGTCAGCTACGGCCCGCTGGATGCGGTGGGTGAGGGGCTGTCACGTACCTGGAACATGAGCGTCCTGACCCTTGAATCGCTGAAGAAAATGCTGTTCGGGGAGCTCTCGGTAAAAAACTTGAGTGGACCGATAACCATTGCTAAAGTGGCGGGCGCTTCAGCCCAGTCCGGCGTGGGGGATTTCCTGAATTTCCTGGCCTACCTGAGCATAAGCCTGGGGGTTCTTAACCTGCTGCCCATCCCGGTTCTGGATGGGGGGCATTTGCTGTTTTACCTGGTCGAGTGGGCGCGCGGTCGTCCGCTGTCGGATCGGGTGCAAGGTTGGGGGGTCCAGATCGGTATCAGTTTGGTCATAGGGGTGATGTTGCTCGCCCTGATCAACGATCTGGGTCGACTATAAAGCTTCGCTCAATTGCGAAACCTGCCGTCTTGTCGCGGCGGGCTGTTTATTGCCAGTTGGAATAAAAGGACTTCATGAAACGTCTGCTGCTAACTGCGGTCATGTCCGCACTGATGATCGCTGAAGTTCACGCCGAGTCCTTCACCATCTCCGATATCCGCGTCAACGGCCTGCAGCGGGTTTCCGCCGGCAGCGTCTTCGGTGCCTTGCCGCTGAACGTCGGCGACCAGGCCGATGACCGCCGCCTGGTGGAGTCGACCCGTTCCCTGTTCAAGACTGGCTTCTTCCAGGACATCCAGCTGAACCGCGATGGCAATGTGCTGATCATCAACGTGGTCGAGCGCCCGTCGGTGTCGAGCATCGAGATCGAAGGCAACAAGGCGATCAGCACCGAAGACCTGATGAAGGGCCTGAAGCAATCTGGCCTGGCCGAAGGCGAGATCTTCCAGCGTGCCACCCTCGAAGGTGTGCGTAACGAGCTGCAGCGCCAGTACGTGGCCCAGGGCCGCTACTCGGCCGAGGTCGACGCCGAAGTGGTGCCGCAGCCACGCAACCGCGTGGCGCTGAAGATCAAGATCAATGAAGGTACCGTCGCCGCCATCCAGCATATCAACATCGTTGGCAACAACGTGTTCGACGACGAGACCCTGGCGCAGCTGTTCGAGCTGAAGACCACCAACTGGCTGTCGTTCTTCAAGAACGACGACAAGTACGCCCGCGAAAAGCTCTCCGGTGACCTGGAACGTCTGCGTTCCTACTACCTGGACCGTGGCTACATCAACATGGACATCGCTTCCACCCAGGTGTCCATCACGCCAGACAAGAAACACGTCTACATCACCGTCAACATCAACGAAGGCGAGAAGTACACCGTTCGCGACGTGAAGCTGTCCGGTGATTTGAAAGTGCCGGAAGACCAGGTCAAGTCGCTGCTGCTGGTGCAGCCTGGCCAGGTGTTCTCGCGCAAGGTGATGACCAGCACTTCCGAACTGATCACCCGTCGCCTGGGTAACGAAGGCTACACCTTCGCCAACGTCAACGGCGTGCCGCAGCCGAACGATGAAGACCACACCGTCGACATCATGTTCGTGGTCGACCCGGGCAAGCGTGCCTACGTCAACCGCATCAACTATCGCGGCAACACCAAGACCGAAGACGAAGTGCTGCGTCGCGAAATGCGCCAGATGGAAGGCGGCTGGGCTTCGACCTACCTGATCGACCAGTCCAAGACTCGTCTGGAGCGCCTGGGCTTCTTCAAGGAAGTCAACGTCGAGACCCCGCCGGTGCCGGGCACCGACGACCAGGTCGACGTCAACTACAGCGTCGAAGAGCAGGCCTCCGGCTCGATCACCGCCAGCGTCGGTTTCGCCCAGAGTGCCGGCCTGATCCTCGGTGGTTCGATCAGCCAGAGCAACTTCCTCGGTACCGGTAACAAGGTGTCCATCGGCCTGACCCGTTCGGAATACCAGACCCGCTACAACTTCGGCTTCGTTGACCCCTACTTCACTGCCGATGGCGTGAGCCTGGGCTACAACGCCTTCTATCGCAGCACCGACTACGACGACCTTGACGTCGACGTGGCCAGCTACGCGGTGGACAGCTACGGTGCCGGCGTCAGCCTGGGCTACCCGATCAGCGAGACCTCGCGCCTGACCTATGGCCTGAGCGTACAGCAGGACAAGATCAAGACCGGCAAGTACACCGTCGACGAGATCTTCGACTTCCTGGAGCAGGAAGGCGATAACTTCCTGAACTTCAAGGCCTCGATCGGCTGGTCCGAATCGACCCTGAACAAAGGCGTGCTGGCCACCCGTGGCCACTCGCAAAGTCTGACCCTGGAATCGACCATTCCGGGCAGCGACCTGTCGTTCTACAAGCTCGACTACCGCGGCCAGCTGTTCAAGCCGATCACCAATGACTACACCCTGCGTCTGCACACCGAGCTGGGCTATGGTGATGGCTATGGCAGCACCTCGGGCCTGCCGTTCTACGAGAACTACTTCGCGGGTGGCTTCAACTCGGTCCGTGGCTTCAAGGACAGCAGCCTGGGCCCACGCAGTACCCCGAGCGACGGTACTCGACCGGGCACTCTTCGCGACCCGGATCAGGATCCGTTGCCGTTCGGTGGCAACGTGCTGGTGCAGGGTGGTGTCGAGTTGCTGTTCCCGCTGCCGTTCGTCAAGGACCAGCGTTCGTTGCGCACCTCCGTGTTCTGGGATGTGGGTAATGTGTTCGACACCAATTGCGGCAACCAGCCTGATTGCGAGAAGGTCGGTTTCTCGGGCATGGCCAGTTCGGTCGGCCTGGGCGTGACCTGGATTACTGCACTGGGCCCGCTGAGCTTCAGCCTGGCGATGCCGGTCAAGAAGCCGGACGATGCCGACACCCAGGTGTTCCAATTCTCTCTGGGCCAGACCTTCTGAGGTCGGCCCTCGCTTAATGACAACGGTTTATCCAGGAGTGCATCGTGCGTAAGTTGACTCAACTGGCCGTAGTGGCCGCGGCGCTGGTCGCCACCCCGGCTTTCGCCGAAATGAAGGTTGCCGTCCTGAACTATCAGATGGCCCTGCTGGAATCGGATGCCGCCAAGAAATACGCGGTAGATGCCGAGAAGAAGTTCGGCCCGCAACTGACCAAGCTGAAAAGCCTGGAAAGCAGCGCCAAAGGCATTCAGGACCGTCTGATCAAGGGCGGCGACAAGATGCAGCAACAGGAGCGTGAGCGCCTGGAGCTCGAGTTCAAGCAGAAGGCCCGTGACTTCCAGTTCCAGTCCAAGGAGCTGAACGAAGCCAAGGCCGTTGCCGACCGCGACATGCTCAAGCAGTTGAAGCCGAAGCTGGATGGCGCTGTCGAGGAAGTGATCAAGAAAGGCGGTTACGACCTGGTCCTCGAGCGTGGCGCGGTTATCGATGTCAAGCCTCAGTACGACATCACCCGCCAAGTCATCGAGCGCATGAACCAAGCCCGTTGATATGACCGTGACCATGACGCTAGGCCAGTTGGCCGAGGCCCTCGGCGCCACCCTCAAGGGGCCCGAGGCGCTGCAGATTACCGGGCTGGCCACCTTGCAGGAGGCTGGCCCCGGTCAGTTGAGCTTCCTCGCCAACCCGCAGTACCGCAAATTCCTGGATAACAGCCAGGCGGCCGCGGTGCTGCTGAAGGCGGCGGATGCCGAAGGCTTTGCCGGCAATGCGCTGATCGTCGCTGATCCTTATCTGGCCTACGCACGTATTTCCCACCTGTTCGACCCCAAACCCAAGGCTGTGGCGGGTATTCATCCCAGCGCCGTGGTTGCCGAGGACGCGCAGGTGGATGCCAGTGCCAGCATCGGGCCGTTCGCGGTCATCGAAAGCGGTGCGCGCATCGGGGCCAATGTCAGCGTGGGTGCGCACTGCGTGGTCGGTGCTCGTTGCGTGATAGGTGAGGGCGGCTGGCTGGCTCCGCGGGTCACCCTGTACCATGATGTGACCATCGGCAAGCGTGTGGTCATCCAGTCGGGTGCGGTGATTGGCGGTGAAGGCTTCGGCTTCGCCAACGAGAAGGGCGTATGGCGCAAGATTGCCCAGATCGGTGGCGTGACCATCGGCGATGACGTCGAAATCGGCGTCAACACCGCGGTCGATCGTGGTGCGCTGTCGGACACGCGGATCGCTGACGGGGTCAAGCTCGACAACCAGATCCAGATCGCCCACAACGTGCAGATCGGCGAGCACACGGCCATGGCTGCCTGCGTCGGGATTTCCGGCAGCACGCGCATCGGCAAGCATTGCACCATTGCCGGCGGTGTCGGCATGGTGGGTCATATCGATGTCTGTGATAACGTTTTCGTGTCCGGGATGACCATGGTGACCCGTTCGATCACCGAACCGGGTGCCTATTCTTCCGGCACTGCCATGCAGCCACTGGCTGAGTGGCGCAAGAGCGCCGCGCGTATCCGCCACCTGGACGACATGGCCAAGCGTCTCCAGCAGCTGGAAAAACGCGTCGATACCGTGACCTCAGGTGGCCAGCCGGCATCAGAAGGCTGATACCATTCCCTGAGCAAGAGTGAACAGTCGCTAGCTGGCTCCTCTTTGGACTGCAAAAGGAGCGTGTGGTCAGCACCTGCGCTCCCTATTCTTATTACAGGCTTCCCCCCCGAAATGATGGACATCAACGAGATTCGCGAATACCTGCCTCACCGTTACCCGTTCCTGCTGGTGGACCGCGTGACGGATCTGGACTACGAGGCCCAGAGCATTCGTGCCTACAAGAATGTCAGCATCAACGAGCCGTTCTTCAACGGCCATTTCCCGGCGCACCCGATCATGCCGGGCGTTCTGATCATCGAAGCCATGGCCCAGGCCGCCGGTATCCTCGGTTTCAAGATGCTTGACGCCAAGCCGGCCGATGGCACCCTGTACTACTTCGTCGGCTCCGACAAGCTGCGTTTCCGTCAGCCGGTACTGCCGGGTGACCAGTTGGTGCTGGAAGCCAAGTTCCTCAGCCGCAAGAGCATGATCTGGAAATTCGAGTGCCGCGCCCTGGTCGACGGCAAGCCGGTTTGCTCGGCGGAAATCACCTGTGCGGAACGCTCCCTATGAATTCGATTGATCCTCGGGCCATTATCGACCCCTCGGCCAAGCTGGCCGACGGTGTCGAGGTCGGCCCCTGGTCGATCGTTGGCCCCGATGTGGAAATCGGGGAGGGCACCGTTATCGGCCCGCATGTTGTGCTCAAAGGGCCGACCCGCATCGGCAGGCACAACCGTATCTTTCAGTTTTCCTCGATCGGCGAAGACACCCCGGACCTCAAGTACAAGGGTGAGCCGACGCGCCTGGTGATCGGTGACCACAATGTGATCCGCGAAGGGGTGACCATTCACCGTGGCACCGTCCAGGACCGCTCGGAAACCACCGTGGGCGACCACAACCTGATCATGGCCTATGCCCACATTGGCCACGACAGCGTCATCGGCAACCACTGCATCCTGGTCAACAACACGGCCCTGGCCGGCCATGTGCATGTGGGCGACTGGGCGATCCTGTCCGGCTACACCCTGGTGCACCAGTACTGCCATATCGGTGCCCACGCGTTTTCGGGCATGGGCACGGCGATCGGCAAGGATGTCCCGGCCTTCGTCACCGTGTTCGGCAGCCCGGCCGAAGCCCGCAGCATGAACTTCGAAGGCATGCGTCGCCGGGGGTTCAGCGACGAGGTGATCCACGTACTGCGCCGTTGCTACAAGATCGTCTATCGCCAGGGCCTGACCGTCGAGGACGCGCTCAAGGAGCTGGAGGAACTGGCTGCGAAGCACCCAGAGGTCGAGCTGTTCCGTCAGTCGATCGTGAACTCCGCCCGCGGTATCACCCGCTGACATGGCGCAGCTTTGCGTAGCCTTGGTCGCAGGTGAGGCCAGCGGCGACATTCTCGGTTCAGGTTTGATGCGTGCCCTCAAGGCACGCCACCCCGACGTACGGTTTATCGGCGTTGGCGGTCCCTTGATGGAAGCCGAGGGCATGCAATCCTACTTCCCCATGGAACGCCTCGCCGTCATGGGCCTGGTCGAAGTGCTGGGGCGTCTGCGTGAGTTGCTCAAGCGCCGCAAGCTGCTGATCGAGACCCTGATCGGCGAAAAGCCCGATGTGTTCATCGGCATCGATGCCCCCGACTTCACCCTCAACATCGAACTGAAACTGCGCCAGGCCGGGATCAAGACCGTGCACTACGTCAGCCCGTCGGTCTGGGCCTGGCGGCAGAAGCGTGTGCTGAAGATCCGCGAAGGCTGCGACCTGATGCTGACTTTGTTGCCATTCGAGGCGCGGTTCTATGAAGAGCAGGGCGTGCCGGTGCGCTTCGTCGGCCACCCATTGGCCGATACCATTCCGCTCGAAGCCGACCGCCCGGCGGCGCGTGCCGCACTGGGCCTGGGCGAAGGGCCGGTAGTCGCGTTGATGCCGGGTAGCCGGGGCGGCGAAGTTGGGCGCCTGGGGGCGCTGTTCCTGGATGCCGCCGAACGGTTGCGCCAGCAGGTGCCGGGCGTGCGTTTCGTGCTGCCCTGCGCCAATGCCGCGCGGCGTGCCCAGGTCGAGCAGATGCTCGCAGGGCGCGAGCTGCCGCTGACCCTGCTCGATGGCCAGTCGCACCAGGCCCTCGCGGCCTGTGACGCGGTGCTGATCGCCTCGGGTACCGCCACCCTCGAAGCGCTGCTGTACAAGCGGCCGATGGTGGTGGCCTATCGCCTGGCACCGCTGACGTACTGGATCCTCAAACGCCTGGTAAAGAGCCCCTACGTGTCGTTGCCGAACCTGCTGGCCCAGCGCGTGCTGGTACCCGAGCTGCTGCAGGACGACGCCACCAGTGAAGCCCTGGCCAACACCCTGGCGCCGCTGGTCGCCGATGGCAGCCAGCAGACCGAACGCTTCGACGAAATTCACCGCACCCTGCGCCGTGACGCCTCCAACCAGGCGGCCGAGGCGGTACTGGCCTTGCTCAAGGACCGCTGACATGCAAATTGGACTGGACTTCAACCTGGTCGAAGACCTGGTCGCCGGCGTCGACGAAGTGGGCCGTGGCCCGCTGTGCGGCGCGGTGGTGACCGCGGCGGTGATCCTCGACCCGGCACGGCCGATCCTTGGCCTGAACGATTCGAAGAAACTCACCGAAGCCAAGCGCGAGGCGCTGTTCGACGAGATCTGCGAAAAGGCCCTGAGTTTCTGCATCGCCCGCGCCGAGGTCGAGGAAATAGACCGCCTGAACATCCTGCAAGCCACCATGCTGGCCATGCAGCGCGCCGTGGAAGGCCTGCACATTACACCGAAGCTGGCCCTGATCGACGGTAACCGCTGCCCGAAGCTGGCCGTACCGGCGTCGCCGGTGGTCAAGGGCGATAGCCAGGTGCCGGCCATCGCGGCGGCGTCGATCCTGGCCAAGGTGACCCGTGACCGGGAGATGAGCGCATTCGAGCTGATCTACCCGGGGTATGGCATTGGTGGGCACAAGGGCTACCCGACCCCGGTGCACCTTGAGGCGCTGGCGCGATTGGGGCCAACGCCCATTCATCGGCGTTCCTTTGCCCCGGTGCGGGCAGCGTGGGATGCGCGTGAAGGTGTCACCGACTCCCTGATCTGACCTATGGGGCCGCCTTGCGGCCCTTCGCGGGCACGCCCGCTCCCACAGGTATAGCGCCGTTCCTGAGGGCGATGATATCCCTGTGGGAGCGGGCGTGCCCGCGAAGGGCTGCGAAGCAGCCCAAAAAACATCCCCATTTAAGCTACAATCCCGCCCTTGTCGTTCAGCACTGCTACAGGATCTTCCATGTCGGTTCCCTTCGTTCACCTGCGCGTCCACTCCGAATTCTCGCTGGTCGACGGCCTGGTGCGGATCAAGCCGCTGGCCAAGGCGCTGGCCGGGATGAACATGCCGGCGGTGGCGATCACCGACCAGAGCAACATGTGCTCGCTGGTAAAGTTCTACAAGACCGCCATGGGCGCGGGCATCAAGCCGATCTGCGGCGCCGACCTGTGGCTGGCTGGTGCCGATCCGGAAGCACCGCTGTCGCGTATCTGCTTCCTGGCCATGAACCCCAAGGGCTACCGCAACCTCACCGAGCTGATCTCGCGCGGTTGGACCGACGGCCAGCGCAACGGCCTGGTCATCCTCCAGCGTGAATGGATTGCCCCTGCCAGCGAGGGCCTGATCGCCCTGTCCGCAGGCAAGGAAGGTGACATCGGCATGGCCCTGCTGGCCGGCAAGGACGATGAAGCCGAGGCCCTGCTGCAGGACTGGATGGCAATGTTCCCCGAGCGCTTCTATGTCGAAGTGCAGCGCACCAACCGCGCCCGCGACGAGGAATATGTGCACGCTGCCGTGGCCCTGGCGGACAAGCTCGGCGCCCCGCTGGTTGCGACCAACGACGTGCGTTTCATCAAGCAGTCGGACTTCGACGCCCACGAAACCCGCGTGTGCATCGGCGAGGGCTGGACCCTCGACGACCCGCGTCGGCCAAGGATGTACAGTGACCAGCAGTACCTGAAGTCAGCCGAGGAAATGACCGAGCTGTTCAGTGACCTGCCCGACGCCATCGCCAACACCGTCGAGATCGCCAAGCGCTGCAACATCCAGGTGCAGCTGGGCAAGTACTTCCTGCCCGACTTCCCCACGCCCAACGGCATGGGCATCGATGACTACCTGCGGCATGTGTCCCACGAAGGCCTGGAAGAGCGCCTGGCGGTGCTGTGGCCGAAAGAGACCACGCCCAATTACGAAGAGAAGCGCCAGGTCTACCTGGACCGCCTGAAGTTCGAGCTGGACATCATCATCCAGATGGGCTTCCCCGGTTACTTCCTGATCGTTATGGACTTCATCAAGTGGGCCAAGAATAACGGCGTGCCAGTCGGCCCGGGCCGGGGGTCGGGTGCCGGCTCGCTGGTGGCCTACGTGCTGAAGATCACCGACCTCGACCCGCTGGCCTACGACCTGCTGTTCGAGCGCTTCCTCAACCCTGAACGTATTTCCATGCCCGACTTCGACGTCGACTTCTGCATGGATGGCCGTGACCGGGTGATCGATTACGTGGCCGAAGCCTATGGCCGTAACGCGGTCAGCCAGATCATCACCTTCGGTACCATGGCGGCGAAGGCGGTGGTGCGTGACGTGGCGCGGGTGCAGGGCAAGTCCTACGGCCTGGCCGACCGCCTGTCGAAGATGATCCCGTTCGAAGTGGGCATGACCCTGGAGAAGGCCTACGAGCAGGAAGAAATCCTGCGTGACTTCCTCAAGGGCGACGAAGACGCCCGCGAAATCTGGGACATGGCCCTGAAGCTCGAGGGCGTGACGCGCGGTACCGGCAAGCACGCCGGTGGTGTGGTGATCGCCCCGACCAAGCTCACCGACTTCTCGCCGATCGCCTGTGACGAAGAGGGTGGCGGCCTGGTAACCCAGTTCGACAAGGATGACGTCGAGGCCGCCGGCCTGGTGAAGTTCGACTTCCTCGGCCTGCGGACCCTGACCATCATCAAGTGGGCGATGGAGATCATCAACCGCGAGCAGGCCAAGAAGAACCTGCCCGACGTCAACATCGACTTCATCCCGCTGGACGATCGCAAGACCTACGAGTTGTTGCAGAAGGCTGAAACCACGGCGGTGTTCCAGCTTGAATCGCGCGGCATGAAGGAGCTGATCAAGAAGCTCAAGCCCGACTGCCTGGAAGACCTGATCGCACTGGTGGCTCTGTTCCGCCCGGGCCCGCTGCAGTCGGGCATGGTGGACGACTTCATCAACCGCAAGCACGGCCGCGCCGAGCTGGCGTACCCGCACCCGGACTACCAGTACGAAGGCCTGAAGCCGGTACTGGCGCCCACCTACGGCATCATCCTGTACCAGGAACAGGTGATGCAGATTGCCCAGGTGATGGCTGGTTACACCCTCGGCGGCGCCGACATGCTGCGCCGTGCGATGGGTAAGAAAAAGCCCGAGGAGATGGCCAAGCAACGTGGTGGTTTCATCGAAGGTTGTGCCAACAACAATATCGATGCGGACCTGGCCGGTAACATCTTCGACCTGGTGGAAAAGTTCGCCGGCTACGGCTTCAACAAATCCCACTCCGCCGCCTATGGCCTGGTGTCTTACCAGACGGCCTGGCTGAAGACCCACCACCCGGCGGCGTTCATGGCCGCCGTACTCTCGGCGGACATGCACAACACCGACAAGGTGGTGGTGCTGGTCGAGGAAGTGCGCAGCATGAAGCTGCGCCTCGATGCGCCGGACGTGAACTTCTCCGACTTCAAGTTCACCGTCAACAACGACGGCCGCATCGTCTATGGCCTGGGGGCGATCAAGGGTGTCGGTGAGGGCCCGGTGGAAGCGATCGTCGAGGCTCGCGCCCAGGGCGGCCCGTTCAAGGACCTGTTCGATTTCTGCGAACGCATCGACCTGAAACGGGTCAACAAGCGTACCCTCGACGCGCTGATCCGCAGTGGTGCGCTTGACCGCCTGGGCCCGCACTTCCATGACGAGATCAAGGCCTACCATGCCAACATCGACCTCAACCGTGCCACCTTGCTGTCGGCGCTGGGCGAGGCCATCAAGGCCGCCGAGCAGGCGGCGCATACCGCTGACAGTGGCCACGTCGACCTGTTCGGCGGCATGTTCGACGAGGTGGATGCCGACGTTTACGCCAACCACCGCAAGGTGCGCGAGCTGACCCTCAAGGAACGCCTGAAGGGCGAGAAGGACACCCTTGGCCTGTACCTCACCGGCCACCCGATCGACGAGTACGAGACCGAGATCCGCCGCTTCGCCCGCCAGCGCATTATCGACCTCAAGCCGTCACGCGATACCCAGACCATCGCCGGCATGATCATTGCCCTGCGGGTGATGAAGAACAAGAAGGGCGACAAGATGGGCTTCGTCACCCTCGATGACCGCTCCGGGCGCATTGAGGCGTCGCTGTTTGCCGATGCCTTCATGGCGGCACAGTCCTTGCTGCAGACCGATGCCATGGTGGTGGTAGAAGGCGAGGTCAGCAACGACGACTTCTCCGGTGGCCTGCGCCTGCGGGTGAAGCAGGTGATGACCATGGAAGACGCGCGCACCAAGCTGGCCGAGAGCCTGCGCCTGAAGGTGGCGCACGAAGCGCTCAAGGGCGACCGGCTGAAGTGGCTGGGCGAGCTGATTACCCGCCATCGCGGCGCTTGCCCGATCACCCTCGAGTACACCGGCAGCGACGCCAAGGCCATGCTGCAGTTCGGTGAGCAGTGGGCCATCGACCCGGCCGATGGGCTGATTCAGGCGCTGCGTGACCAGTTCGGGCGTGAGAACGTCTTCCTGCAATATCGTTGAACCGACAAAAAATTTAATCTCGACCTGAATGCGCCTGATCCCTTAAGGTATGGCGCCAAACGGATCAACCGGCCGGCCGCCTGGCCGTAGACCCAAGACGGATGACTATGAACCCGAATTTTCTCGATTTCGAACAGCCGATTGCCGACCTGCAAGCCAAGATCGAAGGCCTGCGCCTGGTAGGCAACGACAACTCGCTGAACATCAGCGATGAAATTGCCCGTCTGCAAGACAAGAGCAACACCCTGACCGAAAGCATCTTCGGCAACCTGACCAGCTGGCAGATCGCCCGCCTGGCCCGTCATCCGCGTCGTCCTTACACCCTGGACTACCTGGAGCACATCTTCACCGAGTTCGAAGAACTGCATGGTGACCGCCACTTCGCCGACGATGCCGCCATCGTTGGTGGTACCGCGCGCCTGGATGGCAAGCCGGTCATGGTCATCGGCCACCAGAAGGGCCGCGAAGTGCGCGAGAAGGTACGCCGCAACTTCGGCATGCCGCGCCCTGAAGGCTACCGCAAGGCCTGCCGCCTGATGGAAATGGCCGAGCGATTCAAGATGCCGATCCTGACCTTCATCGACACCCCGGGCGCCTACCCGGGCATCGACGCCGAAGAGCGCAACCAGAGCGAGGCCATCGCCTGGAACCTGCGCGTGATGGCACGTCTGAAAACCCCGATCATCGCCACCGTGATCGGTGAGGGTGGTTCCGGCGGTGCGCTGGCCATCGGTGTGTGCGACCAGTTGAACATGCTGCAGTACTCCACCTACTCGGTGATCTCGCCGGAAGGCTGCGCCTCGATCCTGTGGAAGACCGCCGACAAGGCCGCTGACGCGGCCGAGGCCATGGGCATCACTGCCGAGCGCCTGAAGAGCCTGAACATCGTCGACAAGGTCATCCAGGAGCCGCTGGGCGGCGCCCACCGTGACCCGGCGAAGATGTCGGAAAGCATTCGTGCCGACCTGGTACAGCAGCTGGACATGCTCGGCAAGCTCGACCACGACGCGCTGCTGGCCCGTCGTTACGATCGCCTGATGAGCTACGGTATCTGATAGATCCCTGGGGCCGCTCTGCGGCCCTTGTGGGAGCGGGTTCACCCGCGAAGAAGGCGACGCGGTGCATGGCACCGGCTGCGCCGGTGTTCGCGGGTAAACCCGCTCCCACAGGGTTCTCGGTTTTCTCAAGCCATGTGAGGCCCTAATGATCAACCTCACCCCCTGGCTCAACGCCCCGACCTGGTACATCGCCTTCTCCGGCGGCCTCGACTCCACCGTCCTCCTGCACCTGCTGGCCGATTACGCCCGCAGTCACGCATCGCCTCCACTGCGCGCCATCCACGTCCACCACGGCCTGCAAAGCGCCGCCGACGCCTGGCCCGCCCACTGCCAGACCGTCTGCGACAAGCTCGGCATCGAACTCCAGGTCGTCCACGTCCAGGTCACTCCCGGCGCCAGCCTCGAACAGGCCGCCCGCGACGCCCGCTATGCCGCTTTCAAACAAGCCCTCGGTCCAGGCGATATCCTGTTCACCGGCCAGCACCGCGACGACCAGGCCGAAACCCTGCTGTTCCGCCTGCTGCGCGGCGCCGGCCTGCGTGGCCTGGCAGCAATGCCGGGGCAGCGGGTGCTAGGGCAGGGCAGCCTGGTCAGGCCATTGCTGGGCTGCTCCCGCCAGCAACTGCAGGACTACGCCCAGGCTAATGGGCTGGCCTGGATTGAAGATCCGTCAAACGCCGACACACAATTTGCCCGCAACTACCTGCGTGGCGAAGTGTTTCCGCTACTTCAGCAGCGTTGGCCGCAAGCCAGCCAGAATTTCGCCCGCGCCGCCGAGCACCTGGGCGAAGCCCTGGGCCTGCTGGACGAACTGGCCCAGGACGATCTGGCGCTTGCCGGGGAGGGCGCACCGGTGGCCTGGTCGGAGCTGGATTCCCTCGACCTGGCTACCCTGGTGGCGCTGTCGCCGGCCCGTCAGCGCAATGCCCTGCAACACTGGCTGAGCCGGCGCACCCGCCTGCCCGACACCCGGCACTGGGCAGGCTGGGCGGACCTGCGCGATGCCGCCGCCGATGCCCGGCCCGTCTGGCAGCTTGCCGATGGGCAACTGCTACGCAGCCATGGGCGCATCTGGTGGTTGAGCGGCGACTGGCTGCAGTTGCCCGCCGGCGAACTGGCCTGGGCCAATCCCGCCGAGCCTTTGCTGTTACCGGGCAACGGCAGCGTGCGTCTTGCTGGCGCAGTGCCGCTGGACGGCCTGCGCATTGCCTACCGCCAGGGCGGTGAAGTGCTGGACCTCCCCGGCCGCGGCCGGCGCGACCTCAAGCGCCTGCTCAACGAGCTGCAGGTGCCGTTCTTCCTGCGTCCGCGCCTGCCATTGCTGTACCAGGGCGAGCGCCTGCTGGCGGTGGCCAACCTGCCCGGGCGGGTGCAGGCGGATTGCCAGCTGTATTGGCAGTTGCCGACGAACGCGCAAGGTTTGAGCTGAAGGGTACATTCGGGTAGACTACCCTCCCTTCTTGATACAGCTTCTGTGGGTTCCGCGAAAACACAGGAGTTGCCGATTACCAAGCAGTTTTTTGCTGGGCTGATTCTTAAAATGACGAGCGAGCTCCATGCCGGGGATACCCCTGGTCTGTACAGACGCGGCAGTTTTTCGAGATGCACTGTGATTGACGCAGGTGATCGGGGGCTTCGGCCTTCCTTCGCTTTCTCCGGCGGCGCTGGCCGCCTTAACGCAGACTTCTAGGGTTTTTCATGACGCGCTACATATTCGTCACGGGCGGTGTTGTTTCTTCATTGGGGAAAGGCATTGCCTCGGCTTCCCTGGCGGCCATCCTGGAAGCGCGGGGCCTGAAGGTCACCATGCTCAAGCTGGATCCGTACATCAACGTCGATCCGGGCACCATGAGCCCGTTCCAGCACGGTGAAGTGTTCGTCACCCACGATGGCGCCGAGACCGACCTCGACCTGGGCCACTACGAGCGGTTCATCCGCACCACCATGACCCAGAACAACAACTTCACCACCGGCCGCATCTACGAGCACGTACTGCGCAAGGAGCGTCGTGGTGACTATCTGGGCGCGACCATCCAGGTCATCCCGCACATCACCGACGAAATCAAGCGTCGCATCATCAAGGGCGCCGGCGATGCCGACGTGGCCCTGGTGGAAATCGGCGGTACCGTGGGTGACATCGAGTCGCAGCCGTTCCTCGAGGCCATCCGCCAGCTGCGCGTCGAAGTGGGCTCCAAGCGCGCCATGCTGATGCACCTGACGCTGGTCCCTTACATCGCCACCGCTGGCGAGACCAAGACCAAGCCGACCCAGCACTCGGTCAAGGAGCTGCGCTCCATCGGCCTGCAGCCTGACGTGCTGATCTGCCGCTCCGACCACCCGGTCGATGCCTCGTCGCGTCGCAAGATCGCGCTGTTCACCAACGTTGAAGAGCGTGCGGTGATTTCGCTGGAAGACGTCGACACCATCTACAAGATCCCGGGCGTGCTGCACGCACAGGGCCTGGACGACTTCGTCGTCGAGCGCTTCGGCCTGCAGTGCAACGGCGCCGATCTGTCCGAGTGGGACAAGGTGGTCGATGCCAAGCTCAACCCTGAGCACGAAGTGACCATCGCCATGGTCGGCAAGTACATGGAGCTGCTGGATGCGTACAAGTCGCTGATCGAAGCGATGAGCCACGCCGGCATCACCAACCGCACCAAGGTCAACCTGCGCTACATCGACTCGGAAGACATCGAGAACCAGGGCACCAGCCTGCTCGAAGGCGCCGATGCCATCCTGGTGCCGGGCGGTTTCGGCCTGCGCGGTGTGGAAGGCAAGATCACCGCGGTGCAATACGCCCGTGAGAACAAGGTGCCGTACCTGGGTATCTGCCTGGGCATGCAGGTGGCCGTGATCGAATTCGCCCGTAACGTGATGGGCTGGAAAGACGCCAACTCCACCGAGTTCGACCGCAACAGCGGCCACCCGGTAGTCGGCCTGATCACCGAGTGGGCCGATGCCACCGGTGCCGTCGAGACCCGCAGCGAAGCCTCCGACCTGGGTGGCACCATGCGCCTGGGCGCACAGGACTGCCAGCTGGCCGCCGGTTCCAAGGTGCACGATTGCTACGGCAAGGACGTGATCACCGAGCGTCACCGTCACCGCTACGAAGTGAACAACAACCTGCTGCCGCAACTGATCGATGCCGGCCTGGTGGTTTCCGGCCGTTCCGAAGACGGCGCGCTGGTGGAAGTGGTCGAGTCCAAGGACCACCCATGGTTCGTCGCTTGCCAGTTCCACCCGGAATTCACCTCGACCCCGCGTGACGGCCACCCGCTGTTCAGCGGTTTCGTCAAGGCAGCCCTGGCTCAGAAGAACAAGGCCTGATCAATGACCCAGAAGATCATTCGCGTCGGTAACATCGAGATCGCCAACGACAAGCCGTTCGTCCTGTTCGGCGGCATGAACGTCCTGGAGTCCCGTGACCTGGCAATGAAGGTCTGCGAAGAGTACGTGCGGGTGACCGAGAAACTCGGTATCCCGTACGTGTTCAAGGCCAGCTTCGACAAGGCCAACCGTTCGTCGGTGACGTCCTACCGGGGCCCGGGCATGGAAGAAGGGCTGAAGATCTTCGAAGAGATCAAGCGCACCTTCAATGTGCCGGTCATCACCGACGTGCACGAGCCTTACCAGGCCGAGCCGGTAGCCAAGGTGTGCGACATCATCCAGCTGCCGGCCTTCCTGTCGCGGCAGACCGACCTGGTAGTGGCCATGGCCAAGACCGGCGCGGTGATCAACATCAAGAAGGCCCAGTTCCTCGCGCCCCAGGAAATGAAACACATCCTGACCAAGTGCGAAGAGGCCGGTAATGACCAGTTGATCCTCTGCGAGCGTGGTTCTAGCTTCGGCTACAACAACCTGGTGGTGGACATGCTCGGCTTCGGCATCATGAAGCAGTTCGAGTACCCGGTGTTCTTCGACGTGACCCATGCCCTGCAGATGCCGGGTGGTCGCGCCGATTCCGCCGGGGGGCGCCGCGCCCAGGTCACCGACCTGGCCAAGGCCGGCATGAGCCAGGGCCTGGCCGGGCTGTTCCTCGAAGCCCACCCCGATCCGGACAACGCCAAGTGCGATGGCCCATGCGCCCTGCGCCTGGACAAACTGGAGCCGTTCCTGGCCCAGCTCAAGCAACTGGACGACCTGGTGAAAAGTTTTCCGACGGTAGAAACCGCGTAAAGCTCGATTCTCGGGTAAAGTACCGTCCGATCCACCCCTGACCAGTCGGTCAGGGGTTCCCTTCACCCGGCCTGCCCACTGCAAGTCCGCCCGGTGAACGGCAAGAATTTCCTAAGCTAAGTTGTTTTCGTCAATTCTGGAGTGCTTACAACAATGGCAAAAATCGTCGACATCAAAGGTCGTGAAGTTCTCGATTCGCGTGGCAACCCCACCGTGGAAGCCGATGTACTGCTCGACAACGGCATCATCGGCAGCGCTTGCGCGCCGTCCGGTGCTTCCACTGGCTCGCGCGAAGCGCTGGAGCTGCGTGATGGCGACAAGAGCCGTTACCTGGGCAAGGGCGTGCTGAAGGCCGTCGCCAACATCAACGGCCCGATCCGTGACCTGCTGCTGGGCAAGGACCCTGCCGACCAGAAGGCCCTGGACCGCGCCATGATCGAGCTGGACGGTACCGAGAACAAGGCCAAGCTGGGCGCCAACGCCATCCTGGCCGTTTCCCTGGCTGCCGCCAAGGCCGCTGCCCAGGACCAGGACCTGCCGCTGTACGCGCACATCGCCAACCTGAACGGCACCCCGGGCCAGTACTCGATGCCGGTACCGATGATGAACATCATCAACGGTGGCGAGCACGCCGACAACAACGTCGACATCCAGGAGTTCATGGTTCAGCCGGTTGGCGCCAAGACCTTCTCCGACGGCCTGCGCATGGGTACCGAAATCTTCCACCACCTCAAAGCCGTGCTGAAGGCCCGTGGCCTGAACACCGCCGTGGGTGACGAGGGTGGTTTCGCCCCTAACCTGGCTTCCAACGAAGACGCCCTGGGTGCCATCGCCGAAGCCGTTGAAAAAGCCGGCTACAAGCTGGGCACCGACGTGACCCTGGCCCTGGACTGCGCGGCTTCCGAGTTCTACGAAGACGGCAAGTACAACCTGTCCGGCGAAGGCAAGTCGTTCGACGCAGAAGGTTTCGCCGAGTACCTGAAAGGCCTGACCGAGCGCTTCCCGATCATCTCGATCGAAGACGGCCTGGACGAGTCCGACTGGGCTGGCTGGAAGATCCTCACCGACAAGATCGGCGCCAAGGTGCAGCTGGTTGGCGACGACCTGTTCGTGACCAACACCAAGATCCTCAAGGAAGGCATCGAGAAGGGCATCGGTAACTCGATCCTGATCAAGTTCAACCAGATCGGCTCGCTGACCGAAACCCTGGAAGCCATCCAGATGGCCAAGGCTGCAGGCTACACCGCGGTGATCTCGCACCGTTCCGGTGAAACCGAAGACTCGACCATTGCCGACCTGGCCGTGGGTACCGCTGCTGGCCAGATCAAGACTGGCTCGCTGTGCCGTTCCGACCGCGTTTCCAAGTACAACCAGCTGCTGCGCATCGAAGAGCAACTGGGTGCCAAAGCGGTTTACCGCGGTCGTGCCGAGTTTCGCGGCTAAGCAAGAGATGGTAAAAAGACAGCAGCCGGAGTTGTAGGAACGTTCGTACTGATCTTTCCTACATTCCAACGGGTTTCTGTCGACGAAGCCTGGCCTCGGCCAGGCTTCGTGCTATTCAAGGCCCCGAAGTAAAAAGTACCCGGCAGCCTTTTTAACCTGGATAACGTGATGCGCAGTCCCTATTGGTTGTTCCTCGTCCTGCTCCTGCTGCTGGGTGGCCTGCAATACCGCCTGTGGGTGGGTAACGGCAGCCTGGCGCAAGTGACCGAGCTGAAGCAGCAGATTGCCGAGCAGCATGCCGAAAACGAGCGCTTGCTCGAGCGCAACCGCGTGCTCGATGCCGAAGTGCTGGAGCTGAAAAAAGGCATGGAGACCGTTGAAGAACGGGCTCGCCACGAATTGGGAATGGTCAAAGAGGGCGAAACCCTCTTCCAGTTGCCACAAAAATGATCGAAACGTTACCGGCCTTCTGGGCCGTGATTCCTGCTGCGGGCGTAGGTGCCCGCATGGCTGCCGACCGCCCCAAGCAGTACCTGGAGCTGGCCGGGCAGACTATTCTCGAGCACAGCCTCGACTGTTTTCTTGGCCACCCGATGCTCAAGGGCGTGGTGGTCAGTATTGCCGAAGACGACCCGTACTGGCCTGGCCTGCGCTGCGCCAGCGACCCGCGCATCCAGCGCGCAGCGGGTGGCCGCGAGCGTGCCGATTCGGTGCTCAATGCCTTGCTGATGCTGCATGCCCAAGGGGCAGCGGACAGCGACTGGGTGCTGGTGCACGACGCCGCGCGACCGAACCTGGCGCGCAGTGATCTGGACAAGCTGTTGTCGGCGCTGGCGGACGACCCGGTGGGTGGCCTGCTGGCGGTGCCGGCGCGCGATACCCTCAAGCGGGCCAATGCCGATGGCCGGGTGGGCGCTACCGTAGACCGCAGCACCATCTGGCAGGCCTATACGCCGCAGATGTTCCGCCTGGGGGCTTTGCATCGGGCGCTGGCCGAATGCCTGGTGTCGGATGTGCCGGTGACCGACGAGTCCTCTGCCATCGAGTGGTCCGGCCAGGCGCCGCGGCTGGTCGAAGGGCGCAGCGACAACATCAAGGTGACCCGGCCGGAAGACCTGGAGTGGTTGCGCCAGCGTTGGGCAGGGCGCCGCTGAATTTCTTGCTCCTGTGCCGGCCTCTTCGCGGGTAAACCCGCTCCCACAGGTACAGCGCAAACCTGAAGGGATGTGCGATACCTGTGGGAGCGGGTTTACCCGCGAAGAGGCCGGTCCAGCCAACACGCCGCTTCAGCCTTGCCGATACTCCGGCAACCCCGCCAATCCTTCCTTCAGGTAATCCACCAACCGCCGCACCTTCGGCGACAGGTGCCGCTGCTGCGGATACAGCGCCCACACCGCCGTGTTCGGCGGTTGGTGCGCCTCCAGCAACGACACCAGCGCGCCACTGTTCAGGTGCTCCAGCACGTAATAATCCGGCAACTGGCACAGCCCCATCCCCTGCAGCGCCGCATCCAGCACCGCCTGCCCGCTGTTGCAGCGCCAGTTGCCCTGCACGCGCTGGCTGATCTCACGGCCGTCCTGCAGTAGTGCCCACAAGTCCGAACTGCCCACCAGGCAATTGTGCCGCGCCAGTTCCGACAGGCTGTGTGGCCGACCATATCGTTCCAGGTAGGCCGGTGAGGCGCACAGGTACATGCGCCGAGGCGCCAGGCGGGTTGCTACCAGTCGCGAGTCGGCCAGCCGGCCCAGGCGGATGGCCAGGTCCATGCCTTCATGCACCAGGTCGAGGGTGTGGTTGCTCAGTTCCACATCCACCCGCAACTGCGGGTACAGCGCCATGAACCGCGTCACCAGCGGCACGATGAAGCGCTCGCCATAGGCCACCGCGCAGGTCATGCGCAGCAACCCCTTGGGTTCGCTGGCCAGGTCGCCCATGGCGCGCAGGGCTTCCTCGCGGCCATCCTGCAGACGCTGGCAGTGTTGCAGGAATGTCTGCCCGGCCTCGCTCAGGGTCACCCGCCGAGTACTGCGGTACAGCAGGCGCGTCTGCAGCCGTTCTTCCAGCCGGGCGATCTGCCGGCTGATGTGCGACGAGGAAACCCCCAGGCGCTCGGCGGCCGCGGTGAACTGGCCCGACTCGGCCACGGCGACGAATTCGTCGATGCCTTCCCAGCGGCTGCTCATTGATTATCCCTGCATGGCAATAATGTTTTGTCTTTGCCCGGATTATTCATCAAATGGCGGTGAATTACACTGCCAGACTGAATCGACCCTCTGTCTGGAGACCTTTGATGATCAAGTCCCGTGCTGCCGTAGCCTTCGAGGCCAAGAAACCCCTGGAAATCGTCGAAGTCGACGTGGCCATGCCCAAGGCCGGTGAAGTGCTGCTGCGCGTGGTCGCCAGCGGTGTCTGCCATACCGACGCCTACACCCTGTCCGGCGCCGACCCGGAGGGTATCTTCCCGTCGATCCTCGGCCACGAAGGTGGTGCGATCGTCGAGGCAGTAGGCGAGGGCGTCACCTCGGTCGCCGTCGGTGACCACGTCATCCCGCTGTACACCCCGGAATGCGGCAAGTGCAAGTTCTGCCTCTCGGGCAAGACCAACCTGTGCCAGGCCATCCGCGCCACCCAGGGCAAGGGCCTGATGCCGGACGGCACCACGCGCTTCTCCTACAAGGGCCAGCAGCTGTTCCACTACATGGGTACCTCGACCTTCTCCGAGTACACCGTGCTGCCGGAAATCTCCGTGGCCAAGATCCAGAAAGAAGCGCCACTGGAAAAGGTCTGCCTGCTGGGCTGTGGCGTCACCACCGGTATCGGCGCGGTGCTCAACACCGCCAAGGTCAAGCCGGGTGACACCGTGGCCATCTTCGGCCTGGGCGGCATCGGCCTGTCGGCGGTGATCGGTGCGGTCAAGGCCAAGGCCTCGCGCATCATCGCCATCGACATCAACCCGGCCAAGTTCGAAATCGCCCGCCAGCTGGGTGCCACCGACTGCATCAACCCGAAAGACTACGACCGCCCGATCCAGGAAGTGATCGTCGACCTCACCGACGGCGGCGTGGACTTCTCCTTCGAGTGCATCGGCAACGTGCAGCTGATGCGTGCTGCGCTGGAATGCTGCCACAAGGGCTGGGGCGAGTCGGTGATCATCGGTGTGGCGGGTGCCGGTCAGGAAATCGCCACCCGTCCGTTCCAGCTGGTCACCGGCCGTGTATGGCGTGGTTCTGCGTTCGGCGGCGTGCGTGGCCGCAGCGAGCTGCCAAGCTACGTGGAAATGTCCGAGAAGGGCGAGATCCCGCTGGATACCTTCATCACCCACACCATGGGCCTGGAAGACATCAACAAGGCCTTCGACCTGATGCATGAAGGCAAGAGCATCCGCAGCGTGATCCACTTCTGAGGTTTGCCATGAGCCTGGATAACATCTCCTGCCAGAAGAGCTTCGGCGGCTGGCACAAGCGTTACCGGCATCACTCCAAGGTGCTGGGCTGCGACATGGTGTTCGCCGTCTACCTGCCGCCGCAGGCCGAACAGGGCGAGAAGCTGCCAGTGCTGTACTGGCTCAGCGGCCTCACCTGTACCGACGAGAACTTCATGCAGAAGGCCGGCGCCCAGCGCCTGGCCGCTGAGCTTGGGCTGATCATCGTCGCCCCCGACACCAGCCCGCGTGGCGAGCAGGTGCCGGGCGACCCGGACGGCGCCTGGGACTTCGGCCTGGGTGCCGGCTTCTACCTGAATGCCACTCAGCAGCCCTGGGCCCAGCACTACCGCATGCACGACTATGTGGTGGAGGAGTTGCCTGCGTTGATCGAGGCACACTTCCCCGCCTCGGGCGAGCGCAGCATCAGTGGCCACTCCATGGGTGGGCATGGCGCGCTGGTGTGCGCCTTGCGCAACCCGGGGCGCTACCGCTCGGTGTCGGCGTTCTCGCCGATCAGCAACCCCATGGATTGCCCGTGGGGCGAGAAAGCCTTCAGCCGCTACCTGGGTGAAGACCGTGCGCGCTGGCGCGAGTGGGATGCCAGCGTGCTGCTGGCCGAAACTCCGGCCGGCGAGTGCCCGCCATTGCTGGTGGACCAGGGCGACCGCGACGACTTCCTCGAGAAGCAACTCAAGCCTGAAGCCCTGGAGCAGGCGGCACGCAAAGGGGGGCATGAACTGATCTTGCGCCTGCAGCCTGGCTATGACCACAGCTACTACTTCATTGCCAGCTTCATCGAGGAGCATCTGCGTCATCATGCGGTGGCTTTGGGGCGGGTGTAAGGCGTAGCATCTTGGATGCCTGCAAGATCGAGCGCCGCCCGCGCGGCGCTCGATCCCACAGGCGCAGACAATGCGGTGCCAATCACCCCAGCCCCAATGCCTCAAAAGCAGGTAGAATCACGCCCTGACTCATTCAGGGCGTTTTTCTATGCGTATTGGCCACGGCTACGATGTGCACCGTTTCTGCGACGGTGATTTCATTACCCTGGGCGGGGTGCGTATCCCCCACAAATACGGCCTCCTGGCCCACTCCGACGGCGACGTACTGCTGCACGCCCTGAGCGATGCCTTGCTTGGCGCGGCAGCGCTGGGCGATATCGGCAAGCACTTCCCCGACACCGACCCGCAGTTCAAAGGTGCCGACAGCCGCGTGCTGCTGCGCCATGTGGTCGGCATCGTCCAGGCCAAGGGCTGGAAGGTCGGCAACGTCGACGCCACCATCGTCGCCCAGGCGCCGAAGATGGCCCCGCACATCGAAACCATGCGCCAGCTGATCGCCGAAGACCTGCAGGTCGAACTCGACCAGGTCAACGTCAAGGCTACCACCACCGAGAAGCTGGGCTTCACCGGCCGCGAGGAGGGCATCGCCGTGCATTCGGTAGCCCTGCTGCTACCCGCATGACCGAACTGGAACTGCTGGGCCCGCGCGCATCGGGCGAACCACTGGGTACCGCCGTCCTCAAGGCGGTGGCTGAAGATTTCCAGGTCGACGAAGTGCTGGACATCCCGCTGTCGGGCCAGGGCGAGCACCTGTGGCTGTGGGTCGAAAAGCGAGACCTGAACACCGAGGAGGCCGCCCGCCGCCTGGCCCGTGCCGCTGGCGTGCCGGTGCGCACGATCAGCTACGCCGGCCTCAAGGACCGCCAGGCCCTGACCCGCCAGTGGTTCAGCCTGCACCTGCCGGGCAAGGCCGACCCGGACCTGTCGCGTGCCGAGGATGCCAGCCTGCGCGTGCTCAAGCAGGTGCGCCACCAGCGCAAGCTGCAGCGCGGCGCGCATTCGGCCAACGGCTTCACGCTGCGCCTGACTGCCCTGGCTGCCGATCACCAGGCGGTGGATGCGCGCCTGGAACAGCTCAAACAGCACGGCGTGCCCAACTATTTCGGCACCCAGCGCTTCGGCCACGGTGGTGGCAACGTTCACGACGCCCTCGACTGGGCCGCACGCAAGGCCCTGCCCGAGCAGCGCAACGTGCGCTCGCGGCTGCTGTCGGCCGGGCGCAGCTACCTGTTCAACCAGCTGTTGGCGGCCCGTGTCGCCGATGGCAGCTGGGCGCGGGCCCAGGTGGGCGACCTGCTGGCGTTCACCGACAGCCGCAGCTTCTTCCCGGCGGGTGAGGCGGAATGTGCCGACCCGCGCCTGGCGATTCTCGACCTGCACCCGACCGGCCCGATGTGGGGCGCGGGCGATTCGCCGGCCGCTGGTGTCACTGCACAGTTGGAAAACGCCGTCGGCGCGCGTCAGCCGGCACTTTGCCAGTGGTTGACCCAGGCGGGCATGGATCACGAACGACGCATTCTGCGGCTCCCTATTGGCGGCCTTACGTGGCATTATCCCGAGCCTGATATCCTGCAACTGGAATTCGTCCTTCCGGCCGGATGCTTCGCCACCGTGGTGGTGCGCGAAGTCGTGGATCTGGTGTCGGCAGGGCAGACGGACAGCTCATGCGTATTCTGATTTCGAACGACGACGGTGTTACCGCACCCGGCATCGCCGCGCTGCACGCTGCACTGGCGGATTACGCCGAGTGCGTGGTGATTGCCCCGGATCAAGACAAGAGCGGCGCCAGCAGTTCGCTGACGCTGGACCGGCCACTGCACCCGCAGACCTTGGCCAACGGCTTCATCAGCCTCAACGGCACGCCGACCGACTGCGTGCACCTGGGGCTCAACGGGCTGTTGCCGCAGGCGCCGGACATGGTCGTGTCGGGGATCAACCTCGGTGCCAACCTGGGCGACGACGTGCTCTATTCGGGTACGGTCGCGGCCGCGTTGGAAGGCCGTTTCCTCGGCGGTACCTCACTGGCGTTTTCGCTGTTGTCGCGCCAGCCGGACAACCTGCCGACTGCGGCCCATATCGCTCGCCGCCTGGTCGAGGCGCAGTCGCGCCTGGCCTTGCCACCACGCACCGTACTCAACGTCAACATCCCCAACCTGCCGCTGGAGCACATTCGTGGCATCCAGCTCACCCGCCTCGGTCACCGGGCGCGGGCGGCGGCGCCGACCAAGGTGGTCAACCCGCGCGGCAAGGAAGGCTACTGGATCGCCGTGGCCGGGGATGCCGAGGACGGCGGCCCGGGCACCGACTTCCACGCGGTGATGCAAGGCTACGTATCGATTACTCCGCTGCAGCTCGACCGCACCTTCAGTGATGCCTTCGAGCAGCTCGACGGTTGGCTGGAGGGCCTGCTCTGATGCGCGAGGACGATATGCTGCGGCGTGGCATCGGCATGACCTCCCAGCGTACCCGGGAGAGGCTGATCCAGCGTTTGTGCGAAGAGGGCGTTTCGAACACCAAGGTGCTCGACGTGATCCGTCGTACCCCGCGCCACCTGTTCGTCGACGAGGCACTGGCGCATCGCGCCTACGAAGACACTGCGCTGCCGATCGGCCACAACCAGACCATCTCGCAACCGTTCATGGTTGCCCACATGAGCGAGCTGCTGCTCGAGGCCGGGCCGCTGGACAAGGTGCTGGAGATCGGCACCGGCTCGGGCTACCAGACGGCGATCCTGGCCCAGCTGGTCGAGCGGGTATTCTCGGTGGAGCGCATCAAGGTGCTGCAGGACCGGGCCAAGGAGCGCCTGGTGGAGCTGAACCTGCGCAACGTGGTGTTCCGCTGGGGCGACGGTTGCGAGGGCTGGCCGGCGCTGGCGCCGTACAACGGCATCATCGTCACCGCCGTGGCGCCGGAAGTGCCGCAGGCACTGCTCGACCAGCTGGCACCCGGTGGCCGTATGGTGATCCCGGTGGGGCCAGCCGGCGAAACCCAGCAACTGATGCTGATCGTGCGCGAGGAGCATGGATTCTCCCGTCGCGTGCTGGGGGCCGTGCGCTTCGTACCGCTGCTCAACGGTCCGCTGGCCTGAACACTGCGGGTTCGAGCTACGCGATATTTTTGCGCCAGCACCGAATTCTTGCAGCAGCGCCCTGTCTATCTGGCGGGGTGAAGCGCTAGCGCACAGCTTGCACCAAGGCTTTGCAGCAGTCCTTCACCAACCCTGCCAATGCGGGCGGGCTTGGTTATAATTGCAACAATATTGCATTTCTTGTCTTCATATCGTTTTTCGGCACCATGAGGGGAGCGCGGGTGGGTCACACAGTCATTCGGCAGCGCAAGGACGGGTCGGGTTTCACGCTTCTGGTGATTGCACTGGCCATGGGCACGCTACTGGTAGGTTGCTCGAGCACCAGCAGCAACAGCGCGCGGGTGGTCGACCGCAGTAACACCGTGCCCAAGCGCCCGGCGGTAACCACCGGGCAGTACATCGTCAAACCTGGCGATACGCTGTTCTCCATCGCCTTCCGTTATGGTTGGGACTACAAGGAGCTGGCCGCGCGCAACGGCATCGCGGCGCCTTACACCATTCGCCCGGGGCAAGCGATTCGTTTCAGCAGCGGCTCTACCGGCAGCACCACGGTGGTGTCCAGCCCGTCGTCGTCGAGCAAGACCACGGTCATCCGGCGGCCTGTGGGAAGCACCGCCACAGCCCCTGCCAACACCAGCAAACCGGCCACGCCGGTAGCCTCCAGCAGCGCCCCGGTGGTCGCTACCGTGCCTGCTGCGGAGCGCGCGGTAGGCGGCTGGACCTGGCCTGCCAACGGCGTGCTGATTGGAAAATTCGCTTCAAACGGTAGTTTGAATAAAGGCATTGATATCGCCGGTGATTTGGGACAGCCTGTTTTTGCTGCGTCTGATGGTGCAGTGGTTTACGCCGGGAGTGGCTTGAGGGGCTACGGCGAACTGATCATCATCAAGCACAGCGATACCTACGTCAGTGCCTACGGCCATAACCGCAGGCTGTTGGTTCGGGAGGGGCAGCAGGTCAAGGCAGGGCAGTCGATTGCTGAAATGGGGTCCACGGGCACTGATCGGGTGAAGCTGCATTTCGAGATTCGCCGCCAGGGTAAACCCGTCGATCCGCTCCAGTTCCTGCCACGTCGTTGACCGTTGTGCCCGGCCTGTTCCTGTGATGTAGAGGGGACAGGCTCCAGCGCTGCCAAGGAGATAGGTGCCGCTCGAGTCTGAGTTCGAACTCAGCAAAGGACTATAACAATGGCTCTCAGTAAAGAAGTGCCGGAGTTTGACATCGACGATGACGTCCTCCTGATGGAGACGGGCATCGTTTTGGAAACGGATGTGGTGTCAGACGAACCTGCTGTATCTTCGGTTCGGACGAGGGCCAAGTCGGGCTCTTCGCTCAAGCAACACAAGTACATCGATTACAGCCGGGCGCTCGATGCCACCCAGCTGTATCTCAACGAGATCGGATTCTCGCCTCTGCTTTCGCCGGAAGAGGAAGTGCACTTTGCGCGCTTGTCGCAAAAGGGCGACCCTGCCGGCCGCAAGCGCATGATCGAAAGCAACCTGCGCCTGGTTGTAAAAATTGCCCGTCGTTACGTGAATCGCGGCCTGTCGCTGCTCGACCTGATCGAGGAGGGTAACCTGGGGCTGATCCGTGCGGTCGAGAAGTTCGACCCGGAGCGTGGTTTCCGTTTCTCGACCTATGCGACCTGGTGGATTCGCCAGACCATTGAGCGGGCGATCATGAACCAGACCCGCACCATCCGCCTGCCGATCCACGTGGTCAAGGAACTGAACGTCTACTTGCGTGCGGCGCGCGAGCTGACCCAGAAGCTGGACCACGAACCCTCGCCAGAAGAAATCGCCACCCTGCTGGAAAAGCCGGTCGCCGAGGTCAAGCGCATGCTGGGCCTGAACGAGCGGGTGTCTTCGGTGGATGTATCGCTCGGCCCGGACTCGGACAAGACCCTGCTCGATACCTTGACCGACGACCGTCCGAGCGACCCGTGCGAACTGCTGCAGGATGACGACCTGTCGCAGAGCATCGACCAGTGGCTGGGAGAGTTGACCGACAAGCAGCGTGAAGTGGTGGTGCGTCGCTTTGGCCTGCGCGGGCATGAAAGCAGCACCCTGGAAGATGTTGGCCTGGAGATCGGCCTGACCCGTGAGCGGGTGCGGCAGATCCAGGTCGAGGGGCTCAAGCGTTTGCGCGAGATCCTCGAAAAGAACGGCCTTTCCAGTGAGTCGTTGTTCCAGTAGCGCAAGCCTGCAACACAAAGCGCCCCGATGATTTCGGGGCGTTTTTGTATGTGGCGATCAGAGGTGCCCCATTCAAAATTGCCGGGGGCGCTTTGCGCCCCTTTCGCGACACAAGGCCGCTCCCACAGGTACTTCATCGCCTTTGAATGCACCACTATCCTGTGGGTGCGGCCTTGTGTCGCGAAAGGGCTGCAAAGCAGCCCCAAGACATTATGTACTGCGCTACCCCAGTAACATCGCGTGTAAGCCTTTGCTTACTTGTTTTGTAAGCCTTCTATGTACGCTTCAGTAAATCATTGTCGTATCCAGAGCCTGCGTTTTCCCAACACATTGAAAAACCTGGCTTATTCAGCTGTGAGGAAATGTGTCACCTGCAACACCCTGTGAGGTTTCGCGGTTGCCGGCCCTGCTCAAGTCGCTAGTATTCGAACTGTGCACAGGGACATGCACAGGCTTTCAGGAGGAAGGCCAAGGACATCGCAAGAGGCGATTTCATCAGGATGATGTTTGGGACAAGCAGGGACTACGGAAAAAATGTGGGCGGGTCAAACCGCCCCTTTTTTTGTCCGCAGAAAAACAAAAAAGGCCCCGAGGGGCCTTTTTCGTGTCCGGACGCTATCAGCGCTCCAGGTCTGCAATCTTGCCAGTCTTGCCATCCCACTCTTCAGCGTCCGGCAGGGCGTCCTTACGCTCGGTGATGTTCGGCCAGATTTCCGCCAGTTCGGCGTTCAGCTCGATGAAGTTCTCCATGCCCGCAGGCACTTCGTCTTCCGAGAAGATGGCTTGCGCTGGGCACTCCGGCTCGCACAGGGCGCAGTCGATGCACTCGTCCGGGTGGATGACCAGGAAGTTCGGGCCTTCGTAGAAGCAGTCCACCGGACAGACTTCCACGCAGTCGGTGTATTTGCATTTGATGCAGTTGTCGGTGACGACGAAGGTCATTTCTAATTCTCTCCTCAGGCGACGGCGGCGGCCCTTCCTCTCAGGGCCGCGCGGTTTACGGGTATGTGGCTGCAGGCCAGGCTAATAGCCTGCAGCACCAGCAAACCGCGGCGGATTCTACCAGCTTGTAGTGGGCGCCGTTATAACAGGTTCTTTAGTTGATATAGCATTTCGATAGCTTGACGCGGGGTCATGTCGTCCAGCTGCAGCTTGCCCAGCTTCTCGATGGCCGGGTGTGGCAGGCTGGCGAACAGGTCGCTCTGGTGCGGGACCTGTGGCACGTCCTTGGCCTTTTGGGCCGGGGGTTGTTCATGCGGCAGGCTGGTGGTTTCCAGCCGCCCCAGGTGTTCGCGGGCACGCTGGATGACGGCCGTTGGCACGCCGGCCAGCTGTGCCACGGCCAGGCCGTAGCTCTGGCTGGCAGGGCCAGGCAGCACGTGGTGCAGGAACACGATGCGTTCGTTGTGCTCGGTGGCGTTCAGGTGCACATTGGCCACCAGTGGCTCGCTTTCCGGCAGCACGGTGAGCTCGAAGTAGTGCGTGGCGAACAGCGTGTAGGCACGCAGTTGGGCCAGGCGCTCGGCGGCGGCCCAGGCCAGCGACAGGCCGTCGAAGGTGCTGGTGCCGCGGCCCACTTCGTCCATCAGTACCAGGCTGCGGTCGGTGGCGTTGTGCAGGATGTTGGCGGTTTCGCTCATCTCGACCATGAAGGTCGAGCGGCCGCCGGCCAGGTCGTCGCTGGAGCCGATGCGGGTGAAGATGCGGTCGACCAGTGACAGCTCGCAGCTGGCTGCCGGCACGAAGCTGCCGATGTGCGCCAGCAGCACGATCAGGGCGGTCTGGCGCATGTAGGTGGACTTACCGCCCATGTTCGGGCCGGTGATGATCAGCATGCGCGTGCTGTTGTCCAGGTTCAGGTCGTTGGCCACGAATGGCGTGGTCAGTACCTGTTCCACCACCGGGTGGCGGCCCTGCTCGATGCGCAGGCATGGCTCGTCGACGAAGCGCGGGCAGTTCAGGTCGAGGTTCAGCGCACGTTCGGCCAGGTTGCTGAGCACGTCCAGTTCGGCCAGGGCGGCGGCGCTGTCCTGCAGCGGTGCCAGGTGACTGATCAGGGTTTCCAGCAGGGCGTCGTAGAGCATCTTCTCGCGGGCCAGGGCGCGGCTCTTGGCCGACAGCGCCTTGTCCTCGAACGCCTTCAGCTCCGGGGTGATGAAACGTTCGGCGCCCTTGAGGGTCTGGCGGCGGATGTAGTCGCCCGGGGCCTGCTCGGCCTGCTTGGTCGGCAGCTCGATGAAGTAGCCATGCACGCGGTTGTAGCCGACCTTGAGGTTGGCCAGGCCGGTGCGGGCCTTTTCCCGGGCTTCCAGGTCGATCAGGAACTGGCCGGCGTTCTCGCTGATCGCCAGCAACTCGTCCAGTTCGTTGTCATAGCCGGCCTTGAGCACGCCGCCATCGCGGATCACCGCCGGCGGGTTGTCGATGATCGCCCGCTCCAGCAGGCTGGCCAGTTCGGGGTAGGTGCCGGTAATGGCAGCCAGGCGCGCCAGGTGCGGCGCCTCCAGCTCGGCCATGGCGTTCTGCAGCTCGGGCAGCGCGCCCAGGGCATCGCGCAGGCGTGCCAGGTCGCGTGGGCGGGCGTTGCGCAGGCCGATTCGGGCGAGAATCCGCTCGATATCGCCAATTTCCTTGAGCTGCGGCTGCAGCTTCTCGAAGCGGTAGCCGTCGAGCAGGCAGCGGATCGAGTCCTGACGTGCCTGCAGCACCTTGAGGTCGCGCAACGGGCGGTTCAGCCAACGGCTCAGCAAACGGCTGGCCATGGCGGTCTGGCAGCGGTCGATCACCGACTGCAGGGTGTTGTCACGGCCGCCGGCCAGGTTGATGTCCAGCTCCAGGTTGCGGCGGCTGGCGCCGTCGAGGATGACCGTGTCGTCCAGGCGTTCGTGGCGCAGGCTGCGCAGGTGCGGCAGGGCAGTGCGCTGGGTTTCCTTGGCGTAGATCAGCAGGCAGCCGGCTGCACCGATGGCCAGGGTCAGCTTGTCGCAGCCAAAGCCTTTGAGGTCCTTGGTCGCGAACTGTTGGCACAGGGCCTTGCGCGCCGAGTCGCGGTCGAAGTCCCATGGCGCACGGCGACGGGCCCCGGGACGTTTCTCGGCAGGCAGGTCGCGCGGCCAGTCGTCGGGGATCAGCAGCTCGACCGGGTTCAGGCGCTCGAGCTCGGCCAGCAGGTTTTCCCAGCCCTTGATCTCCTGCACGCTGAAGTTGCCGCTGGTGATGTCCAGCACGGCCAGGCCGAACAGGCGCTCGTCACCGAGCAGCGCGGCAATCAGGTTGTCGCGACGCTCGTCGAGCAGGGCCTCGTCGCTGACCGTGCCGGGGGTGATGATGCGCACCACCTGGCGCTCCACCGGGCCCTTGCTGGTGGCGGGGTCGCCGATCTGCTCGCAGATCACCACCGATTCGCCGAGCTTGACCAGCTTGGCCAGGTAGCCTTCCAGCGAATGGAACGGAATCCCGCACATGGGGATGGACTGGCCGGCCGACTGGCCGCGCGCGGTCAGGGTGATGTCCAGCAGTTTTGCGGCTTTTTTCGCATCTTCGTAGAAGATTTCGTAGAAGTCGCCCATGCGGTAGAACATCAGCTGGTCCGGGTGCTGGCTTTTCAGCTTCCAGTACTGCTGCATCATCGGGGTGTGTGCGGAAAGATCAGACATTCAGGGCCTTACAGCGGGTGATCTGGTTGGCGTTTGTGAAACCGGCAATGGTACAGGCTTTTTCGAGCTGATGCAGGCGCGGCGCTGCATGCATCATCACGGTGCGGTGTGCATTGCATTTCATGCCTTGTGCCTGCATTATGCATGCTATGCAAAAACGCAACGTAGCCACTGTCCTCAGAGCACTGCTCGATCGCCACGGCCTGTCCCCGACGGAGCTGTATCGACGCACGGGTGTTCCTCAATCCACCTTGTCGCGGATTCTCGGCGGCAAGATCGTCGACCCGTCCGACAAGCACGTGTCGAAGATCGCCGAGTACTTCGGCGTGAGCACCGAACAATTGCGTGGCCGCGCCGAGCTTGGCGAGTCTCGCGAAGCCGCGCTGCCGGCCCATGGTCATGCCGACCTCAGCGACATAAGCCTGTGGGACGATGAAACCCCCGTCGAGGATGACGAGGTGTCGGTACCTTTCCTTCGCGAGGTTGAATTGGCAGCGGGATCAGGAAGATTCGTCATCGAAGAGAGCGAGCGTGCGCGCCTGCGCTTCGGCAAGCGCAGCCTGCGCCACAACGGCGTGCAGTTCGACCAGGCCAAGTGCGTGACCGTGCGTGGCAACAGCATGCTGCCAGTGCTGCGGGATGGCGCGACGGTGGGGGTGAACACCGGCAAGTGTGCGATCGGCGACATCATCGATGGCGACCTCTACGCCATCAACCATAATGGTCAGCTGCGCGTGAAGCAGGTCTATCGGCTGCCTACCGGCATTCGCCTGCGCAGCTTCAACCGCGACGAGCATCCCGACGAGGACTACAGTTTCCAGCAGATGCAGGATGAGCAGATCAGCCTGCTCGGGCATGTGTTCTGGTGGGGCATGTACGCGCGCTGATGCCCCCGACCCAAGAAACCCGCTACGGCGGGTTTTTTTTCGCCTGCAGAAAATCCCTACAAGGCAGGCCGTGCATGGCCTACATGCATAACAGCAAAAAATAACGCATAGAAATTTGAAGAAATGCATTGACTGCATATGCATTAATGCATAGCCTGTGTCTCAAGCCGGACGGAAACCGGTTGTTACACAGGCAGCGATGGACAGGCCTCAACTGTCCAGAGGGTTGGCAACTGGCCCGGGTGTGCAGCGTAAAGCACCACGATCAGTTATCCGGCGGGCAGGCAGCCGCGGTCGGAGTCACCAATTTGTAGCGGAACCGCACGGCGTCACCAGGCGTGGCCGGCGGTTCGTCAACGCATTACTAAAGAGCCTGGCGAGCCGGGCTTTTTGGAATGCCGATCTTTTGCAACACAGCATACCCACCACCGATCTGTTGGCGCTTGCCAACAGGCATTACACAGGAGACAGGACAGTGACGAACGAGCAACAGGCGTTACTCGAGATGCCGCTCTGGCTGGTAATCGTCCTGGCATTGCTGGGCGGTTTGAGCGGCGAAATGTGGCGGGCCGACAAGGCCGGTGCCACCGGTTGGTCGCTGCTGCGACGGCTGGCGCTGCGCTCCGGGGCCTGCATGGTCTGCGGGGTATCGACAGTGATGCTGCTGTATGCCGGCGGCCTGTCGATCTGGGCGGCCAGTGCCTTCGGCTGCCTGACGGCGGTCGGCGGCGCCGATGTTGCCATGCGCTTGTATGAACGCTGGGCGATCCGGCGCCTGGGCTTGCGCGACAGCACACAGCCCGACGAGCGATAAGGAGAATATGCATGAGCGAACTGGCCATTTTGCATGGCGCAGTGACGGCAACCATTCGTGAGGCAATGCCGGAGCTGGCATCGGTAGATACCTATACCGCCGTAGGAAATGTTCCAGAGCGGCCCTCGCTGCGCCACGGCATCGTCCGCATGACGGCCGATGCGGCACCGCGGGATGGCCGCTCGGTGTTGATTGCCACCTTCGAGGCGGATATCACCGCCGACAGTGCCAATCCAGAGGCGCGGCTCCAGGGCAGCCTGCTGGCCGCGCAACTGATGGACCTGCTACGCCAGCAGCATTGGGCGCTGGAATTCGTCGAAGCCAGCCGCAACCTGCAGGCGCAGTTCCAGGGTAACGCCTGGACTGTGCGCTGGGACCAGCCGGTGCTGCTTGGCGAGCCGCGCTGGAACTGGCCGGATCAGCCGCCCGGTAGCCTGGTACTGGGTTTTGCACCCGATACCGGGCAGGGTAACGAAGCACACTATGTTGCGCCGGAGGACCTGGCATGAGCTACGTCACAGCAATGCATGACCGCATGCTGGCGTGCATGGTCATCCCCTGCCGGGTGGTTGCGCTGGACCTTGCCGCGGCCAGGGTCCGGGTGTCCGACGGTAGCGGCTGGACCAGCGCCTGGTTGCGCTGGCACGCCCAGGCGGCCGGCCAGGCCAGGCACTGGCGGGCGCCCAGTCTGGGTGAGCAGGGTGTGTTGCTCAGCCCCAGCGGCGAGCCGGCCCAGGGCACCTTCCTGCCTGGCCTGTATGGCAATGCCGGTGGCGCAGCGGACAACCGTGGGCATACCGAAGTGTGGCGCTTCGCCGATGGCGGTTCAATCAGCTACGACTGGCAGGCCAGCCACTATGACATCCAGCTGCCGGCTGGCAGCGCGACCATCAAGGTTGGCGCCGGCACGGTGCAGGTCAGCGACGGTGCGATCAGCCTGCAGGCCGCAACCATCAACCTCTCCGGCAATGTCACGATCGATGGCCCGCTGCAGGTCAGCGGTGATATCAACGGCGGTGGGCGGATCATCGATACCGCCGGCAACACGGCCAACCACAAACACTGAATCGAGCCCGCCCATGCGGGCTTTTTCATATCAGGAGAATGCCATGCATACCCATGAACAGGGAGGCTTACCATGATCGGCATGGACCGCCGCACCGGTCAGCCCTTGGCCGGCATCGATCACCTGCGCCAGTCCATCGAAGACATCCTCACTACACCGCTGGGCAGCCGGCGCATGCGACCGGAGTACGGCAGCCAGCTGCGGCGTTTCGTCGATTTGCCGGTCAACGAGGGCTGGAAAAGCGCCGTGCA